>NZ_JAWPON010000008.1:0-252614 GCF_033344315.1 Vibrio sp. 2132-1 | reverse complement strand
GCCGCCAGCGTTCAATCTGAGCCATGATCAAACTCTTCAATTTAAGATTTTGTTCGGCTCAATGAATACTGAACATTCCTTTCGCTAATAAATAGCAGAAGTAATGTTTGAATTGACTGTGCTGAATCTTTCGATTCAATGGTCACTTCGTATCATTGAAACCTAATTTTAAGCCTAAGCTTCTAATTGGATTATCATCAACGAGTGCCCACACAGATTGATAGGTCTATATTTTTAAAGAGCACACTTCGAAGTTCTCTTCAAAGTGGACGGCTATTTTAGCTAGATAACTTATCGTGTCAAACACTTTTTTAAGTTATTTATCTGCGAGTTAATTTTAACTCACTAACCGTAGTTGTTTAGGTTCCGCTTCACTTGCTTTCCCGTGACAACGGAGGCGAATTATAGGGAGTTCATTAAAGAACACAAGTGCATTTTTTAAAAAAACTCACCTTTTTAGTTTATTCGTATAGAAAACAGACAAAAGACTCTAAAAAACTATAGAAAAGGGGCCAAACGGCCCCTTTAGTGTGATTTTTATCTCAATTTTACTGTATCCATACAATTATTGATGAGCACAAATTTGGTCATTAGTAACAATTAGCTGCACTGTCTTGTCTGGAACGATTTCACCAGACAGAATTGATTTGGCTAACGGATTCTCGACATTCTGCTGAATTGCACGTTTTAAAGGACGCGCACCATACACAGGATCGAAACCAACTTGAGCGATCAAATCGAGCGCTTTGTCGGAAACTTCTAGTTGATAGCCTTTCTCCTCTAGTCGTTTCGCCAAACGTTCCAATTGAATAGAAGCAATGGACTTAATGTGTTCTTGACCAAGTGGATGGAACACCACGATTTCGTCAACACGGTTCAAGAACTCTGGGCGGAAGTGTTTGCTAACCACATCCATCACTTCACTCTTGATACCTTGATAGTCTAATGTTGCGAAATTCTCTTGGATACGAGATGAACCCAAGTTAGATGTCATGATCACAACCGTATTACGGAAGTCAACAGTACGACCTTGACCATCCGTTAAACGCCCATCATCGAGAACTTGCAGCAGAATGTTAAATACATCCGGATGCGCTTTCTCTACTTCGTCTAACAAAATTACCGAATACGGCTTGCGACGAACCGCTTCCGTTAAGTAACCACCCTCTTCATATCCGACATAGCCTGGAGGCGCACCCACCAATCTTGCCACTGAGTGTTTCTCCATGAACTCAGACATATCGATACGGACCATCGCATCTTCGCTGTCGAACATAAAGCTCGCAAGTGTCTTACAAAGCTCTGTTTTACCCACACCAGTTGGACCTAAGAATAAGAAGGAGCCAATTGGTCGGTTTGGATCAGAAAGCCCAGCTCGACTACGACGAATGGCATTCGATACAACAGAGACCGCTTCGCTTTGCCCTACCACACGATTATGCAGCACGTCTTCCATACGAAGTAGTTTCTCTTTTTCCGCTTCTAGCATCTTGGATACCGGAATGCCGGTTTGCTTAGAAAGTACTTCTGCAATCTCGTTGTCGGTTACTTTATTACGCAATAGCGTCATTTCCTGCATTTCAGCTTGGGTTGCAAGATCTAACTGCTTCTCAAGTTCAGGAATACGACCATATTGAAGCTCCGACATACGGTTTAGATCGCCAGCACGGCGAGCAAACTCCATGTCCATACGAGCTTGTTCAAGCTCAGACTTAATATGTTGAGTGCCAGAAAGAGCTGCTTTTTCTGTATTCCAAACCTCTTCTAGCTCAGCATACTCTCGCTCTTTTTCATTGAGTTCTTCATTAAGCGCTTTCAAACGCTTTTCACTCGCTTCATCGTGCTCGTTACTTAGTGCTTGTTGCTCAATTTTGAGTTGGATAATTTTACGCTCAAGCTTATCCAAGGACTCTGGCTTAGAGTCAATTTGTAAACGAATGCTTGAAGCCGCTTCGTCGATTAAGTCGATCGCTTTATCCGGCAACTGACGGTCGGAGACATAGCGATGTGACAAGCTCGCCGCAGCAACAATCGCTGGGTCAGTAATTTCGACGTGATGATGAAGCTCATAACGCTCCTTCAAGCCACGTAAAATCGCCACGGTATCCTCAACGGTCGGCTCATCCACCAGCACTTTTTGGAAACGACGTTCTAATGCTGCATCTTTTTCGATGTACTGACGATATTCATCCAATGTTGTTGCGCCAACACAGTGCAGCTCACCACGAGCTAATGCCGGTTTTAGCATGTTGCCCGCATCCATTGAGCCTTCACCTTTACCAGCGCCGACCATAGTGTGTAGCTCATCAATGAAGAGGATGACGTTGCCTTCTTCTTTAGCAAGTTCATTCAATACTGATTTTAAACGCTCTTCAAATTCACCACGGTATTTAGCACCAGCAACCAGTGCGCCCATATCCAGTGATAGCACACGGCGACCACGCAGACCTTCAGGTACTTCATTGTTAACTATGCGCTGCGCTAAGCCTTCAACAATTGCTGTCTTACCTACGCCTGGTTCACCGATAATCACTGGGTTGTTTTTAGTACGACGCTGCAATACTTGGATAGTACGACGGATTTCATCATCACGACCGATAACAGGATCTAATTTACCTTGCTCTGCACGCTCGGTAAGGTCTATGGTGAACTTTTCCAATGCTTGGCGAAGCTCTTCTGCATTCGGGTCATTGACCTTTTGACCACCTCTGATCTTTTCGATTGCCTGGCTGACTTTTTGCTCTGTTAAACCGATCTCTTTGAGTAATTGCCCCAATGGTCCGCGGTCTTCTAAAGCGGCAAGCAGGAAGACTTCAGACGAGATATAGGAGTCTTGACGCTTTTGCGCCACTTTGTCACACAGGTTAAACAATGTGCCCATCGAGCTAGAGAGCTGAACATCCCCACCGATGCCACTGACTTTTGGTAATCGATCTAACATTTCACTCAATTTAGAGCGTAAATGCGTTACGTCCACATCCAGCATAGTAAGCAATGGACGAATTGGACTGCCATTTTGATCAAGCAAAGCCACCATGAGGTGAACTGGCTCGATATATTGATGATCGCGCCCTAACGCTAGTGATTGAGCATCAGAGATAGCGATTTGAAACTTACTTGTGAATCGATCAAGACGCATATCTACCTTCCTAACCTCAACTAAAGGAAATTCTTTTGACAGTTAGAAAGATGGATACTCGGGTGGGGAATTTCAAGGGAGTGAATGAATAAAGATAGCTTTGCAAAAATAGTAGTATGCATCTTAGCACTTTGGTGCTTATAGCTAGTCTTCGATCCAAATAAAGGTTGCTTGTCGACCAGTCTTACCATCACGGCGATAAGAGTAAAAAGAGGCTTTATCTTGGTAAGTACAAAGTCCAGAATCAAACACTTGTGTCACACCAGCCCGGTTTAGACGTTGCGTTGCCAGCACCGACATGTCAGCAAACCATTTACCGTCGATATCGCGTGGAGCAAATGCTTGATTCGCCTGTGAATCAAAATCAACAAAAGCTTGCAGAACATCTTCACCCACTTCGAAGGCTTGAGGGCCAATGGCGGGGCCAAGCCACGCTATCACTTCACCAGAAAACAACGCTAACGCATTTTCGACAATGCCATTTGCTAAGCCGCGCCAACCTGCGTGAACAGCGGCTACTTGCGTACCTTGTGTATTAGTCAATAATACAGGTAAACAATCGGCGGTCATCGCTGAACAAACAACATGGCTTGAAGAAGTAAATACACCATCCGCATCAAGCACCTGTGTTGTTGGTTCATTTGCTTGAGCCACAACGGTTGAATGCGTTTGGTTTAACCAGATTGGCGCATTTGGCATGCTTGCCTGTTGCGCCAACCAAGCTCGGTTCTTCTCTACTAAAGACAAATCATCCCCAACGTGAGTACCTAAATTTAGCCCTTGGTAAGGGCCTGTCGAAAATCCGCCTATGCGTGTTGAGGCGAAAGCTTTGACATTTTTAGGCGCTGGCCAGTTCGGAATGATCGTCTTCATATTAGAATTCTTCCGGTAAGCCGTGCTCTTCTGTATCTTGACGAAGCGCTTCAGTCATCACAACCATGTCATCAGGCACTGGAGCATGAAACTCAAGAACTTCGCCCGTAATTGGGTGCTCAAAGCGCAGCATTACTGCGTGCAATGCTTGGCGATCGAAGCCCCGGATCATTGCCGTTAGCTCTTCAGACGCACCTGTCGGGATGCGAGCACGTCCACCATATGCAATATCACCGAGCAGCGGATGCTGAAGATAAGACATGTGCACACGAATCTGGTGCGTACGACCCGTTTCTAGACGCAAACGAATACGCGTGTGTTCGCGGAAGCGTTCAGCAACACGGTAGTGCGTTACTGCTGGTTTGCCCATTGGTGCCACCGCCATAAGCGTGCGCTTAGTAGAGTGACGACCAATAGGTTGATCCACTTTACCGCCCGCAGTCATACGACCAATAGCGATCGCTTCGTACTCACGAGTAATATTACGTTTTTGCAGTGCGCGAACCAGACGAGTTTGTGCAGGAACGGTTTTCGCCACCACCATCAAACCCGTTGTGTCTTTATCCAAACGGTGCACGATACCTGCACGAGGTACTTCTGCAATATCAGGGTAATGATGCAACAACGCATTAAGCACAGTGCCATCAGGCGTACCAGCGCCCGGATGAACCACAAAGTCACGAGGTTTGTTGATAACGATAATATCTTCATCTTCATAGACGATATCTAGCGGGATATCTTGCGCTTCCCAGCGTTCTTCATCTTCTAACTCGGCTTGCAATGTAATTTCCTCGCCACCCATTACTTTGGTACGAGGTTTAGTGACAACTTCACCATCAACTTGAACTTTCCCATCAAGCAGCCACTCTTTTAGGCGCGAGCGAGAGAAGTCCGCGAATAATTCGGCGATAGCTTGGTCTAAACGTTGACCTAACTGGCTATCTTTTACGGTATTTGTTAATACAATCTGCTGAGCCATATCGAACTTTTTTAAAAACTGTGAGACTAATGCTCACGACTGTGAAAAAATAGACTATTACGTCATTGTATCTGTTACTGGAAAGAAAGTAACGGCAGCTTAAGAAATATTTAGATTCAAGGAACAGACTCCTGATATGAAACGTCAGACTTTAACAGGCCTTTTAGCGGTATCCCTTCTGTTTGGATGTGCAAGCAAAGAAGAAATCGTTCCTGATGTGCCGCCTTCGGAACTGTATGCAGACGCACAGATTTCTCTTCAAAGTGGTAATTGGCTTTCTGCAATTGAGAAACTGGAAGCATTAGACTCACGTTACCCATTCGGTGCCTACTCTGAACAGGTGCAGCTTGACCTAATCTATGCGTACTACAAAAACGACGACCTTGCTTTGGGCTTGGCAACCATTTCTCGCTTTATGCGTTTAAACCCAACCCATGAAAAGATGGATTGGGTGCTGTACATGCGAGGTCTAAGCCACATGGCGCAAGATCGTAACTTTATGCATGATTTATTCAGCGTAGATCGAAGCGATCGCGATCCTGAACCGGTAAAAAAAGCGTTTGATGACTTCAAAAAACTACTTCAACGTTACCCGAATAGCCCATATGCAGAAGATTCACAAAAACGTATGGTCGCGCTGAAAAACCGTCTAGCGAACTATGATTTAGCGACTGCTGACTTCTACCTTCGCCGTGAAGCTTGGGTCGCTGCTATTAATCGCAGCCAAGAGCTACAAAAAGCGTATCCAGACACAGAAGCTGCACGTAAGTCACTGACTATCCAGCTAGAGGCCTACAAGCAACTTGGTTTGGAAGACGCCGTAGCAAGAACTGAAAAGCTTATAGAGCTCAACCCTGTGAAGTAATTGAACTTGCTTTAAACTGAACCGCCACCGTTTTTACCGTGGCGGTTTTTTATTACTCTCAATAGTGTATTCAGCCCTTTCTTGATGATCTTCCTAGCTCCACATATGCTTAAAGTTCTCCTCCCCCCTTTATAAAAAGGATGTGAACGTGACGATATCTAAGCTTTGCGCAGTTATGCTGCTCCTATTGTCTGCTTCCGTTTGCGCACTGCAAATCTCGCCGCTCAAACAGCCTCCTTATACTGGGGACCTCGACGTCATCAAGGAGAAGAATGTACTGCGCGTCTTAGTTTCTGCTGATTTAGGCTTTTACTACATTGAGGGCGGCACACCAAAAGGCATAGGCGCGGAATTGCTGGCGCATTTCGAAAAAGACCTTCGTAAACTCAAACCAAAGCTTAACGTACAAATTATTCCTGTTGCCCGCGACCAGCTACTGCCAGCCTTAGAAAACGGTTCAGGTGACTTAGTTGTCGCCAACCTGACTATTACCGACACGCGCAAACAGAAAGTGGAGTTCAGTTCACCCATTCTCACTGACATTCAAGAGTGGGTAGTGACAAACAAAAGCACACCAACGATGACGAAAATCGAACAACTGAGCGGCAAAGAGATTTGGGTGCGCGCCAGCTCTAGCTACTTTGAAAGCATTCAGACACTAAATAAGAAACTAAACAAAAAAGGCTTACCGCCTGTTATCGTGCACTTTATTGAAGAAACACTTCAAGATTATGAGCTGGTCGGAATGCTCAACAATGGTTACGTCAAAGCCATTGTTCTCGATAGCCATAAAGCCAAGCTTTGGCTGAAAGTGATGGATGATATTCGGGTTCACAAAAAAATCCCTATCCGCAAAAATGGCAAAATTGCTTGGGCAATGCGAGAAAATAGTCCCAAATTAAAAGCCGTCGTGAATAAGTTCATCCAGAAGTCTCGCTCTGGGACACTACTCGGTAACGTTATTTACAGTAAATACATCGATAACACGGGATGGTTGAACAGAGCTCTTAACCCTAAGAAAATTGCTCAACTAGAAAAACTCGCAGCGCTATTTTCACGCTATGGTGAGAAATACGATATCGACTATTTACTGATCGCTGCAATCGCTTACAAGGAATCAGGATTTAATAACGACCTAGTTGGAAGCCGAGGTGCCGTTGGCATAATGCAAGTCCTACCCAGCACCGCTCAAGATCCGAATATCAATATCAAAAATGTTCGACAATTAGAAAACAACATTCATGCTGGAGTGAAATACTTAGCTTTTTTGCGTAAGCAGTACTTCAGTGATCCTGATATTACTGCACAAAATAAACTCTACTTTACATTGGCGGCTTACAATGCGGGCCCCGGCAATGTAGAGCGTATTCGTAAGCGTGCAGCCCAACAAGGTTACGATCCTAATGTTTGGTTTAATAACGTGGAAGTCGTTATGCGGAAAAGTTTAAGCTCAACGGTTGGGTACGTCACAAGCATTAATCGCTACTACATAATATACAAACAACTAGAAAGCTTGGACCAAGTCAAAAGTCTAGAAAGGGTTTCACTAGCCCCAAAAGACCCCATTTTCATGATACCGCTACGAAAAGTCAGCCAAATGCCAGACAGTAAAAAGCCGCTTGTACAGTAAGCGGCTTTTTAAATGGATTCATTGGAAAGACTCAGTGATCGTCATCACACCTTACGTGTAGTTAAATTTTAACCACCTCAAATATTAGGCCGTAAAACTTCCCTAAAAACGAGGCCGTTTTCAGCTGAGTACTCTACCCAATCTACGGATTTACTAACCGATAACAAGCAATTTCACGATAAATCTCAGAAGTTCTTGAGTGAGATCACATTCATTTTTCATCATAAAAAACCCGAGCAAAATAATGATCTGAATCACATTTTTTTATGCTTAAAGCGGTAATCTGAACTCAACCCATGAGGGATGCAACAGAGGAAAAACACTTATGACAATGAATATCACTGGCAAAAACATCGAAATCACCTCTGCAATCCGAGCTCATATTGAGAGCAAATTTAAAAAACTGGAGAAATGGCAAGTAGACCTAATTGGTTGCCAAGCAACTTTCAGTGAGGAACCAAACAAACAGAAGAAATTCGAAGCGGTTATCAAAGTTCCTAAAGGCCAGCTCATTGCCTCAGCAACTCACGAAGATCTTTACGCAGCTATCAACGAAGTGGAGCAAAAACTAGAACGACAATTGAACAAGCTGACCCACAAACCTGAAGCTCGACGTGCAAGTAAGCCTGAGCTAGTGGAAGAAGAAGAGTAAACTGAACAGATTGAGGAAATAGCGCCGAAAGGCGCTATTTTTTTGCTTGACGCTCTCCCCAGCCTTGCTTATTGTGTTTAAACACTCATAAATTAAGCACTATTTATGCATTTAACCTCACTGTTTATTTTTGACTTCTTTTTCCTCCCATAGTTGGAGGGGCGAACTCGTTTGTGAAAGAAAAGTCAAAAACAAACAGAAAGCCTCCCAAATCGGGAGGCTTTTTTATAAGGAAAGAATTGATGACTGACCAACCTATTTCCCTCGAAGAAATTCGTTTACGCTTGAATGAGTTGGATGACCAACTTCTCAGCTTGTTGTCTGAGCGCCGTAAACTCAGCATTGAAGTAGCCAAAAGCAAAGTACAAACCTCAAAGCCTGTTCGCGACGCCGTCCGTGAACAGCAATTATTGGTCAAGCTAATTTCTAATGGCCAAGATAAATACGAACTTGACGCGCAGTACATCACCAAGCTTTTCCATACCATCATTGAAGACTCAGTTCTGCTTCAACAAAGTTATCTGCAAAATCTCGTTAACCCACAGCAAAGCCGTAAGCCACTTGCTCGCGTCGCTTTTTTAGGAGCCAAAGGCTCTTATTCGCACTTGGCAAGTCGCGAATACTTCAGTCGTAAAAATACGGAGCTTATCGAGCTCAACTGCGAGCACTTTAAAGAAGTGACTCAAACGGTTGAATCTGGCCATGCTGATTATGGCGTTCTGCCAATCGAAAACACCAGCTCAGGCTCTATTAATGAAGTGTATGACTTACTACAACACACGACGCTTTACATCGTTGGAGAGCTAACTCAACCAATCGAACACTGCTTGGTTGCGAAAAAAGACATTCGTCTGGAAGATATTAAAACGCTTTATTCTCACCCTCAGCCACACCAACAGTGCAGTGAGTTTTTAAGCCGTATGAAAGGGGTAAAGCTGGAATCCTGCGCGAGCACAGCAGATGCAATGCAGAAAGTCCAAGAGATGGATCGTGATGATGTGGCTGCAATTGGTAATGCATCAAGCGGTAAGCTATATGGCTTGCAAGCAATTCAAGGCAACATCGCAAACCAAACCGAAAATCATACTCGCTTTATCGTGGTTGCTCGTAAACCGGTTGAAGTTTCTACTCAGATTCCAGCAAAAACCACATTGATCATGTCGACCTCCCAAGAGGCAGGCTCATTGGTTGAAACACTATTAGTGCTGCAACGTTACGGCATCAATATGACCAAGCTAGAATCACGCCCAATTATGGGGAACCCGTGGGAAGAGATGTTCTACGTAGACTTGACATCACATCTTGCTTCGACAGAAATGCAACAGGCACTTGAAGAGCTGACAAAAATCACTAAGCACTTGAAAGTATTAGGCTGTTACCCGAGTGAGAACGTAAAGCCTACGCAAGTAAAATTGAGTTAATAGACACCAGTGAGTAAAAAGATCATGGCAACCCAAAAAGTCGTAATCGCATCGCTAAACCCAGCCAAAATTAATGCAGTTCAAAGTGCATTTCGTAATGCATTTCCGCATCAAGAGTTCAACTTCGTTGGCATCAGTGTACCGAGTGAGGTCGCAGATCAGCCCATGACGAATGAAGAAACTCATCGTGGTGCGCTAAACCGCGTTAAAAACGCAAAAGTAGAGATGCCAAACGCGGATTACTATGTCGGTCTCGAAGCGGGAATTGAAGCAAACGTGACGTTTGCTTGGATGGTTGTTGAATCAGAGACTCACCGCGGTGAATCTCGTTCTGCAAGCTTAATGTTGCCGCCAAAAGTCTTGGAAAAACTCAAGGATGCGAATGAGTTGGGAGATGTAATGGACGAAGTGTTTGGTACTGATAACATCAAACAGAAAGGTGGCGCTATTAGCCTGCTAACCCAAAACCAGCTAACTCGAAGCTCAGTCTATCACCAAGCCTTGATTCTGGCTTTAATTCCATTCACAAACCCTGAGCACTTTCCTTCAAATTTATAACACTCAGCCTATTCTTTAGATACGCAAAAGGGCGGATATTTCCGCCCTTTGTAATACGTTATCTTAGTCACTTGTAACACCAAGGCCTAAAAGCAAATTGGATATACTGTCTACTTAGATACCGCAACTTGTTCTAACAAGACTTTCAACTTGTCTTTTTCTTCATCAGATTTCGACTTTAGTTCGTTAGAGCCACGAGTAATGGTGGCAATGCCCACACCAAGCATCTGACTGATCTGACGTTGAGATAATTCTCCTTTAAGAAGTTCGTTAATTATATTAACGCGTGATATTAATGACTCTCTCTCATCACGTGACATCAGCATAGTTAACAGCATGTCATCTTGCTGGGTGCCCATACTTGTTCGAATTAGCTCAATAATCTGTTGCCAGTCTTTGTACTCGGGTTCGTGCGACATCAAGTTACCTCACTCAATACTTGGTATTGATCTCATGTTGATTCAAGAACGCGCCATCGATACCCAAAAGATCACGATAGTATGTTTCAAACATCAAGATGTTTTGTACATAACCGCGCGTCTCTTTAAATGGAATTGCCTCAATAAAGGCATAAGCATCCACTTTTCCTTGGGTACGCTCTCGCCACGTTTTTACTCTGTTAGGACCTGCATTATAAGCAGCAAGAGCAAAAATACGATTATTATCGTAATCCTCTAATAAACCTTGCAAATAATGGCTACCAATTTCGATATTTTTTCCTACATTGTAGAGATCCTGCGTACCTTGATAACTCAACTTATATTTACGTGCCGTGTACTTCGCCGTCGCAGGCATGATCTGCATAAGACCACGAGCGCCGACTGGAGAGCGGGCTTCAACATCTAACGCACTTTCCTGTCGAGCGAGAGACATCATCGTGATGGGATCAATGTTGTGCTTTTTCGCATAAAAGTTAAACCACCAGCGGTGTGCTATTGGGAACCTAAGTTCGATATTATCCCACATCTGCGCCTGAATACTCGCGGTCACCGTTAGGTGATGCCAACGTTTAAATGATGCATAAGCCGCCAACATCGCCTTTTCATCTTTCCCTACGCGGCGCAGTAAGTGTGCCCATTCACTCTTCGCTGCTGCGATTTTATCCGTCGCGATCAACTCTTCGATACGAGCTAGCGAGTCTTGATAGGGTTGAACAACTTTCTTATCCAACTTAACCGTATGCGTTGGGTATTTGATTGATTGTCCGATTGCATTGGCGGCAGCCACACTGTAGAAGTTTCGTTGCCCAAGCAGAGTTGCTAAACGCTGTTTCCCCGCGATGTCATCACCTAACGCTATTTCACTTCTTCCAAGCCAATATTGCCAGCGTAGCGTGGCTTGCTCTTCTTTATTTAGAACAGCAATCCACTCTTGTACGCCTTTCCAATCTGCATTTTGAATCGCTAAGCGGATGCGCGTTTCAATCAACGGTAAGTACTGACTGGTTTTCGTTTTATCATCGCGCCATTTAGCTAATGACTCAGACTCCGTACGAGTCAATCGAAATGCAATATAGTCGGCAAGTTCTTGCGCTTTTTCTGGAGAAAACTTCTGTCCTTTAATGACGACATCGTACGCACCTTGTGCTTGGCTAGTGTTCATGCGAGCCAACTTTTCTAACGCATATTCACTTTGCGCTCGATTAAAATCATTCGCAGGTTTTTTCTTCGCGAATTCCGCAACACTTGAAGGATTATCAAACAACGCTTTCATTTCTTTGGCTTGTTGCTTTGCCTGCGCTGATTTAGGCAGTTTGAGCAAGTAACTCATCAAACCGCCATTACGAGCATCAAACGCCAGTAACATACGCTGTAGAATCAGTTCATCGGTACGCTCACCCGCCTTGTCCCATGCTTCAAATAATGGGTCACACTCATCAGCAATGCTGATGCCACGTAACCACATATGTTCAGCCCCTTTAAACGCCGCGACTTTCTTGCCTTGCTTTAATTGAGCGACGTAGAAAATACATTGGTAACGCTCACCACTAGGAATGACTTTTTGAAACTCAGTAATGGTTTTCCAATCTTTTTGCTTATAAAGATGATTGAGGTATGGAGCGCGAACTCGACGAGAAAATGGAAAAGACTCGTGCTCAGAAATAAACTCGTTCACCTGTTGTGGTGACTTTTCCGGTAACTGTCTAATAAAAGTGCGGTAATCCACATAAGGCGTTAGTGGATAGTCAGAAATTTTAGGACGAATCGAAAGGTATCCGTCGATGTCATTTTTATCTAATAAATCTTGAGCTTGCTCATATACTTCGCGCTGCTTTTCCAAACTCAGCGCGGCATTAGCACTCAAACTCATAGCACACAACGCGGCGGCGCAGCATACGTTTTTAGCCAATTCAGATACGTTGAATCTCATTTGTGTCATTTTCCCCAGACATATACTGCCCTAAAGCCTAGTTTTGTTAGAGTTCATGTGATGTTAAGGCAATTTTCACACATGCATCTATTTACACAGAATGCAGATGTCCATGTAAAGCAACTTAGTGTATTAAAAATTGTACTCGTCAAACTTTTAAGACGATGGAGACAAAGCGTTTCTAACTCGCATAGAAAACATTTCGTCATTCTTAACGAATAACAAAAGTGTATACCCTAACCGTGTAAGTTTCCGGTCAGCTCAAAATAAGAAATCCATTCGTTAGGGAAATTCTTGCAATGCGGTAACAAAAACAAAGCACTTGGTATAAAATGATGGGTTTGAATGACAGTTAATTTAGGAACGATCGGCAATGGCTGAATACGTATATACCATGTCGCGGGTGAGCAAAATTGTGCCACCTAAGCGTCAAATTCTTAAAGACATCTCTCTGAGCTTCTTCCCTGGTGCGAAAATCGGTGTTTTAGGTCTGAACGGTGCAGGTAAATCCACACTGCTACGTATCATGGCAGGTATCGACACGGATATCGACGGTGAAGCGCGTCCACAACCTGGTCTAAACGTAGGTTACCTACCTCAGGAACCAGTATTAGACGAATCAAAAACCGTTCGTGAAGTTGTTGAAGAAGCGGTTGCTGACGTTGCTGACGCTCTGAAACGTTTGGACGCAGTCTACGCAGCATACGCTGAACCAGATGCAGACTTCGACGCACTTGCAAAAGAGCAAGGCGAGCTAGAAGCCCTTATCCAAGCGAAAGATGGCCACAACCTAGAAAATGCGCTTGAGCGTGCAGCAAACGCACTACGTTTACCTGAATGGGACCAAAAAATTGCGCACCTATCAGGTGGTGAACGCCGCCGTGTGGCTATTTGTCGCTTGCTACTTTCTAAGCCAGACATGCTACTGCTTGATGAACCTACCAACCACCTAGATGCAGAATCAGTGGCTTGGCTAGAGCGCTTCTTAGTGGATTACACAGGTACCGTAGTAGCCATCACCCACGACCGTTACTTCCTAGATAACGCTGCGGGCTGGATCTTAGAACTGGACCGTGGTGAAGGTATCCCATGGGAAGGCAACTACACCTCATGGCTGGAGCAAAAAGACGCTCGTCTACAACAAGAAGCCTCCCAAGAGAGTGCTCGCCAAAAGACTATCGAGAAAGAGCTTGAGTGGGTACGTAAAAACCCTAAAGGTCGTCAAGCGAAGTCAAAAGCACGTATGGCTCGCTTTGAAGAACTGCAAAGCTCTGATCACCAAAAACGTAATGAAACCAATGAACTGTTTATCCCACCAGGTGAGCGTCTAGGTGATAAGGTTATTGAAGTGAAGAACCTGACCAAGTCATTTGACGGTCGTGTTCTGATTGATGACCTGTCATTCAGCATCCCTAAAGGTGCAATTGTTGGTATCATCGGTGCTAACGGCGCAGGTAAATCGACGCTATTCAAGATGTTAAGTGGTACTGAACAACCAGACTCGGGCACAATTGAGATGGGCGATACAGTAAAACTAGCATCTGTCGATCAGTTCCGTGACAGCATGGACGATTCTAAAACCGTATTCCAAGAGATCTCTGAAGGTGCTGATATCATTAAGATCAACAACTTCGAAATCCCAGCTCGCGCATACTGTTCACGCTTTAACTTTAAAGGCAGTGACCAACAAAAAATTATTGGTGAGCTATCGGGTGGTGAGCGTAACCGTGTCCACCTTGCGAAGCTTCTTAAAGCGGGCGGCAACGTGTTGCTACTCGACGAACCAACCAACGACCTTGACGTTGAAACACTGCGTGCTCTAGAAGAAGCATTACTAGAGTTCCCTGGTTGTGCAATGGTTATCTCGCACGACCGCTGGTTCCTTGACCGTATCGCAACCCACATCATTGACTACCGTGACGAAGGCCAAGTTAACTTCTACGAAGGTAACTACACAGAGTACATGGATTGGTTGAAGAAAACATTGGGTCCTGAAGCCGCAGAACCACACCGTATCAAATACAAGCGTATTGCGAAGTAATCGCAACCCACAAAGTTTGATTGTAATTTGTACAAAGGCCGCTATCATAGCGGCCTTTGTTTTCTTTGTTATAAAAAGAGCTCATTAGCCCGTCTCGTTCGTTAAGAACATGACATAGCACTTACGTCACTCTGTAGCGACCTCGACACTTTTCAAACAACAATCGAACATTTTTTGTTCGTATTGATATACTATTCGATTCTGTTTGACGACCTGACGAGAATATTCATATGACAGAGAGACGACGCTTTTCACGTATTCTCCATCAAGCTCCAGCTAAGATAGAACAACGTGACTTGGTAATTGAAGCTAGGATTCAAGATCTTTCCTTGCATGGTTTACTCATGAAAGTGGAAGAGACTGAGGCTTTGGATCCAACCCTTCCAGTCCATGTGACTTTTTCATTTGATCAATCCGAACAAGTGATTACGTTAAAAGCGCAAATTGTGAATGTCTCTAAGTGTGAGATTAGGTTGAAGATCGCTAAGATAGACATCGAAAGCATTAGCCAACTAAAACGATTTATAGAATTGAATGTAGGCAATAACGACCTTCTGAATCGAGAGTTAGAGCACCTCTCTGGTTTTTAGGAGAAAAATAAATGAACGCCTATTTAAGTAACAATAACTATGTCTAAAAAAATCATCATGCAGATCCCGACGAAAGACGGCGATCAGCAGTTCTATTTGGGCCGCAGTTCGGTCCTAGCAGTATTTGCTTCAGTATTGTCATTACCCGCCGTCGTTGGTGGCACGTGGTACCTTAATCAGCAGCAGATGCACAATATAGACGAACTAACACAAATCATCGCCAAACTGGAAAGTGAAAAGGCCGAAGTGACGGCTCTTTACGAAGAGCAGCTTGATACCAATCATTCACTTTCCCAGTCTTTGACTGACAAAAACAATCAAATTCAGCTATTGGGCAAACGGGTATTCGACGTTGAATCGGTTTTAGGTCTCGCAGACGAAGAGTTGATGATCGATGAGAACAGCATGGGGTTAGAGGAGCGAATTGACGCAGCCGCTATCGATTCTGCTGTTCGAGCGACGATGTTCCGTTTGATACCAAATGACAGTCCAGTCACATACCAACGTATTTCTTCTTCTTACGGCAGTCGTATTAATCCGATTTCAGGTAAGAGACATGTTCATACTGGTATCGATCTGACTTGTAAAAGAGGAGAAGAGATCCTGGCACCGGCTGACGGTGTGGTGGAAACCGTTCGCCCGAGCAATCGTGGTTATGGTAACTATGTCACCATTCGTCACTCATTTGGCTTTATGAGCTCCTTTGCTCATCTACAACGCTTCAAAGTGAAAAGCGGTCAGTTTGTTAGTAAAGGCGACATCATTGCTCAATGCGGTAACTCTGGCAACTCCACAGGGCCACACTTGCACTATGAAGTACGCTTCCTCGGACGAGCACTCAATCCTCAATACTTAATGGAGTGGACGCCAGAAAACTTCAATGACGTCTTTGAAAAAGAGAAAAAAGTGAAATGGGGACCTTTGGTTCAATTGATTGATAACGTTGTACGTCTACAAGTCAATTTAACCAATTCACCCTATCGCGATACCAGTATCAACACAGTATCAAGTGAAGATACGAGTAATACTGCGACGAACTGATTTGTCCATCAACACGAAAAAGAGCAGCTTACGCTGCTCTTTTTGTTTCGGGCTCTGCACGGCTAAATGACCCGTGATTAGCCGCGATGAATATTATCATTCGCCTGTTTGAGTAAGTTTTGGCTCTCATTCATAAATTGTTGAGAATAAGTACCAAACCAATCACTCACCTGCTTAAAGCTTTCGATGAATCGCGCTTTGTCTCTGCTATCCAGAATCGCTACCGCATCACCTAAACGCTGATGGAATCGCTTGATCATATCGATATTCTCTTGAGAAGAGAAAATGATATCACCGTACAAGTTCGGATCCTGACCAAACAGTCGTCCCACCATCGCCAATTCAAGGCGGTAGATTGGCGAGCTTAACTTCAACAACTGATCGATGTTCGGATTCTCTTTGCTAAGGTGCATACCGTAAGCAAACGACGTGAAGTGGCGCAACGCCTGAATCAACGTCATGCCATGATCGTGCTCTTGTGCATCGATTTGGCACAAGCTTGCGCCCCAAATCCCAAACTGTTGCAATAGCCATTGGTAATGCTCGTGACCACGGCCATCACAGTACACAATAACCTGCTTGGCAAGGCTCGGAACATCTGGGCCAAACATTGGGTGCAAACCAACCACAGGACCTTGGTGCACATTCAACATTGCTTGCAGAGGCTTCGACTTGATAGAAGTCAGGTCACACAGAATGCAGTCTTGCGGCAAGTTCCCCAGTTTTTCGATCACCCCTTCCGTTAGATGAATCGGCACCGTGACCACGACTAAACCCGCGTTGTCTAGAATCTCATCCGCATGATCCCAGTCTTTACTGCCGAGAACTTTGACCCGGTAGCCCGACAATTTGAACATACGCCCAAACAGGCCACCCAATTGACCATTACCACCAATAATAACAACTGAGCGTAAATCAGGGTTCAAACACTTAAAACCGGAATCTTTCTCGCTGGCATAAGACTCACGCATTGTTCGACGCAGAATATCTTCAATAAGCTGTGGAGGAATTCCCATTTTTTCAGCTTCAGCGCGACGAGAAGCTAACATCGCCGCTTCGCGGTCTGGAGCATAAATTGGCAAACCATGTTCGCTTTTTACTTCCCCAACTTTCTCTACGAGCGCTAAACGCTGAGCCAATAGCTCCAACATTTGCTTGTCGACTGCATCAATCTGATCGCGTAATGCGTTAAGTTCAACTGCCATTGATGTTCCTTAAATCCTGTATTAATTAGCCTTTAGACGATTTTCTAAGAAAGGCACTAGCTCTTCATGTGCATGACGTAATAGTGCCTCAGTTGAATCCCAATTGATACATGCGTCAGTGATAGATACACCGTATTTCATCTCTTCAAGAGCTAAGTCAGAAGATTGATTTCCTTCATTGATATGGCTTTCAATCATAAGACCGATAATAGATTTATTGCCTTCACGGATTTGATGAATCACATCCTCCGCGACTAATGGCTGGCGACGGTAATCTTTACGTGAGTTGGCGTGACTGCAATCCACCATTAATGAAGCATCAAGACCAGATTTCGCCATCTCTTGCTCACACTCAGTGACTGATACCGAATCGTAGTTAGTTTGCTTGCCGCCACGTAAGATCACATGTCCATTAGCATTGCCCTGGGTGGTCAACAGTGCGACTTGTCCCTCACGGTTAATTCCCATAAAACGGTGGCTAGAGGACGCAGCTTGCATCGCGTTAATTGCGGTTGCCAAACTGCCATCGGTGCCATTCTTAAAACCGATTGGCATAGACAGGCCGCTTGCCATTTCACGGTGAGTTTGTGACTCCGTCGTACGAGCACCGATGGCTGCCCAGCTAAAAGTATCCGCCAAGTATTGTGGGCTAATTGGGTCTAGAGCCTCAGTCGCGAGCGGGATTTCCATCTCTGCCAACTCCACCAGAAGTTCGCGTCCAACATGCAGACCGTGTTCAATATCGAAACTGCCGTCTAGGTGTGGGTCATTGATCAGGCCTTTCCAGCCGACCGTGGTGCGCGGCTTCTCAAAGTAAACACGCATAACAATATACAGTTGGTCACTTAGTTGTTCAGAGAGTGCTTTAAGTCGCTTTGCGTAATCCTTCGCCGCTTCTACGTCGTGGATAGAACATGGACCGCATACAACAAGCAGGCGGTGATCCTTCTTGTGAATAATATTAGCGATAGTTTGACGAGACTCTTGAATAAAGCGACGTGCTTTTTCACTCAAAGGAAGCTTGGTTTTTAGTTCCTCCGGAGTAATAAGAACCTGTTCTTCGATAATATTAATATTGCTCAACTCACTTTTCTGCATAACTCTAACCTGTATATTTATTTTTACACCCAACCAAACCTTTGGTGAGACAACTAAGCTTTAACGACAAGATAACAGGCTAAAAAAGAAAAACAAGCGTACAGAATAAAAAACATTTAGTGTAAACCTAGGTTTACAGTTAAATAAAAAGCCAAAGTATAATTAACTTTGGCTTCTCATCGCTGTTTTGAATCTTTTACAAGAGGTTTAGCTAGTCAAGCGTTTCATCGCTTCACTCGCCGCTTTCCACTCTTGAGATAGCTTAAGTTCGCTTGGAGAAAATGACTGTTTTTTTAGTAATCCATCCGCGAGTGGCACGGTTGAAACCGGTAAGTTGTCTAATACCTCAACGTGCGCTTCTCGTTTATTACACATTAACAACATATCGCAACCAGCTCTCAATGCTTGAGCACCTCGCTCGGCTGGGCTGCCCATAATCGCAGCGCCTTCCATGGTCAAGTCATCCGAAAAAACCAAACCTTTAAAACCCAATTGCTGACGCAGGACCTGTTTTAACCAGTATTCAGAACCGCTGGCTGGTTGAGCATCATAATGTGGGAAAATCACGTGAGCAGGCATCATGGCATCTAAAATACCGGCATCAATTTGCGCTTTGAAGATCGCCATATCTTGTTCAAAAATATCACTGCGCTCGTCGTATGGTGTTTCTAGATGTGAGTCTGCAATCACGCCACCATGTCCAGGGAAGTGCTTGCCTGTCGTTGCCATGCCAACACTCTTCATTCCTTGCATATAAGCAGTGCTATAGCGAAGAATGGTATCGGCATCTTCACCGAATGCACGGTTACCGATCGCTTTACATTGATGGCCTTGGTCAAGTACCGGGGCAAAGCTTAAATCAATATCATGGGCAATCAGCTCTGCTGCCATTAACCAACCGCCCATACGAGCAAGCTCTTCACCATTTTGATGTTTAGCGTACTCATCAGCAGCAGGAATTAATGAGAAACCTTCACGAAAGCGCTGCACTCGGCCGCCTTCTTGATCCACACCGATCAAAAACGGGCGCTTAGCCGCCTTTCGGATGGATTGAGTAAGTGCTTGAAGCTGTTCGCTATCATGATAGTTGCGAGCAAATAGAATTAAGCCACCAACCGTAGGATGCTCCAAGATTTCTTTGTCTTCAGCGGTCAGTTCATACCCCGCAACGTCAACCCATAACGGTCCCATGTTTTCTCCTCAAAATCGGCTGAATATCTCGTATTCGATGAGGTTATTCGCTTCAGATTTGCTTTACAATAAGTGAATGAAGAATTGACGAGATCGGCTATGAAATTTAACGAACTGTACATTGGTGTGATGTCTGGAACGAGTATGGATGGCGTTGATACCGCTCTAGTTGAAATAAGCGATGAGCATGTTCGCCTGATTGCGCACGACGACTACCCAATGCCCGAAGCGCTAAAAGACATGCTGTTATCTGTTTGTACCGGTCAAGCAACAAATTTAAAAGCCATAGGTGAACTTGACCACCAGCTCGGCCACCTATTTGCAGATGCTGTGTTACAGCTGCTCAATAAGTCTGGTTACGTCGCAGAGCAAATTCGTGCGATTGGTAATCACGGTCAAACAGTGTTCCATCAGCCTACCGGAAACTTGCCGTTTACCACTCAATTGGGCGATGCAAACATTATCGCGGTCAAAACAGGCATTGATACGGTAGCGGATTTTCGTCGTAAAGACATGGCGCTAGGTGGACAAGGTGCCCCACTCGTCCCTGCTTTCCATAAAAGCATTTTTGCGATGCAGGATTCCACAACTGTGGTACTTAACATTGGAGGCATTGCCAATATCTCGGTACTGCATCCAGAACAACCAGTCATTGGCTATGACACAGGCCCGGGCAATATGTTGATGGACGCATGGTGTGCGCTGCATACTGGGCAAAGCTTCGACGAAGATGCACAATTTGCACTTAAAGGAACGGTAAACGCTACTTTGTTGATTCAATTACTCAAAGAAGCTTACCTCGCCATGCCTGCCCCTAAAAGTACCGGGCGAGAACTGTTCAATATTGACTGGCTGCATCAACAACTGGCCCATCACAATTTACCAATCGAAGACGTACAACGTACACTTTGCGAGTATTCTGCAATTACCATTGCCAACGAAGTCGACAAGTTTTCTCATGGCAGCACGCCTCAACTATTGGTCTGTGGCGGTGGAGCAAGAAACCCACTTTTAATGCAGCGACTAGCTAAGTTATTGCCACAATGGAGCGTTGCGACAACGGCAGAAAAAGGTGTTGATGGCGACTACATGGAAGCAATGGCGTTTGCTTGGCTTGCGCAGCGCCATATTCACGGCCTCCCTAGCAACTTACCGGAAGTTACGGGGGCAAGTCGTCTCGCTTCACTGGGTGTACTCTATTCAAAAAATTAAGGGCAATAGATCCTAAACAAAAAGGCTTAATTCATTATGACGAACGATGCACTTATCGCAGCTTTATCCCATCTGGTATCTGAAGGGCGAAACCCAGACACCATGGACATCGACTTGCTGCCTTCTCTCGATATTGTTCAACGCATCAACCAACAGGACAAACTCGTTCCTCTTGCCGTTGAAAAAGTGTTGCCTGAGATCGCTGAAGCCGTTGATAAGATCACGGAAGCATTTAAGGTCGGAGGTCGGTTGTTTTACATCGGTGCGGGTACCAGTGGTCGACTTGGCGTTTTGGACGCTTCAGAATGCCCACCAACTTTTGGCACAGATCCAGAGATGGTCGTTGGTATTATTGCCGGTGGAAAAGAGGCAATGTTCCGTGCAAAAGAAGGGGCGGAGGACGACCCAGCATTGGGCGAGCAAGATCTTAAAGAGAATACGCTAACACAACGCGATGTCGTCGTTGGTATTGCGGCAAGTGGACGAACACCTTACGTGATTGGTGGCTTAGAGTATGCGAACGAGCTTGGTGCCACCACTGTAGCACTATCTTGTAACCCTGACTCTCCGATTGCAGATATTGCTGATATTGCGATTAGCCCCGTTGTTGGACCTGAAGCGTTAACGGGATCCACTCGCTTAAAATCAGGGACAGCACAAAAACTCGTACTGAACATGCTCACTACCGCAAGCATGATTCGCCTGGGCAAAAGTTATCAGAACTTAATGGTAGATGTGAAAGCGACGAATGCAAAGCTAGTTGCAAGAGCGGCTCGTATTGTTATGCAAGCAACAGATTGTACTAACCAAGAGGCTAAAACGGCGCTCAAAGAAACTGACTACGACGCCAAGTTAGCGATTTTGATGATTTTAACCGGGCTGGATAAAGAAAGCGCAACTGAGCAACTGAACGCCAAGCAAGGATATTTAAGAAAAGTCGTGATCGAGCAAGCTAATCAATCTTAATCAATAAAGCGCCTCACTTATTTAAAAGTCAGGCGCCTTTTATGGCTTAATTTAGTAGTTCAATCGTTCAATGTGAGTAATACCGACTTTACCTTCAAGGTCACTGAACATATGAACCATTGCTGGGTATGGTTGTGCTCCAGGGTAGACAACTTCTGCATTACAGAAAAACGCATAGTTTTGTCCGGCTACGACTTGAGTAGCCACAACCAAAGGGGAGTATTTGACACCGACAAACCCCTCGATACCTTTAGCAAATACTTCTTTATTCTCTGCTGTGAGTTCATGAAATGGACTCCAGCCACCAGCCATTTGCGTTGACATAATGTGATTCCTTTTTTCTGTGCTCACTATCAAGCAATATGAACATAGTTTAATAAGGAAGACTTTGCCACATTTATGTGATGCAGACAGTGTAACAACGGCTTTATTGACTATTAATTTGAGTATTCATTCCAACCACGTTGCCATTCCATGCGGAATTTTTGCGCTTGCTCAGTACCTTCACAAACCCCTTCGTAATACTGACCAGATAACCCCATTTGATACGCAAAAGCAGGATTACAGTACTCACGTAAACCTTCTAAATAACCTTGGTCGTAGTCACTTTGCTTAACACTACCCAATTCACGAAGCTCGCCCATCGTGCGCGATGTGTGTCCGGTTATGCCATCTTGATATCCGATCTGATGCCAATCTCCCGACTTGGCAAGATCTGCTGTCGTTGCTGTGCATCCTGCAAGTAAAGCCAGTGCCAGACCTACCGTTACCTTTTTCATGGTTCTTCCTTAAGTAATTGTTTTCAAAAATAAGCTTACCACTAATTATTGGCGCTTGCCGCTGAGCTTGCAGATTTAACCACTGATGACTCAAATCAGCCGCTCAAGACTGTCATCAACCTTTCGCCATTTTTAAAAACCGCTCAAGCAGCATATCGACCACTCAGTGCTCTATTCGACCACTCATCTACTAACCGAATGCATTTAACACAAGTGACGCATAACATGCATCCTGAGATTAAAAAATTACCCTACCCAACTAAGACCAAGGACAATTGCTATGATGTGGTTTCTAACCTGTGTCGCAGCCCTAATCGGCGGATACTTCATCTACGGTGCTTTCGTCGAGAAGATTTTCGGCATCAATGAAAAACGCCAAACGCCAGCTCACACCAAATCGGACGGTGTTGACTTCGTTCCAATGTCAACAAAGAAAGTTTACCTAGTTCAACTACTTAACATCGCAGGTGTTGGTCCAATTTTTGGCCCGATCATGGGGGCACTATACGGTCCTGCGGCGATGCTTTGGATTGTAGTCGGTTGTATTTTTGCTGGTGCAGTACACGATTACTTCTCAGGCATGCTTTCAGTGCGTAACGGCGGTGCATCTGTACCTACCATTACAGGTCGCTACCTAGGTAATGGCGCAAAACACTTTATGAATATTTTTGCCATTGTCCTATTGCTTCTAGTTGGCGTAGTGTTCGTTTCAGCCCCTGCTGGCATGATTACTAACCTCATCAATGATCAAACAAGCTTGAGCGTAAGCATGACTACAATGGTTATTGCTATCTTTGCTTACTACATCATTGCGACGATTGTTCCTGTCGATAAAATCATTGGTCGTTTCTACCCACTGTTTGGCGCCCTACTTATCTTTATGTCTGTTGGTCTAATGACAGCCGTTGCTTTCTCTAGCGAACACACAGTAATGGGTGACTTCCAAGTTTCGGACATGTTCTCTAACCTCAACCCAAATGACATGCCGTTATGGCCTGCATTGTTCATCACTATCGCATGTGGCGCTATCTCTGGCTTCCACGCAACTCAGTCTCCACTGATGGCGCGTTGTATGGAAAATGAGAAAAACGGTCGCTTCGTATTCTACGGTGCAATGATTGGTGAAGGTGTTATCGCGCTAATTTGGTGTGCTATCGCTCTGTCTTTCTTCGGCTCTCTAGACGCTCTATCAGAAGCTGTGAAAAACGGTGGCCCTGGTAACGTGGTATACAGCGCATCATTTGGTCTGCTAGGTGTGTTCGGTGGTATCCTTGCGTTCCTGGGTGTGGTTATCCTACCAATTACGTCTGGCGATACAGCGTTCCGTTCAAGCCGCTTGATCCTTGCTGAATACTTCAACATGGAACAAAAAACGCTACGTAACCGTCTACTGATGGCACTTCCACTGTTCGTTATCGGCGGTATCTTAACTCAAGTAGACTTCGGCATTATCTGGCGCTACTTCGGTTTTGCAAACCAAACAACAGCGGTAATGATGCTTTGGACTGCGTCCGCTTACCTACTGCGTCACAACAAGCTGCACTGGATTACCACTATCCCAGCTATCTTCATGACCACGGTATGTGTCACGTTCATCTTAAACAACAGCTCGCTAGGTTTTGGTCTGCCAATGCAACTATCAACTATCGTAGGTATTGTGTTTGCCCTAGCTGTGACAGGTTACGTTATCAAAACCTCTAAGGGTAAAGGTGAAACTGAACTGGCTAACGAAGAGAAACCACAAGCCGTATCAGAAACAGCGTAATACTCGTCACATCTGAGTGACTAAGATAGGAGCCTGCCAATTGCAGGCTCTTTTTGTTTTATACCCAAGTCACTTTAAGGTTCAGAAAGCACAGCGCAGCATCATTTACTTAGCTGTTCTTATCTATCTGAGCCAAGCATCTTGAGGTTACTTAGGTATACAATAACAACATTGATTCTAGGTTAGGTTCACTATGGAACTGGTCATCTCCCTTTTACAACAGATGTGTGTGTACTTAGTTTTGGCTTACATGCTAAGTAAAACGCCAATCATCTTACCTTTGCTGAGTATTTCTTCGCGCTTAAGCCACCGCCTAATTTGTTACGTACTCTTCTCTGGCTTTTGTATTCTCGGCACCTATTTCGGTCTGCACATCAACGATGCTATTGCCAATACTCGTGCGATCGGCGCAGTTATGGGCGGGCTGTTTGGTGGACCTGTTGTAGGTTTCGCCGTCGGATTTACTGGTGGCATCCATCGATACTCTCTTGGTGGCTTTACTGACCTAGCCTGCGCAATTTCAACCACCGCCGAGGGCGTAATTGGTGGCTTGCTCCACGTTTACCTTATCAAGCGAAATAAAGGCGCATTGCTGTTTAATCCAAGCGTCGTATTCAGCGTCACGTTTGTTGCAGAAGTGGTGCAAATGATTTTGCTGCTCGCCGTCGCGAAACCTTTTGATCAAGCCTATGAACTGGTGTCCGCTATTGCAGCGCCTATGATCATCGCGAACTCATTTGGTGCGGCGTTGTTCATGAGTATCCTGCAAGACAGAAAAGCAATCTTTGAAAAGTTTTCTGCGACGTTTTCGCGTCGAGCGCTCACCATTGCTGATCGCTCAGTGGGAATTCTAAGCAACGGCTTCAACACCGAAAACGCAGAGAAAATCGCACGTATTATTTACGAAGAAACCAAAGTGGGCGCTGTCGCGATTACTGACCAAGAAAAGATCTTGGCGTTTGTGGGCATTGGCGATGATCACCATAAACCAAACACGCCGATTTCATCGCAAAGCACATTAGACTCCATGGAGAAAAACGACATCATTTATCTTGATGGCGCGGAGCGTCCATACCAATGCTCCATTGCAAAAGATTGCAAGCTCGGATCTGCGCTGATCATCCCACTGCGTGCAGGGAAAGAGGTCATTGGTACCATAAAGCTGTATGAACCGAAGCGTAAATTGTTCTCGACGGCCAACATGTCGATGGCGGAAGGAATAGCCCAGCTTCTATCTAGCCAAATCCTTTATGGCGATTACCAACAACAACAAGCCTTACTCGCCCAAGCAGAAATAAAATTGCTTCACGCTCAGGTGAATCCACACTTTTTGTTTAATGCACTCAATACTATTAGTGCGATTACTCGTCGTGACCCTGACAAAGCGCGCGAGCTAATCCAAAATTTATCGCACTTCTTCCGCAGCAATTTAAAGCAGAACATTAATACCGTGACGCTAAAGGAAGAGCTTGCACATGTGAACTCGTACTTGAGCATCGAAAAAGCGCGTTTTACGGACCGCTTAGAGGTTGAAATCGATATTCAACCTGAATTGCTGGACATCAAATTACCAAGCTTTACACTCCAGCCTTTGGTTGAGAATGCCATTAAGCATGGCATTTCAAACATGCTTGAAGGTGGTAAAGTTCATATATACAGCGAAGCACACCCACAAGGTCACTTGATTACCGTCGAAGACAACGCAGGCAGTTTTGAACCGCCAAAAGAAAACCACTCAGGGCTAGGTTTAGAAATTGTCGACAAACGTCTCACTAATCAATTTGGACGTGATGCAGCGCTAAAAATTACGTGCGAGCCACATCAATTTACTAAAATGAGCTTTATCATTCCCCCAAAATCATAAAAGCACGCTGAAGCAATAAAGGTAATGTTGGATGTTAACCGCACTCGTCATTGATGATGAACAGTTTGCTCGTGAAGAGCTAGCAGAGTTACTGGATGAAACAGGCCAAGTTGAGGTCGTGGGCGATGCCTCAAACGCAATCCTTGGCCTAAAAAAAATCAATGAACTTAAGCCTGATGTAGTGTTTCTCGATATCCAAATGCCTCAAGTCACGGGGATTGAACTACTTGGGATGCTTGATCCAGAAACCATGCCTTATGTGGTTTTTGTCACGGCTTATGATCAGTATGCGATTCAAGCATTTGAAGACAATGCCTTTGATTACTTGCTCAAACCTGTCGACCCATGCCGGTTAACTAAAACGGTCAAACGACTAAACAAAGTCATTAGCCAATCCGCCCTAACGCAACAACTGTCTGCTATTACACCTGACACGTTGGCTCAGATACCGTGCATCGGACACAACCGCATCGTTATCATGGCCACCGACACGGTGGAATGTGCTTACAGTGATATCAGCGGCGTGCATGTACGCTCCACCAGCCAGACCGCGAGCACCCAACTGACATTAAAAACGTTGGAAGAGAAAACCCCTCTAGTCCGCTGCCATCGTCAATACTTAGTCAGTATTAAAGCGATTAGCGAAATCAAGTTACTGGAAAATGGGTTAGCGGAAATCATTACCAAAACAGGCTTTGAGATACCAGTAAGCCGCCGCTACTTAAAGGTGCTCAAAGAGATGCTCGGCATTAGCCACTAACACAAAAACTTCACACATCATCGCTGAGTTTCCGCTAGCGTATAAATAGGACGCTCTGAAAAGACGAGGCGATGATGTATAAAGTTTTATTCATATGTAAGCACAACGCTGGACGAAGCGTCCTCGCGGAGTCAATCGCAACCAATATCCTGCCAGCAGATTTTAGTGTCACCAGTGGAGGCTCACATCCCACAGGCAAGGTGCACCCAGTGGTACAAAAATATTTAGATGACCACCAACTCCCCATTCCGCATATCCACACGCATTCATGGGAGGAGCGAACTCAGTTTCTTCCCGACATCGTTATTATTCTCTGTGATTCTTTACATAAAGAAACCGCTCCTCAGTGGCTTGCAGGTGGTGTTCGAGTAAACTGGCAAGTTGATGCTTTTCCGACCGATGGTTCTGATGAAGACATGTACGCACATTGCGAAAAGGTTGCTCAATCGCTTGAGCGAAGAATCACGAAGATGTCTGATATGATTATCGATGGTTTAGGAAAAGACCAAATTCGTGATTACCTAAATGAGTTAAGAGAGATGTAAAAAAGGCGACCCACAGGTCGCCTTTTGAATATTCGATAAATGGAGATTAATCCACTTGCTTGATTTGCAGTTCTTTAGGTACTTCAAAGAACATATTCTCTTCGCGACCAAGTACTTCATCAACCGCTTCGGCACCAACGAGTTCTTTGATTCGCTCTAGAATCTGATTAACGAGCTCTTCCGGAGCAGATGCTCCCGCAGTCACGCCGACCTTTGTTTTGCCTTCGAACCACTCAGGTTTGATATCTTCCGGACAGTCGGTTAAGTAGCCAGGTGTCCCTAGCTTTTCAGCTAGCTCTTTAAGACGTGTAGAGTTTGATGAGTTTTTAGAGCCCACCACAACCATCACATCTACGTCACCAGCTAATTCACGTACGGCATCTTGGCGGTTTTGTGTCGCGTAACAGATATCGTCTTTACGTGGACCTTGGATATCTGGGAACACGCGGCGTAGCTCTTCGATAACATCGGCAGTTTCATCGACAGAAAGCGTCGTTTGGCTTACGTAATGAAGATCGGATGGATCTTTCACAATCGCCTTCAGTTTCTCAACATCGGCTGGAGTTTCAACCAAGTACATACCACCGGTTTCACTGGCGTATTGCCCCATCGTACCTTCGACTTCAGGGTGACCTGCGTGACCAATCAGAACCACTTCCATATTACGACGGCTCGCACGCGCCACTTCCATATGCACTTTGGTTACTAAAGGACACGTTGCGTCAAATACGGTCAAATCACGCAGCTTGGCTTCCTGACGAACTGCCTGCGATACACCATGAGCAGAAAAAATCACAATGTTGTTGTCTGGCACTTCGTGCAGTTCTTCAACGAAGATAGCACCACGCTGTTTTAGACCTTCAACCACAAAACGGTTATGCACCACTTCATGACGCACATAAATCGGTGGCTGATACATCTCTAGCGCACGCTCTACGATGCTAATCGCGCGGTCAACACCAGCACAGAAACCACGTGGGTTAGCTAACAGGATTTTCATTTCATTGCTCATGGAAGTTATCTTTTATTTGGTTCGCTATTCTACTGACAAAATTTCAACTTCGAAAGTCACGTCTTGTCCCGCTAGAGGATGGTTGAAGTCCACAGTGACTGAATCGCCTGCAATCTCTGTAATAATGCCCGGGATTTCCATGCCATCAGGGCCACTGAAGGCCATGATTGTACCAACTTCCACTTCTGCATCACCTACAAATTTAGTGCGATCCATATAGTGAATATGATCAGGGTTTGGCATACCAAACGCGTCTTCTGCCTTTAGCTCAATCGCTTTTTGTGCGCCTGTTTCGAGGCCTATCAAGCACTGCTCAAAGTTTTCACTCAAGCTGCCATCACCCATAACAAACTTCGCTGGTTTACCCATGTTATGAGTACTATCTGCAACCGATCCGTCTTTCATTTTAATCGTAAAGTGAAGGGTTACTACCGATTCATTGGTTATTGTTGTCACGTTAATGCTTCCTTGTTCTTGGGTTATTACGCTGTCAGCTTGGTCTTTTTATACATTGATATGCTGATTGGCGCTCCAACATAATAAAAAGCGTCGCTCGAATCAACGGACGACGCTTAGGGTTATTCGATATACCGCAAAAGATTACTTGTCAGCGTCTTTTTTACGGAAGCCATCCAGAATAATCATTGCCGCACCAATACAGATCGCCATGTCAGCAAGGTTGAATGCTGGCCAGTGGTAGTTACCCCAGAAGAAGTCTAGGTAATCAACAACAAAGCCATGAACGACGCGGTCAAACACGTTGCCCACTGCACCACCAATAATCAGTGCATAAGCAATGTTGTTCCATTTTTCTTTTGCTGGAAGCTTGCTCATCCAGTAGGTCAAAAGACCCGTCACAACAAACGCGATACCTGTAAATAACCAACGCTGCCAACCGGCTTGATCGCTCAAGAAGCTGAATGCAGCACCGTAGTTATGAACATAAAGTAGGTTGAAGAATGGCAACACCTCAATTCGGTTTGCCCATCCGTAGCCCATGTTGTCCATCACCACCAATTTGATGCCAATATCTGCAATAAATACCAGAATTGCTAACCACAGCCAGCGAACTCCAGATTGCTTTAACGTCAGTGCTTTTTCACTCATTACTTTACCTACAAACAGCCCCAGTAAATACTGGGGCTGTTAATTTTAAAAAAAGTTCAGTCGTTCTAGGCAATTACGCGAATTTACGTACTTCACCTTCGCCGTCTACGTTAGACACACAACGACCACAGATCTTCTCGTGACCTTCGATTGTGCCTACGTCTGGCGTGTGGTGCCAACAACGGTCACACTTCTCGCCTTCAGCTGCTGCTACTTCAACAAACAAGCCTTCGATATCTGTCGCTTGTACTGCATCAGTCTTCTCACCTAGAGGCTTAACTTTCGCCGCAGAGGTTAGTAGAACAAAGCGCAGTTCATCTTCAAGTTTGTTGATCTTCGCCGCTAGTGCGTCATCAGCAAATAGAGTCACTTCAGCTTGTAGTGCACCACCAATGGTTTTCTCTTTACGCGCATCTTCTAGAAGTTTGTTAACCGCACCACGAACCGCTTGGATCTCAGTCCAGAATTCGTTGTTCAGCTCTTCACCTTCAGCAAGACCGAATAGGCCGTCGAACCACTCACCAGTGAATACGAACTTGTCGCGCTCGCCTGGCATTTCGTTCCAGATTTCATCTGCAGTGAACGACATGATTGGCGCCATCCAACGAACTAGCGCTTCTACGATGTAGTAAAGTGCTGTCTGACAGCTACGTTGAGCGTTGCCGCCACGTTTTGCTGTGTACTGACGGTCTTTAATTACGTCTAAGTAGAAAGAGCCCATTTCGATTGAACAGAATTGCATTAGACGCTGAGTTACACCGTGTGTGTTGTACTCTTCGTATGCTTTAACAATCTCTTCTTGTGCTGCTAGTGCACGACCTACTGCCCAGCGATCTAGCGCAACCATCTCTTCAACAGGAACGATGTCTGTTTCAGGGTTGAAGCCGCTCAGGTTAGCTAGGAAGAAACGCGCTGTGTTACGGATACGACGGTAAGCATCTGCGCTACGTTTTAGGATTTCATCAGAAACCGCAACTTCACCAGTGTAGTCTGTTGAAGCAACCCATAGACGAAGAATGTCAGCACCTAGCTTGTTAGTTACGTCTTTTGGCGCAACCACGTTACCGATAGATTTAGACATCTTACGCCCCTGACCGTCAACCACGAAACCGTGTGTCAGTACTTGTTTGTAAGGCGCTTCGTCTTTCATCGCGATAGATGAAATTAGAGAAGACTGGAACCAACCACGGTGTTGGTCAGAACCTTCTAGGTATAGGTCTGCACTGTTGCCGTTGTACTCTTCACGAGCATCAACAACAGAGAAGTGAGTGACACCTGAATCGAACCATACGTCTAGCGTATCTAGCACTTTTTCGTATTGGTCAGCGTCAGCACCTAGTAGTTCAGCGGCATCTACATCCCACCATGCTTGAATGCCTTTCTCTTCAACCAGCTTCGCGACTTTCTCGATCAGCTCTAGCGTGTTTGGATGAAGTTCTGCTGTTTCTTTATGAACAAACAGAGCAATTGGCACACCCCAAGTACGTTGACGAGAGATACACCACTCAGGGCGACCTTCGATCATACCTTCGATGCGGCTTTGACCCCACTCAGGCATCCACTCTACATTCTTGATTGACTTTAATGCTTTAGCACGTAGGCCAGCTTGGTCCATAGAAACGAACCATTGAGGCGTAGCACGGAAGATGATTGGAGTCTTATGACGCCAACAGTGTGGGTAGCTGTGCTCGTAAGCGTGGTGGTGTAGTAGTGCACCTTTTTCTTTTAGTACTTCTACTACTACATCGTTCGCTTTAAATACGTGCTGACCAGCAAATAGCTCTGTATCTGGTAGATAAACACCGTTTGAGCCAACTGGGTTTGCTACTTCTAGGTTGTACTTGTTACCAACCGCGAAGTCTTCTTGACCGTGACCAGGAGCAGTGTGAACAACACCAGTACCTGAATCAGTCGTAACGTGATCACCAAGGATCGCCGGTACAGTGAAATCGTAGAATGGGTGTTGGAATTGAGAAAGCTCTAGGTCCGCACCTTTAGCAAAGCCAAGGTTGTGGAAGTGCTCGATACCCGCACGGTCCATTACGTCTTTCGCCAGCTCAGCAGCAACGATGATACGCTCAGCGTTGTCGCCTTCTGTTTGGATAAGCACGTACTCTAGATCATCACGTAGACATACTGCGCGGTTTGCAGGCAGTGTCCAAGGTGTTGTTGTCCAGATAACGATAGATACGTCACCGTGACCTTCATGACCTTCTGTCAGTTCAAATTTAGATAGCAGTGCCGCTTCGTCAGCCGCTTTAAAACGAACGTCGATAGATGGCGATACTTTATCTTTGTATTCTACTTCCGCTTCAGCAAGAGCAGAACCACAGTCTGTACACCAGTGAACAGGTTTGAAACCTTTTAGTAGGTGACCATTGCTTGCGATCTTACCAAGAGCACGAATAATGTTCGCTTCAGTTGCGAAATCCATAGTGCGGTATGGCTTGTCCCACTCACCCATGATACCAAGGCGTTTGAAGCTCTCTTTCTGACCTTCAACCTGACCTGCTGCGTATTCACGACATTTCTCGCGGAATTCCGCTGCTGTCACTTTTTGGCCTGGCTTACCTACTTTCTTCTCTACCATTAATTCGATTGGTAGACCGTGGCAGTCCCAGCCTGGGATGTAAGGTGCGTCAAAACCTGAAAGTGTTTTGGATTTAATAATAATGTCTTTAAGAATCTTGTTTAGTGCGTGACCAATATGAATGTCACCATTTGCGTAAGGAGGGCCATCGTGCAATACGAATGACTTTTTGCCTTTCTTAGCTTTACGGATTTCACCGTAAAGATCTTCTTTGTACCAACGCTTAAGCATTTCTGGCTCACGATTGGCCAGGTTGCCGCGCATTGGAAACCCTGTTTCAGGTAAGTTCAGGGTATCTTTATACTCACTCATCGATTCTTAATTCCGTTATATTGGGCGAAAATTAGACATTATGTTGAACGGTGGAATAAACCGCTCAACGCTTAAGCTGACGCAGCCACACCCTTGCTGCTTCAGCATCCAATTCGATTTGTTGTTTAAGTGCTTCAAACGATTCAAACTTTTGCTCATCTCGAAGTTTATGCAAAAGTTCCACTTCTAGTTGCTTGCCATATAAATTGGCATGAAAGTCGAATAAGTGCACTTCTAACTGTTGGCGAACACCATTGACGGTTGGTCTTTGACCAATATTAGCAACACCACCAACTGGCTTATTTCCTAAGCCAAGCGCTTGAACAACATAGACTCCGGAAACCGGAGAAACACAGCGTTTCAAAGGAATATTTGCAGTAGGGAACCCAATGGTTCGACCTAGCTTTCTTCCGTGAGAAACACGACCGCTGATGCTGTAGTTTCTTCCCAGCATCTGTTGCGCGGAATGCAAATCGTCACGCGCCAGCGCTTGACGGATAGCCGTACTGCTGACACGTAATTGTTGTAAACAAAAGCTCTGGGTACTTACGACATCAAAGCCGTATTTTTCCCCTGCTTCCTGCAGCATTGCAAAGTTACCTGTACGGCCTTTGCCAAAGCAGAAATCATCACCAACGACAAGAAACTTAACACCCAAACGCTCGACCAACAAGTCACGGATAAACTCTTCCGCGGTTAAACTTGCAAAATGGCGATTGAAATTGACACACAGTAAGCGGTCAATATCGAGCTTACTCAATTGCACGAACTTATCGCGTAATCGCGTCAACCTTGCAGGTGCCTTGTCTTTGGCAAACAGCTCCATCGGCTGAGGTTCAAAGGTCATCACAACAGAAGGCAAGGATAGCCTGTCCGCTTGCTCAGACACTTGCTGCAATACTTGTTGATGGCCTTTATGGACACCATCGAAATTGCCAATAGTCAGCACACAACCATGATGTCGCGGGTTGATATTGTGAATGCCTCTAATCAGTTCCATTGGATACTGCTTTCTGCCTCTGTTTTACTTTACACTGTGTGAAACTGACGGATTATATACTAATCACCCTCAGTCTGTCCCAGCTTTTAGGTCTTTTAAACGCGCACCAGTTAAAAATAGAACCACTAGGTAAACGACGGCTCCTAAACCAATCAACATCCCTAGCACCGCGCTTCGGTGAGCAAAGCTCCAGCCCAGCCATACTGACATATCTTCCAGTTGCCATAAGATTGCCGCAACCATCGCCGCGCCAGCAATAGCTAAACGTATAATAAAGAAGACGGTTCGCTTAGTGATTTGGTATACCTCTGCGATGTGCAGGCCACGATACAGCAGTGCCATATTCACAAATGCCGATAGTGCTGTCGCGATAGCCAAGCCAACGTAGCCATAGAAGTACGCAAAAATTGCATTAAATACCATGTTGGTCACCATCGCAATGATGCCGTATTTCACTGGCGTTTTGGTGTCTTGACGCGAGTAATAACCCGGAGCAAGCACTTTAATCAGCATAAAGTTCAACAAGCCTGAAGCGTAAGCAAAGAGTGACAATGATGCTTGATGTACGTCTTGTGGCGAAAACTCACCTCGCATGAATAACACCATCAACATAGGTTTTGCCAGTACCATCAAACCAAGCATTGCAGGAAGGCCAAGTAAGATCACCATGCGCACCCCCCAGTCCATGGTTTGTGCGAATCCTTCATTTTGTGCGTCAACATGTTTGCGTGATAATGCTGGTAAAATCACCGTTGCAATAGCAATACCAAACAGACCTAACGGGAATTCCAACAAGCGATCTGAATAGTACAACCAACTGATCGAACCGGTTTGCAGAAAGCTGGCAATAAAAGTATCAAACAACAAGTTGATTTGGCTTACCGACACACCGAACAAAGCAGGAATCATTAAGGTTCGGATCTTCACCACGCCCGGATCGCGCCAGCCCCATTTCGGCTTAACCATAACCCCCGCTTTAATAAGGAAAGGGATTTGAAATAAGAACTGAACCAAACCACCAAGGAAAACACCGATGGCAAGACCAATCTCTGGCTGTGACATCTGCGGCGAGATAAACCATGCTGCCAAAATGATCATTACGTTGAGGAAGACGGGAGTAAACGAAGAAACCGCAAACTTACCTAGTGTATTGAGAATGGCTCCCGATAGGGCAACAAAAGTGATGAACCATAAATAAGGAAAGGTAATCTTGAGCATCACGCTAGCAAGTTCGAACTTCTCAGCCGCGGGACCACCATGCATCCAGTCTAGGAACCAACCAAAACCAAACAGTGCAGTCACCACACCGGAACCTAGAATACCTAAGATGGTAACAATTGAGACTATCACCCCCAATGTGCCCGCTGCACGAGCAATGAGCTCCCGAGTTTTATCCATGTCGCCTTGAGCATGGCTTTCCGTTAAAACAGGTACAAACGCTTGGGAAAAAGCACCTTCAGCAAACAAACGTCGTAAAAAATTAGGAATTTTATTGGCGAAGAAAAAGACGTCTGCGCTTGCTCCTGCCCCCATTAAATTTGCCACTACAACATCACGAACTAGGCCAAGAACGCGGGAAATAAATGTCATAGCACTGACGATCATGCCAGACTTGAGTAGTCGTTTACTCACTGTAACCTCGGAATATCACCATAAGACAGCTAACCCTATACTGTTTCTCTGACAGGTGCTGTAAATAGACGTCAAAAATCTATCCGCGGGTTGTAAGGAATAAGTGTGCCTTTCGCGGATAATTATTAGCATTGGTATAAAAATGCTGTTAGAATCCCCGCCATCTTAACCGCGATAACCTCTCTTACCAAAATTTGTTTTGGCTTAGATCGGTTTTTGCACAAATCATTTGACATTTAAGCGCAAATGAGGGATATTCCTCGCCCTTAAATTGTCACAGAACTAAGTTTTTGGGAGTTAGACCCTTGGCAAATAGTAAATCTGCTAAGAAGCGCGCTATCCAAGCTGAGAAACGTCGTCAGCACAATGCTAGCCGTCGCTCAATGATGCGTACTTACATGAAGAAAACTGTTGCTGCTATCGAAGCAGGCGACAAAGAAGCTGCAACTGCTGCATTCGCTGTAGTTACACCTATCCTAGACCGCATGGCAACTAAAGGCCTTATTCACAAGAATAAAGCAGCTCGCCATAAGTCTCGTTTCGCTGCACAAATCAAAGCTCTTTAATAGAGTCCTGATTTTACAGTGAAGAAAAAACCGACCTTGTGTCGGTTTTTTTATATCTACAAAATTTTCTTAATAAAAAAAGCTGGCAATGCCAGCTTTTCTTTTTCTGAATGTCCCATTTAAAGACATCAGCTTATTCATTACCCATATAACGCTCAAACTAGAAAGCACTAATAAAACACTTGAGAACAAAGCAAATTGGTCGATGAGTAGTACCCTATCATCAAAAGTTTAACGCCACTCTCAAATATTCCAACAAGTTAGATTCACACTCTAAGATGAGCAGTATATTAGGACTATTTAATTAATGTTGAGCACTCTCAGCACAATAAAGACTATGCAGTGTTTTTATTAACGCTTTCACTTCATCACTCTTTAATGTGTAGTACACCGTTTGTGCTTCTTTCCTTGTCGTGACTAACTCATCACGGCGAAGCCAAGCAAGATGCTGAGATAATGCCGACTGGCTTAGCTCTAACTTTGCACACAGCTCTCCCACGGACAGCTCTTGGTTATGCAGCATACAAAGGATTTGTAGGCGTCTCTCGTTTGCCATCGCTTTGAGCAACACGACGGCTTTTGCGGAGTTCTGCTCCATTTCTTGTAGATTCATGTGTTGGACCTCTAGCTACAACTTACTTATTCCAACCCTGGCCAGCTTGTTGTGTTGCACTGATTTATATATCTAAGAAAATCAAGATACACTTCCAGAGTCTTCATTATTAGAACCTCTAATTTAGTTGTTAGTGATACACCAATATTATCCACCAAGGATTTTAATTGGTGCGCCATCAATAATTAATAGTTTTGCTCACTAAAACAAGTATCTTGCTTACTTAGATATTATTTAGAATTATATTTTTATTGATAGTAATCTATTTATTTACGCAACGATACGGGTTTACTCAAACATTTGACTGAAATCAGCATCACAAACATTTTTTACCGCGGGGTGTTGGATCATTCGTTCCGCAAAAATCACGTAGTACTCTTCTTTTAGCCCATCGACATGGCCAATTAGCTGTAAATTTCGGTCGTCTTCAATCTCCGACATGTATACGGTCGGTGCCAAGAAAATCACATCATCGTGGTACCGAGCAAAAGCTTTCATCAACGCAACATCATCAAACTCCCCCAGCACATTGGGTTGAAGGCCTTGACGATCAAACCATTGAATAACTTTACGCCCCATAGCCGTTCGGCTCGCGGGAATCAGAAGTTTTTTTTGTTCCAAGATCTCAGGGAATCGCACATTTTCAATTTCAGAAGAAGCAAAAAAGCTCATGCTACTTTCACCTAACTTTTTGCTATAAAGGCCAGGACTTTGAGTAGAATCAACGGGACAATCCGAAAGGATCATATCTAGCTTGTGCTGAGAAAGGCGTTCAAGTAGCAGTTCGTGGGTCGATTCATAACAGCGTAAATGAATACTGTTATCTTCCGGGACGGTCGTCATCAGTACTTTACTGACCAAGCGTTTAGATAATGCATCGGCTACACCAACTTCAAATAGAATGTTCGAGTGCTGGCTGTAATTGACGATATCTAACATCTCATAGCTCAAACCGAACATCCGGTCGGCGTACTTAAACACAAGCTGACCTAACTCAGTGGGCTCAACTGTACGACCATTGCGCTTGGTTAACTTTCCTTTCATGCGCTCTTCAAGCGCTTTAATCTGTCCTGTCACGGTTTGCGGTGTCAGGAAGAGCGCGTCAGCCGCCTTAGTTACAGAGCCCTGTTTGCACACCATCCAGAAATAATAGAGATGGTTGTAGTTTAGATGTGACATGATCGAGTCCCGAAAAGAAAGTGATACTTTTTATACCAAATGTGACAGAGACAAACAATAAACTCGACAAAACCATACAATACCTTACAAAAGCATAAGTTTTACCGAAAGTATAAAGTCAACACTGTCATAAAAGTTGAACTGAGGCGCATTTTCTCTACAAAAAAAACGCAAAAATCAAACAAAAAGAAATCAAAATTCAACCATTAAAATCAACAAGTTAAAAATTAATTTTCTTCCTCTTTTACGCCATTATCAAAAAGAACAATAAAAATCTCTCACAGCAAGAAATCTGTAATATTACTGAAATATTTGTTCTCTAACATCGCCCGCAGATTCAACTACAGACCGAAAAATGAACTGAAAGGTCAACGGAGAAAATTATGATGAACCAAGCTACTTCAACAGTGGCACCAATTTCGAGCACAGCTCGTTGGTTACGCTGGGCTAACTTGGCATTCATGTTATATCTGCTTCTTCTAGCAGTATCTATGGTTGGTAGTGGCTTTAAATGGGCAACTGGCGATCAAGCTAAGGTGCTATTTGAATTTGCCGCACACCCAGTTGCAGGTCTAATGATCGGCTTGGTGGCAACAGCCTTAATTCAGTCTTCAAGTACTGTAACGTCTATTATTGTAGGCTTGGTTGCAGGTGGCTTACCTGTAGAAACCGCTATCCCTATGGTGATGGGTGCTAACATTGGTACCACAGTGACCAATACGCTTGTGTCTCTTGGCCACGTGCGCTGTAAAGAAGAGTTCAAACGTGCATTTGCAAGTGCAACCATTCACGACTTCTTCAACTTGCTTGCTGTCGCTATTTTCCTTCCGTTGGAAATGATGTTCGGCATTTTAGAGAAAGTTTCTCACTGGCTTGTTTCTCCACTGCTTGCTACTGGTGATATGAGCATTAAGGGCTTCAACTTTATTAAACCAATTACAAAGCCAGTCGTAGGCGCAATTAAAGAGCCACTTTCTACCTTCGGTGATACTGTTGGCGGCGTCATGCTTATTGCTTTGGGTATTGCGACTATCTTCGTTGCAATCACAGTGATGGGTAAATTGATGAAGAGCCTAATGGTTGGTCGCGCACGTGAAATTTTGAAAAACGCCATCGGTCGTGGTCCTATTCACGGCATCGTATCAGGCTCAATCGTGACCGTTCTAGTACAATCTTCCTCAACCACGACAAGTTTAATGGTTCCGTTGGTTGGTACTGGCGTGTTGAAAGTACGAGATATCTACCCTTTCACTCTGGGTGCTAACATTGGTACTTGTATTACGGCACTACTAGCAGCGACAGCGGTATCTGGAGAGTTCGCAGTATTCGCACTACAAATCGCTCTAGTCCACTTAGTATTTAACATCATGGCGACGCTGTTTATCTTTGGAATTCCATTCCTACGTGAGATTCCGGTTAAAGGCGCTGAGATGATTTCTGAAATGGCTATTAAGAATAAAGCAGTTGTTGGTGGTTACCTAATGTCAGTATTCGTTATTCTACCAGGTGCAATTCTAGCCCTAACAACGTAACAACAACGACATACCATCGCTTATTGTTTAGGCTCCACATCGTGGAGCCTTTTTTATGATAATTAAACTGTTCAAATCGATTGTCCGGTGATAATTTGAGCCACATCAGCACGCTTATGCTGAGCTATCTCATTTGGAGTCGACAACATGACGCAGCTTAATGACGCTATTTCTGATCAGCTACTCGCAATAGACGAAAACCTAACCCAACTGGTTGCTGATATTGATATCCTCAGTAGCGTGAATCCTCTTAATTATGCTCAAGAAAGAGAACGTTTCATTAAAAACAAATATTCTCAAGAGCCTAATTTTCAATATTCAATTACTAACGTAGATACCCACAGCGCAAAGCGACGCCTATATGAGCTACCTCTAGAAAACATTCAAGACACCCAACTGCAGAGGCTGTACGCGGATGTAATTCAGTCTTATGCAGATAAACTGGATCAAGTGAATACCATAGGTACGCAAGAGTTTCTTTATAACTCCTTACGCTATTATGGGGAACCGAGCGCCAAAGATATTGCCAACGCCCATTTCATATTGCACCTTCCTACTGAAGAAGAAAAAGAACCTCAGCACGATAGCCGTGCAATAGCACGTTTCATGCAAAATTTTGCTCAACGCAATGGGTATGAATGTGAAATACAGGTGTTGGACGGGATGTTAGCAAACGCACTAGTTTCAGGGTCTCGAGTCAAAATTAACCACGCGGCGTACATCACCACTGATGAGCTGGAGGCTCTTGCACATCATGAAATGGGAGTACATCTCCTGACTACGCTTAACGGTCGTCAACAACCGCTAAAAGTCCTGAGCTTAGGTTGTCCTGCCAATACCAACACTCAAGAAGGGCTGGCTATATTATGTGAGTATCTGTCAGGACATTTCAGTATCAAGCGCCTAAGAACCTTAGCCTTACGAGTTCTGGCAGTAGAGTCGATGATCAAGGATCGCGATTTCCGCCATACGTTCATGCTATTAAAAGAACAGTATAAAGCTTCTGATCTTCAAGCATTTACAACGACTGCCCGAGTCTATCGAGGTGGAGGTTTAACGAAGGATTACTTGTATCTTAGAGGATTCCGAGAGGTGCTCAATGCCTATGATAAATTGGGCGATGACTTTTCACTATTGTTGTGCGGGAAAACAGAGCTGAAGTACTTTGAGCTTATCCGTTCATTAGTGAGTAAAGAAATATTCACTCAACCTAAGTTTATTAGCCCGGCACTGTCCACACCGATGCAGACCAACCCAATTCACCGTTATATTGTCAGTGCACTAAAATAATACCTTCTAAGTACAAAAAAGAAAAAAGCTCCATTCGGAGCTTTTTCTATATCTTGAAGAACGATACTCGTTACACTGAGAATGGGTAACGAATAGGATCGTGATGCTCGTACCCTTCAACCCAAAAGTCATCCAGTGTGACCCATGTTTCCAAATCTTCTAGAGATTTAATCTCTGGGTTGATATGGAACGTCGGCGCTTTTAATGGCTCACGCTTCAACTGAACATCGCGCATCAGTTCAAGCTGGTCTTCATAAATGTGAGCATTCACAATCTTATGAAATGCCTGACCAGGTTTCTTGCCCGTAATTTGCGCCATAATCGCCAAGAACACGTAAACTTGAACCATATTGAAGTTTAAGCCAAGCGGTACATCACACGAACGCTGAGTACTATTCAGGTAAAGCGTATCATCCAGCAATGAAAAATGGTGACTGTACATACAAGGACGCAAGCACCCCATGTGGAACTCACCCGGGTTGTAGAAGTTCAAGATTTCACCGCGGTCATCAACACCACGCGTTAAGTCATCCACTATCTTACGTAGCTGGTCAACATGACCACCATCAGGTTTCGCCCAGGCGCGCCCTTGAACCCCATAGACACGGCCCATGTCGTCTTCACCTTTACGGTATGGGTTATTCAACCAGGCATCATTTAGGTTGGCATTGGCATCCCAAGTTTTCGTGCCCAGCTTACGAAAATCTTCCGCATTATCGTAACCACGAATATACCCTAATAGCTCTGCAACGGCCGCTTTCCAAAAACTTTTACGTGTGGTGACCAACGGAAATTGATTGTTCGCAACATCGTAGGTTAAATCCGCGTTGATTACGGTCAGGCAGCGCTTGCCTGTACGCTCATTTTCAACCCAAACACCTTGGTCAACGATGCGTTGACACAAATCTAAATACTGTTTCACACCAATACCTTACTTCGTCTTTTGTGGTAATTCGTCTTTGTAATGACCACGTTTGTATGCCCAAACCATCATGAGGACACCGATAACCACCATTGGCAGGGATAAAATCTGTCCCATGGAAATAAAGCCACCGAATAAACCCAAATGAGCGTCTGGTTCGCGCACGTACTCAACTAAGAAGCGGAATGTACCATATCCAGCTAAAAATAGCCCTGAAACAGAACCTAGAGGACGAGGTTTCTTGATGAACCAATTCAAGATGAAGAAAAGTACGATACCTTCAAGCGCCATTTCATAAAGCTGTGATGGATGACGTGGCAGTGGACCGCCATTTGGGAAAACGATCGCCCAAGGCACATCCGTTACTCGGCCCCACAACTCGCTGTTCATGAAGTTACCTAAACGCCCCATACCCAAACCAAATGGCACAAGCGGCGCGATAAAGTCAGCAACACCGAAGAAAGTTCGCCCGTTTTTGTGTGCATACCAGAACATCGCGGTAATCACACCCAGTAAGCCCCCGTGGAAAGACATACCACCGGTCCACACTTTAAATAGATACAAAGGGTCAGCCAGGAAGAGCTCAAAATTGTAGAAAAGCACGTAGCCTACACGGCCACCAATCACCACGCCAAGGAAGCCTGCGAACAACAAATCAGAAACCTGCTCTCGTGTCCAACCACTTCCAGGCTTATCCGCACGTCGGTTCGCTAACCATAGAGCAAACATAAAGCCCACAAGGTACATCAAACCGTACCAACGAACCGAAACAGGACCAATAGAGATTAAAACCGGATCAATATTGGGAAATTCAATATATCCCTGAGACATAAATCATTCTCTTCTTATCACAACAAAATAAATATACCCAAGTAACCTCTAGATGCTTGGTTCAGCGAGAATGACTTGGGTACAAACTTAGAGCAGCATGGTCGCTGCAACAAACATTAAGAACACCGCGAATATCTTTTTTAATACCGCAGTTGGAAGGTTAGTTGCCAGCTTCGCACCCACTTTTGTTGTGAGCATCGAGGCCATAGCAATCGCTAATAAAGCGGGAAGATAAACATAGCCAATACTGTATGAAGGTAAGCCTTCCACTTTATAGCCATGTAAGATGAAGCCGATCATACCAGAAATAGCAATCACGCAACCACAAACGGAGGATGAGCCCACCGCTTTACGCATCTCTATCCCATGTTTATTTAAAAATGGTACCGACAGTGAGCCACCACCAATACCAGCAAGGCTTGATACGACACCAATTCCCGTGCCGTAAACTACAGTCACAGGGCTGCTCGGCATAGGTTTACTGCTCGTAACTTTAATGGAACGAAACATTTGTACTGACAGGCAAAGAACAATGACACCAAACACTTTCGGCAAATAGTGTGTAGGGATCCACTCAGCAATATTGGCACCAACAAAGCCACCAATGACCACACCAGGCATCAACCATTTTACGACAAACATATCGACATTGCCGAGCTTAAGGTGATTCATCGCCGATGAGCCAGACGTGACAATAATACTCGCTAACGAAGTGGCTAAGGCCATGTGCATACTCATTTCTGGAGAGATCCCAGCAAGAGGAAGCAAATACAACAAGGCAGGAACAACAATCAAACCACCACCGATACCGAGTAACCCCGCCATCACACCCACAAAAGCGCCTAGCGCCAACAATAACAAAAATAAAGAGACGGTCACGATTTCCTACTTTTTACCTGCACGGATAAAGCCCGCAAAGCCCTGTTGAATGAAGAAGTCATGCATCATTTGATGAATGTCCTCCCCATAGGACTTTGTCATTGCTTGCTCCGCTAATTTTTCTAATTCTTCTTGTTGACTATGACGAATCAAATATTTCACCTTAGCCACGTTGGAGGTGTTCATACTCAAACTGGTATACCCTAACCCAAGTAAGAGAAGAGCGCCAAATGGATCACCCGCTAGCTCACCACAAATACACACGGGCACCTGATATTTATCACACACCTCATGGATTTGCTTAAGCGCTAACAGTACCGCAGGATGCATAGATTCATAGACATCCGCTACGCGCGAATTGTTCCTATCTACCGCTAATAAATACTGAGTTAAATCGTTTGTCCCGACAGAAACAAAATCAACACGGTGAGCAATCGTTGGCAACAGATACACCATCGATGGTACTTCAATCATGACCCCAATTTGTGGGAATTGAATTCTATCATCAAGCAAAACGGCTTCGCTGTGAGCTTGATTAATCAAGCTAATGGCATCGTCTAGCTCTTTTACCCCTGACACCATTGGCAATAAGATACTTAAGTTTCCGCTTTCTGCACTCGCTCTTAACATTGCACGCAGCTGGATCAAGAAAATGTCTGGATGATCCAATGTAAAACGAATGCCACGCCAGCCTAGAAACGGATTATCTTCTTCAATGGGCAAATACGGCAAAGGTTTGTCACCACCAATATCCAAAGTACGCATCACTACTCGTTGATTCGGATAGCTGTTAAGTATTGCTTGGTATTGATGATACTGCTCATCTTCCGAAGGAAAGTGATGCTGAAGTAAAAATGCAATCTCAGTTCGGTACAACCCAACACCATCAACACCTGTGTTGATGGCAATATTACTGTCTGCACTGAGTCCCGCATTCAGCATAATTTCGATATGGTGATTATCTTGCGTAACCGCAGGGAGTGCGAGGTCCTGGTTTACCATGGCAAACAGTTCAGACTCTTCGCTTACTAAGCTGCGATACTCTCGCAACAACTGGCGGTTTGGCTCTAAGAAGATCTCACCCGTATAGCCGTCGACTATCCCGAGTTTGCCATTCACCACATCCGGATTAATGTTGGCGCCCATGACTGCAGGGACCCCAAGAGCTCGAGATAAAATGGCAGCGTGAGAGTTTGCGCCTCCCTCTAATGATACGACGGCTAACAAGAACTCTTTAGGTACAGAAGCGAGCAAGGTGGCAGTGAGTTCATTCGCCACCAAAATAATGGGACGATCAATTGCAGAATTTTCTTGCTCGCTGTTGTGCAGAAAATAGAGCAGCCTTTGCCCTAACTCTCGGATATCTTGCGCTCTTTCACGCATGTATACATCCGACATTCTGGCAAATCGATTCGAGTATGACTCTACAACTTGGCGTAACGCCCAGTCTGCCCTGTCTCCTTTTTCAATCTGCTTCTTCAAATCACCGCGAAGCATCGGATCATTCAGTAAGTGAGTAAACAGATCGAAGATCGCCAGAGCATCTTTGTTGATTTCACTGTCCAGTTTTTTCCGCATACGGCGAAAGTCATTTAACGCTCGCTCTATGGCCACCAGTAGTGTCTCGTGCTCGCGTTCCTTATCTAACGTGGACGAAGGGAAAATATCCGATAAACTCGGCTGGGTATTGTCGAACCAAAACTCTCCAATCGCGACACCAGTAGACGCAGGCAAACCTTTTAATACCGTGGGTTTAGATGCTAACTGCCAATGCCCAAGATTCTGCGCATGTGCAATGAGCACCGCTAACTGAGCGGATAAAGTAACAAGAAACGATTCTTCCATTTCACTAAACAAGCGCGGCGTTTTTTGTTGGATCACCAACACACCTAAAACTTGTTTACGATGAATGATTGGAGTAGCTAAAAAAGAGTGGTAAATCTGTTCGCCGAGTTGAGGAAAGAATTTGAACTCGGGGTGTTTTGAGGCTTCGGCAAGGTTAAGGGGTTCAGCGCTTCGTTTTACCAACCCAACCAAGCCTTCATTGAAGTTGATATGAATACTATCACCTTCAAAAATAAGGCCTTGAGTTGCCATTAACTCAAGGCGCTGCATTTCTTCATTAGCAAGATAGATAGTACAGCACTCAGTACTAAGGGCAGCACAAGTCTCTTTCACCAATATATCGAGTGCCAGATGCACATCATCGACCCTGGAGACTTTCTCAACTATTTCCCTTAGCTGACTGAGCATGATTATCCTCTACGTTGCTTTTTTCTTTTCCCTTTCGCTTTTCTCTCTCGAAAAGGCATGGCTAAGGATGCAAATTCTTTCATCGCTCGTCGATAAACATCTCGCTTGAAAGAAACAACTTGCCTAACTGGATACCAGTAACTTACCCAGCGCCAACCATCAAATTCAGGGGATTTTCCGCGTTGCATATTAATGCGAGACTCATCGCATTCTAATCTCAGCAGAAACCATTTCTGTTTTTGGCCGATACAAACAGGCTTGGAGTCCCAACGCACCAATCGCTTTGGTAGCTTATATCTTAACCAATGACGACTTGTTGCAATGATCTTAACGTCTTTTTTCGTTAAACCGACTTCTTCGTATAACTCCCTGAACATGGCTTGTTCAGGGGTTTCACCTTCGTCAATCCCACCTTGTGGAAATTGCCATGAGTGTTGCCCGTATCGTTTAGCCCAGAAGACCTGACCATGGTTATTACATATCACAATACCAACATTAAGTCGGTAACCATCGCCATCTATCACTGGCTAACCTCTATGAATAAATTTTTTATTACCGTGATTTTTCCACATATCCCCATTACTAGCAAACTTACTGATGTGATATGAGCAAGATTTATTACCTTTTCACCATTTTTGGATATCTTTTAATCAAACCATACCTTATCAACACAAGAGTGAGACATTGCCCACATTTATTCACCTTTTCTGTGAATAACTTTGTGAAGAATTCAATTCAAATGAGTAATTCAGTTCAATCCCATCAAAAGCAAAACAAATGAAGAAACAAAAAAAACAAACATAACATATTGATAAAAAAGCATTTATTTTTAAAAATAACGATAATTCGATCTTCAGTTTCTTGATGATCTTTTCACCAAACTCAGATCGGTCAAAGATCCACCAACAGGCTATTTATCCACACTCACCTGCTATTCGTTTAGATGATTACAACAAAATCAACCCCAAAAATGCATTTTAACCCCTGTTTATTCATACAGACCTCGTCAGGATCTTATCAATACCTCCTCCACCTGTGGATAAGTTATGAATTGATCGTTCTTACACCGCCTCGGTGAAATCTTAAACAGTAGATTTGGTCGGAGTTTGATAAACTATATTTTTTGTAATACCACCTTGTAACTATGAAACCAGAACCACAAACAGAAGCAGAGCTATTGGAACGAGCGCATGATATGGCAGGACTCAGTTTTGCTGAGTTGGCCGCCGAGGCGAATATGATTGTTCCTGAAAACTTAAAACGTGATAAAGGTTGGGTGGGTCAATTACTCGAATGGCACTTGGGCGCTCCAGCTGGCAGTAAACCTCAACAAGATTTCGCAAAACTAGGGATCGAGTTGAAAAGTATTCCGATCAGTTACTCTGGCAAACCTTTAGAAACAACCTTTGTTTCTGTGGCGCCCCTCACTGGCGTTCATGGTCTTACATGGGAAACAAGTCATGTTCGAAACAAGCTATCTCGTGTCCTTTGGGTACCCGTAGAAGGAGAACGAGAAATCCCACTCCCTGAAAGACGTGTGGGCAGTCCACTCATTTGGTCACCAGATGAAGAAGAAGAGCGGATTTTGCGAAATGACTGGGAAGAGTTAATGGAGATGATCGTCTTGGGAAGATTTGATCAAATTTCCGCCAGACACGGAGAAGCGCTGCATCTTCGCCCTAAAGCCGCAAATGCAAAAGCGCTCACCGAAGCATACAACTCAAATGGTAAGCCGATGAAAACTCTGCCCCGAGGCTTTTACCTTAGAACACAGTTTACTGAACAGATCTTACTCAAGCACTACATTAACACTCAACCAGAATAAAACTATATCAGCTATTTAGTGCGTCACGAGCGATAACTCAATATCGCAGTATGAGGCTGCCTCTTCAGTGCCACATTCGTCATACGCATTGCGCAGCCTTAAATACGCTTTATCGACCCCTAGCCTCAATAGTTCTTCTTTTACTAAGTCTAGAGAGCCAAAATGTATCGGGTCTTCACCGTCTTTAATCGGCTCAAGTTGATGCTTGTACTCCACAGCTAAAAGATAGTCAGAGACATCAGAACACCCAATCACAAATACTTTGGGAGTTTTATAAGTATCTTTATGTGGACCATGTAGCCACATGTCCAATTGATGCTTCTGCATAACATACCTCCTTCACACGATCATTTAAGTGTAGTTAGGCTAACTGTAGCTTTCGAGTTTGCTCTTCCTTTATACGTAAATCATTTGCGATTGCGGCTACAAATCCCCTATATTGGAGTCACTTATTTAGTCGGTAACTCTTCAAGGACGTGATATGCAATACACAAAACTACCGCACTCATCACTTGAGATCAGTAAAATCTGCCTCGGCACTATGACGTTTGGCGAGCAAAACACAGAAAAGGACGCCTTTGAACAGCTCGACTTTGCCCTCGATCATGGGGTGAACTTCATCGATACCGCAGAGATGTACCCTGTACCGCCAAACTCGGAAACACAAGGGCTCACCGAGCAATACATCGGTAATTGGTTAGCAAAAAGCGGCAAAAGAGAGAAAGTAGTACTGGCAACAAAAGTGGCAGGCCCTCGCAATGTTCCTCACATTAGAGACAACATGAGCCTTAATCGTCGCCACATCCATACAGCAATTGATGACAGCCTTAATCGTCTACAAACCGATTATGTCGATTTGTACCAACTGCATTGGCCGCAGCGTCAAACCAACTGCTTTGGTCAACTCAACTACCCATACCCTGACAAACAAGAAGAAGTCACGTTAATTGAAACGTTGGAAGCGCTTACTGAATTAGTGAATGCAGGTAAAGTGCGCTATATCGGCGTATCCAACGAGACGCCGTGGGGTGTGATGTCGCTATTGCGTTTGGCAGAAAAACACGATTTGCCAAGAATTGTCTCCATTCAAAACCCATATAACTTATTGAACCGCAGCTTCGAAGTTGGCTTGTCTGAAATCAGCCATTACGAAGGCGTTCAGTTACTTGCCTACTCTCCTTTGGCATTTGGCTGCCTGAGTGGTAAATACCTAAACGGGGCAAAACCTGAAGGCGCTCGATGCACTAAGTGGGAGCGTTTTGCGCGCTACTTCACTCCGCAAGGTGTTAAAGCGACCGAAGCTTACGTCAATTTAGCTCAAGAGCATGGTCTAAACCCTGCACAAATGGCGCTCGCGTTTGTCAATCAGCGTCCATTTGTTGCTTCTAACATTATCGGAGCAACAAACCTAGACCAATTAAAAGCCAATATCGACAGTATTGATTTGCAACTTAGCGACGAACTACTTACTGAAATTCAAGCAATAGGTACAACTTACTCGAATCCTTGCCCTTAACAGTACCACCTTCAAACGAAAACAGCTGATCTTCAAGATCAGCTGTTTATCCAATGAAGTCATACTTCATATAAAAAGTTAAGCGTGTTGAATGACTCGTTAGCAACTCAGTCAGCCCAACACGCTAACGATTACGTCATTATTCGCGACGTTAAGACTCGACGAAGGTGACGAACTCGACGTTCAACTTTTACTGCATCCGGAACATTGGCACGTGTAGAACGACCATCGCGATCTAAACCAATATCCCTCAATAGATGAACATTCGTCCATGGAATATCATGAGCAGTTCGGCGTATGGTACGCTGCCATTGCTTTTCTTCGCGTTTAAGGTCTGCTTTCAATAGCAAAGTGGCCAATTGTAAGTAAATAGAGTGACGCATAATATTTTCTCCGATTATCGATGTATTCGACTGGGAAAAATAGTGCGTAAAATGAACAGAAATATTCTGTTGATACTAAGCCGCTACTTTCCCGCAGCCTAGTAATAAATATGATAGGTTACGGATTAATTTTTATCTTGTGAGCCAGTGGTATTGGTATCATCCGATTTAAGGGTTATCGGAGCGATAGGCATACGATCAGCGCAAGCAGTGGTGTTAACAACGTAATGTTTCATCTTGCGCCTCCTAGCTAAAAATTAATCCGTTTATGAAAGGTATAACTCATTGAGTTACGGTTAAATTGTAAGCTTTGATGAATATATATCAAACATTTTTTGCCTTTTTGATTAAAAACAAATCAATACACCGCAATTTAGTTTCATATACTTTTATGTATAACATATTCACCTGAGGAATATATAAATTTACGGATTTTATAAATCAAACCAAACAAAAAATAAAAAGAGCGGCTCTGTGGCCACTCTCTTTTATTGTATTTATTCGCCTATTTGACACAGGGAAAGGCCAACTACATGGCTTGTTCGGAAATCAAGTTATGTTTATTAAGTAGTCGATACATGGTTGCACGCGAAACTCCGAGCTCTTTCGCCGCATTTGAAACTTGACCAGAATGAGATTCCAAAACAACCAGCAACGCATCACGTTCACTCTTCTCTCGGATTGATTTCAAGCTGCGCTTTGAGTCATTACGTTGAGGTAAATCTAAGTGATGCTCTTCAATCATTACGCTGTCGGACATTAATACCGCTCGCTTCACTTGGTTCATCAGCTCACGCACATTTCCAGGCCAGAAATAACGTGTCAGTGCCTTGAATGCATCCTCAGAAAAGCTTTTTGCTTGCGAGTTGTACTCTTTTGAGAACTCTTGTAAGTAGAAACGAGCCAGCAATGCGATGTCACTCGCACGTTCTTTCAAGCTAGGGACATTGATGCGCAGAACGTTGATGTAATGGTAAAGTTCTTCATTGAAGTCACCGTCAATCAAAGCTTTTTCAACATCTGACGAGTTAGCAGCAAGAATGCGTACGTTAACCGCTTTTACGCCATCTTTGGTATCAATGGTGCCTTCTTGCAAGAATCTCAGCAGATTCATTTGCTGCTCTTTTGAAATGGTAAGAATGTCATTAAACAACACGGTGCCACCATCTGCTTGTTCAAGCAGGCATGCTTCCATATCTTCATCGGCGTTAATACCAAATACTTCAGCTTGGAAACGTTGTTCATTGAGTGCGCGACAGTTAATTGCCATAAACGGTTTATGAGAGCGTGAAGAGACTTTATGGATGGCCCTAGCAACCGCCTCTTTACCAGTCCCACTTTCCCCAGAAATCAGAATGCTGACGTCCGTTGGACCAATGCGCTTCACTTGATCGCGTAAACGTTTCATCGGGATAGATTCACCGATCAGACCCATATCTAAACTGCTACCAAAACTAGGCCAAACTTTTTTCTCCAACTTAAGCATGCCAAGCTGGTGACCTATTGTGCTTAATAACTGTGCATCTGGGATCGGCGCTGTGAAAAAGTCGATACAAAAGTTAACAATGAACTGGCATATGGTGTCAGTGCCAAGCTGAGATTCACGAATAAACGCTAACCAACGTACGTGTTTGTGAGAGCTGACTAAGTTCGCCAAACCATTCAAGCTGAACTCGTCATGGCTGAGATCAACAATACCGATACATGGACCAATATCTTCTAACAGCGTATTAGCTTTGCGTAAATCACCTACTTGGTGACACTTCCAGCCCACTTGCTCCAGTACCGATAACCAAGGCTCATAAGTACCGCCAACTACCACAAGCGATCCCGGGATGGAATCCATCTTAAACTGCCCAGCCATTCTCTAACCCTTTTTCATTGTTAATAGAAATTTTGTGCCACAAACTTATCTTTGCGAGCGGGTAACATTATCGAGACTCCGCCCCCTCACGTCTGTCTCAGTATTAAGACTATGCAATAGATTGAGATTTGGCGAATGTTTATTTGCATATCCCATTAAAAGGCAAATGCAACAACTTGAATTAACTTAACTAAAAGGCAAAAAAAACCACCCGAAGGTGGTTTTTTACTCATCCTATCGAATTACGCTTGCGGGCGCATTGCAGGGAATAGGATCACGTCACGGATAGTGTGCGTGTTAGTCAGTAGCATAACCAAACGGTCGATACCGATACCTTGGCCTGCTGTTGGCGGTAGGCCGTGCTCTAGAGCAGTGATGTAGTCTGCATCGTAGAACATTGCTTCGTCGTCACCAGACTCTTTCGCTTCAACCTGTGCTTTAAAGCGTGCATCTTGGTCTTCAGCATCGTTAAGCTCTGAGAAACCGTTCGCTACTTCACGGCCACCGATAAAGAACTCAAAGCGGTCTGTAAAGAACGGGTTATCATCGCTACGACGAGCCAACGGAGAAATATCTGCTGGGTAACCAGTGATGAACGTAGGCTGCATTAGCTTAGGTTCTGCTGTTTCACCAAAGATCTCTTCAAGAAGCTGACCACATGTCCAGAAAGGTTCTACTTCAACGTGAACAGATTTCGCGATAGAAACCATTAGATCACGGTTTTGTAGGTCTTCTTCTGTTAGCGCTTGGATTTGCGCGTGGTCTGGGTTGTAGTGCTTGATTGCTTCGAACATGCTCATACGAGTGTAAGTACCACCAAACTCAACCGTTTCATCACCGTAAGGCATTGACGTTGAACCTAGAACTTCTTGCGCCACTGAGCTTAGTAGTTCTTCAGTTAGGTCCATCAGATCTTTGTAGTCTGCGTACGCCATGTAGAATTCCATCATTGTGAATTCTGGGTTGTGGCGTGGAGAAAGGCCTTCGTTACGGAAGTTACGGTTGATTTCGAATACGCGATCAAAACCACCAACAACTAGACGCTTCAGGTATAGCTCTGGCGCGATACGTAGGTACATTGGCATGTCTAGTGCGTTGTGGTGCGTGATAAATGGACGCGCACTCGCACCGCCAGGGATAACGTGCATCATTGGCGTTTCAACTTCCATGAACTGCTTAGAGATCATGAAGTTGCGGATTGCAGACATGACTTTAGAACGTACTACAAACGCTTGACGAGAGTCTTCGTTAACGATCAGGTCAACGTAACGTTGGCGGTAACGCATCTCTTGGTCAGTTAGACCGTGGAACTTCTCTGGAAGTGGACGTAGTGCTTTGGTTAGCAACTCGTACTCTTCCATGTTCACGTATAGGTCACCTTTACCAGACTTATGAAGTGCACCTTTAACACCGATGATGTCACCGATATCTAGACCTTGGTATTTTTCTTTAAGTACTTTTTGAACCGCTTTGTCAGCGTAAGCTTGGATACGGCCAGAAGTTTCTTGAATTACCAAGAATGGACCACGTTTAGCCATGATACGGCCAGCGATTGCTACTACGTGGTTAAGCTCTTCTAGCTCTTCCTTCGTCTTTTCACCGAACTCTTTCTGAAGGTCGCCCGCTAGTGCGTCACGACGGAAGTCGTTTGGATGGCCGTTCGCTTTGCAGCTCTTTCGGATTGCATCCAGTTTAGCGCGGCGTTCAGCAATCAGCTTATTTTCTTCTAGTACAGTTTCGTTTTGAACAGCATCAGTCATTTTCGATGTATCCTGTTTTTGTCGGTGAAAAGCTTTATAGACCTGATTTCAGGCTAGCTTCAATAAATTTGTCCAGATCGCCATCAAGAACCGCTTGAGTATTACGGTTTTCAATGCCCGTACGGAGGTCCTTAATACGTGAGTCATCCAATACGTAAGAACGGATCTGGCTACCCCAGCCAATGTCAGACTTAGCGTCTTCATTAGCTTGTTTTTCCGCATTTTGCTTTTGCAATTCAAGCTCAAATAGCTTCGCTCGAAGCTGTTTCATTGCCTGATCTTTGTTCTTATGTTGAGAACGGTCATTCTGACACTGAACCACTGTGTTCGTAGGTACGTGCGTAATACGTACCGCAGATTCTGTGGTGTTTACGTGCTGACCACCTGCGCCTGACGCACGATAAACGTCAATGCGTAGGTCGGAAGGATTAATGTCGATGTCGATGTTTTCATCAATCTCTGGATAGATGAACGCAGAAGCAAATGACGTATGGCGACGACCGCCTGAATCGAACGGAGATTTACGAACAAGACGATGAACGCCCGTTTCAGTACGTAACCAACCGTACGCATATTCACCAGAGATGCGAACTGTTGCCGACTTAAGACCCGCGACTTCACCTTCAGAGACTTCAATCACTTCAGCTTTGAAGCCCTTCGCTTCTGCCCAACGTAGGTACATACGCAGCAGCATGTTAGTCCAGTCTTGTGCTTCTGTACCACCAGAGCCAGCTTGCAAATCGATATAACAATCAGAGCTATCGTGGTCGCCAGAGAACATACGACGGAATTCAAGCTTTTCTAGCTTCTCTTCCAACTCAGCAAGTTCTGGTTCAATTTCGTCAAATGTTTCTTGATCTTCTTCTTCTACAGCCAGCTCAAGAAGACCTTCTACATCTTCCACACCTTGCTCTAGTTGATCAATGGTTTCAACAACCGCTTCTAGTGATGCACGCTCTTTACCCAGTGCTTGCGCACGCTCAGGTTCGTTCCATACATCTGGTTGTTCAAGTTCTGCGTTGACTTCTTCTAGACGCTCTTTCTTCGCGTCATAGTCAAAGATACCCCCTCAGGACATTTGTGCGCTGAGACACGTCCTGCAGACGGTTTTTAATTGGATTGATTTCAAACATGTTTACTCAACATTTTAGAATAGAATTTAACCGAGAAATTCTACTGAAAAATGTGACCGAGATACAGGAAAATTTCGGATGAGAAATCAGATTGCGGTGAGAGAGAGCACGGTCATAAAATTTTACGCCCACTTAGGGGCAACCGTACTCTATAAGAAAGGTTGATCTAGGTATTACTTAGCTTCGATATGGTCGATCATCAATTGCAATGATTGATTACCACGAAATTCATTCACATCCAGCTTATACGCGAGACGTACTGTTTTAACCGATGCATCTGGCCATCGACGTAGATCAACATTGAATGCGATACCGTCGATCATCACATTGGTAGGGTGACCTTTATAAAGCGGCTCTAACATCAATTTAAGATGCTTCTCACCCACCAGCTTTTGATGCAGTACTTTAAACTCACCATCAAAGATTGGCTCTGGGAAAGCTTGTCCAAAAGGGCCACCCGATCGCAGCTGTTCAGCAACATGCATAGAGAACTCTTCCGGCTTAAGTTCGCCATCTGACATGATCACGCCTTTTAGCGCCGCTTCATCGAGTTCCTTTTTTACCACTTCATCAAACAAACGACTGAAACGCTCAAAATCCTGCTCTTTAATCGTTAAGCCTGCTGCCATGGCGTGTCCACCAAACTTGATGATCAAACCCGGGTTTTGCGTGTCGATGAAATCCAACGCATCGCGCATGTGTAGCCCCGGAATAGAACGACACGAGCCTTTAATCGTCCCTTCTCCACCATCAGCAAATGCAATGACTGGACGATGAAACTTCTCTTTAATGCGCGAAGCCAAAATACCAATCACACCTTGGTGCCAATCACGTTGGAATAAGGCTAAGCCATAAGGAAGCTCATTGCCTTCACCAAACTGAAGGCGCTCACAGAAAGCCATCGCTTCTTGCTTCATGCCTTCTTCAATCTCTTTACGAGTCTGGTTCAAGCCATCCAATTCACTTGCCATGCGACGAGCTGCGTGGATGTTGTTACACATCAGCAGTTCAACACCGAAAGACATGTCATCAAGACGGCCTGCTGCGTTAATACGTGGACCTAAAGCAAAGCCAAAATCGGACGCAACTAAACGACGCGCATCGCGCTTAGCGACCTCAATTAACGCTTGGATGCCGGGACGCGCTTTGCCCGCACGAATACGTTGCAAACCTTGGTGTACAAGAATGCGGTTGTTTTCATCCAATGGAACGACGTCGGCGACGGTACCCAGTGCAACAAGGTCAATCAGTTCCATCAACTTGGGCTCTTGCATCCCCTGTTCTGCAAACCAATTGTGTTTTCGCATATGAACGCATAGTGCCATCATGAGATAAAACGCGACCCCCACACCCGCAAGCGCTTTAGATGGAAAGCTACAGCTCTCAAGGTTTGGGTTCACCATCGCATCCACATCAGGCAACACTTGTCCTGGCAAGTGGTGATCGGTAACAAGCACGGTAATGCCACTTTCTTTTGCGTAACGCACGCCTTCGATTGATGAGACGCCGTTATCCACCGTCATGATCATCTCAGCGCCAAGCTCTAAGGCTTGGTCAACGACTTCTGGGCTTAACCCATAACCGTCTTCAAAACGATTTGGCACTAGGTAATCCACATTGTGACTACCAAGCATACGCAGCGCGAGCACTGATAATGCTGAGCTTGTCGCGCCATCAGCGTCAAAATCACCGACAACGATGATGCGTTTTTGTTCTTTTATCGCCTGAAACAAAAGATCGACAGCTTGCTCAATCCCCCCGAGTTTTTGATATGAATGCAACCCACGGGCCGACGTTTCTAATTGTGAAAGATCCGTTATCCCACGGTTGATGTAGATACGTTTAAGAATCGGAGGAATGGAATCAGGAAGAAGGGAAAGATCTGGTTCAGGACGTCGTTGAATTTCTATCATGCTTGAAAGAGCCGACAACTTTGCCGGCTCTGCTCCTAATGGATTATAGTTGCTTTAAACGTTTCAATAGCTCTGCAGGTGGTAGGTAGCCACCAACCATTTCGCCATTCGGTAAGAAAATTGCTGGCGTACCAGAAATACCCAATTGGCGACCTAGATTGTAATGCGCCTGGATGGTTTCTTTACATTGTTTTAAGTCTTTCGCAGGGTTATCAAATGTACGATTCACTTTCGCATTGTGCATTGCCGACGCCGGATCTTCAGCACACCAAATCGTTGCCATTTGCTCTGCCACAGGGCCAGTTGCACCTTGGCGAGGGTAAGCCATGTAACGCACTGTAATACCTAGATCATTATAGCCTTGCATTTGGCTATGCAGACGCACACAGTAACCACAGGTGATATCAGTGAATACGGTCACAACGTACTTTTCATCGTCAGCTTTGTATTCGATCATGCTATCGGAGAACTGAGCAATTTTCTCGGCGTTAAGCGGCGCTTGACGCTCTGCTATGACATCTTTGTAACTGCCATCATCATTAATGGCATAAAGCGTACCGGCGATAAAATGGCTACCATCATTTGAAGCAAACAGGATCCCGCCATTGGTTTGAATTTCCAATAAGCCAGCGACGTCTGATGGTTGAATATCAACGATAGATAAACCAAGCTTTGAGAACTTAGTTTTTAATGCTGCTTCATCAAAGCCGCTTTGTGCATCTGGCGCCACTTGTTGCGCAGGAGTCTCCGTTTGAGCCTGACTTTCTTCTGCACCACAAGCGGTAACAAAAAATGGTAAAGTCAGCAGAGTTAGTCGGCGTAATACGCTCATGAAATTCACCTTAATGTAAAATCGTTTTTCCAAGAAGACATGGATGAATCTAACCATTGTTATGCTCTTGGGTGGTGTTGACTGTGGATCTGCTTCAATCGTTCAGTCGCCACGTGAGTATAAATTTGCGTGGTCGATAAGTCACTATGTCCTAAAAGCATCTGTACGACCCTGAGATCTGCGCCATAGTTCAATAAATGCGTGGCAAAGGCATGACGCAGTACGTGCGGCGACAGCTGATCAGTATCAATCCCTGCTATCAAAGCATAGTATTTAATACGGTGCCAAAACGTCTGACGAGTCATTTGTCTTGCGCGTTTACTAGGAAAAACAATATCAGATGATGTATCACCAAGTAACGCAGGGCGCCCTTGTTGAATGAACGTCTCGATCCAATCGACCGCGTTTTCCCCCATAGGAACCAGGCGTTCTTTACCACCTTTACCAGTCACGCGCACCACCCCTTGGCGCAAGCTAACATTTTCCATGGTCAAACTGACGAGCTCTGTCACACGCAACCCTGTCGCGTAGAGTAGCTCTAGCATCGCTTTATCGCGCAATTCTATAGGGTCATTCGGGTCTGGCGCTTCGAGCAACGCGTCCACTTGCTCTTCACTAATATCTTTGGGTAAACGTTGTGGCAGTTTAGGGCTAACCAAGAGCGCACTCGGGTCATCAGCACGCACCTTCTCACGATGCAGGTATTGAAATAAACGACGAATAGCCGACAACATACGCGCACGGGACGTCTGTTTGTAATCTAAGTCTACAAGGTGGCTTTGATATTCTTGCAAGCCAGACAAACTGATAAAATCAAGACGGTATCGATGTTTTTCCATCCACACGAGCAGCTTCATTAAATCGTTTCGGTAGGAAGCCAACGTGTTCTCTGATAGACCACGCTCCATCCACATCGCATCTAAGAATTGCTCAACAAGCGAAAAATCTTGTTGATTGACAGGCTGTTGTGCCGTCATGAATGCTTCCTTATCTGTTTATATTTACAGTATTTAGATTAAAGCACCTGCCAATCCAATACCATAAAAAATCATCCCACATAGGATATTCGCTGCAATCTTCCTCAATTTATGGTTAGAATCTTCCACAACAGCAACACAAATAACGACGAATATAATGAAAATCGGACTCTTTTACGGCTCAACGACCTGCTACACCGAAATGGCAGCAGAGAAAATTCGTACCCTTATTGGTGAAGACCTTGTCGACATTCACAATGTGAAAGAGACACCGTTATCACTAATGGCGGACTACGACTTATTACTCCTTGGCATCTCAACTTGGGATTTTGGTGAAATTCAAGAAGATTGGAACGCGATTTGGCAAGACATCGCGACCACACCACTGAAAGGCAAAGTTGTAGCGCTGTTTGGTCTGGGTGACCAAGAAGGTTACGGAGAGTGGTATTTAGATGCGATGGGCTTACTTCACGATGAATTGCAAGCCACAGGCGCAACCTTTATCGGTTACTGGCCAAATGAAGGCTACGAATTTGAAGCATCGAAAGCATTGATCGAAGATGGCAGCAAGTTTGTTGGACTTGCGTTAGATGAAGACTCACAGTACGAACTGAGTGATGAACGCATCGAAAAATGGTGTGAACAAGTTCTTGTGGAATTCCACGACACGCTTTAATAGCGCAAACACGTCATCATTAAAAAGTAAAAAGCCCGATGAAGTAATTCATCGGGCTTTTTATTATCTTGATAACGCGAAGTGATTACGCGGTTTCTTGTGCTAGCTCTGGGCGAGGTTTCGCGATGAAGAACATGCACACGATAGCCGCAAATGTTGGAAGCACCCAGCCCATGCCGACTTCGAATAATGGCAACATGTTAAACGCAGAAACATCAATACCCGATACTTTTGCCGCATCAACCAACGCAAACAACAGAGATACAAGCAGTACCGCGCGGTAAGCAAAACGTGGATTTGGCAGTTTGCTGCGCACAAATGTTAGTGCAACCAACGCAATCGCCACAGGGTACAGCGCAAACAATACTGGCACTGACAGAGAAATCAGCTGTGCAAGACCAACGTTTGCAACCAATGCACAAACAGAACCATTAATCAGTACCCATTGCTTGTATGACAGTGGTGTTTTCGAGCTGAAGAAATCTGAACACGCAGAAATCAAGCCAATCGCGGTTGTCAGACACGCTAGCAATACGATGACAGACAGAACGATTTGACCGTATGGACCAAACAACGCTTGAACGTATTGGCTAAGCACTAGGCCACCATTATCAGCACCAGCAGCAACCGTTGCACTCGTCGCACCTAAGTAAAATAGTGAGATGTAAACAAACGCAAGACCAGCAGCAGCAATACAACCTGCATAGATCAGATATTTAGTAGTTGCAGAGCGCTCAGTAATGCCTTTACCGCGCAGTGCATCAACCATCAGCATACCAAACATCAATGACGCGAACGTATCCATTGTGTTGTAGCCTTCTAAGAAGCCTTTGGTCAGAGGCTGCGTTAGGTATTCACCGTGCGCGCCAATCATATCGCCCTGAGGATCAAGGAAGACAGCGACAGCAAGAATGATCAAACCAACGAACAATGCTGGTGTCAGTACTTTACCGATAAGATCGATCAAACGGCCTTGGAACCATGAGAACATCATCGCCGCAATAAAGAAGATCACTGAAAATGCAGTGAGATGCGTTTGTGACGCTTCAAGGAAGAAAGGTTTCACCGCCATCTCGTAAGCCACTAGGCCAGTACGAGGCGCAGCAAACGCAGGACCAATGATGATGAAAATCAGTGCAGCCATAAGAACTGCCGCTTTTTTCGGAAGATCTTGCGTCAAGTGATCCCAAGAACCACCAGCAACAGCAATAGCAACGATAGTAATAAGAGGTAGACCTACCGCTGTTAGCAAGAAACCAAACATAGCTGGCATTAAGTTTTCACCCGCTAACTGACCCGCTAGAGGTGGAAAGATAATATTGCCCGCACCTAAAAAGAACGCAAATAGCATAAAGCCTACTGCGATAATATCTGTTAGTTTTAACGTCTGCTTCACAGATAACCCTTGTCTTTTAATTAATGAATGTTGTGTATGCTTAGACCACTTTTTGTATACCTAAAGTCAATAAGTACACGTGGTTCAATCTATAAAATTTTCGCCGCATAATGACGAAAGACTCATCATTTGGCAACCTTTAAGAAAAAAACACCATATTAATTTAGTTTTCAAACTTAAAAGCAGTGGATATAACCAGATCCAAATAACAGACCAGTTCTTTATCTCGATCAATTAACAATACAATTTAGTAACCAACAAAACAACAATCTATACAATTAATAAACAATAGAGCAATCCACTTAATTATTGAGCAAATATAAAACAATCATGAAGAACAAAAAACTGAAAACTAAAGGCTTCAATTTTAAGCAATTTTGTATTGAGGGCGGCGAGAGTGGTATGCCAGTCAGCACAGATGGGGTAATGCTTGGTGCTTGGATTCAAAGCCCTAACGACGCTAAAATTCTCGATATTGGCACTGGCACTGGCCTGCTTGCCCTGATGTGTGCTCAACGCTTTACAGAAGCTCAAATAACCGCGGTCGATATCGAATTAACAGCCGTTGCTGCCGCGCAAAAAAATATGGCCCAGTCTCCTTGGTCAGATCGTGTAAGTGTGCATCACACCGACATACTGCACTTTACGCCGACACATCCATTCCAACGCATCATTTGTAACCCGCCCTACTTCAACAGCGGCGAGCAATCGAAACACAGTCAACGTGCAACCGCGAGGCACACTGATACGCTAGGCCATAACGCATTGCTACAGCGTTGCTATCATTTGCTTGATGACGAAGGGAGAGCTAGTTTTGTGTTGCCAATCACCGAAGGCGAGCAGTTCATTGAGCTAGCATTAAACCAAAGTTGGTATCTATCGCGGATCTGTCGTGTGCAACCATCAGAAAAGAAACCAGTACACCGACTGTTATTTGAACTGTCAAAACGACCTTGCGATTTGCAGACGTCACATTTAATTATCCGTTCAAATGACGGCTATAGTGATGATTTCATCCAGTTAACCCGCGAGTTTTATCTTAAGATGTGAAATAACATGTGATCCTTATCACCAATCACTTTATAATGTGCGACCTTTTTGTATTCTATGCTGTTGTGGCGAACCATTAACCAAGCTTTGCTTGTGGAGAACTCATTGTGATCAGAACCTTTGCTGAACTTGATCTAGACCAAAACCTACTTGAAGCCATTGAAGAGATGGGTTACGAACGCCCAACAAAAATTCAGGCAGAAGCGATTCCACAAGCGTTGGACGGTCGTGACATTCTAGCGTCAGCGCCAACAGGAACTGGTAAAACGGCCGCCTTCGTCCTGCCAGCATTGCAATACTTGCAAGACTTCCCTCGTCGTAAGCCTGGGCCTGCGCGTATTTTGATCCTAACGCCTACTCGCGAACTGGCGATGCAAATTGCCGATCAAGCACGTGCTTTGGCAAAAAATACCAAACTCAACATTTTCACCATCACTGGTGGTGTTCAGTACCAAGAGCACGCCGACATCCTTGCAACAACACAAGACATTGTGGTTGCGACACCTGGCCGTTTAAAAGAATACATTGATGCAGAACGTTTTGATTGTCGTGCAATCGAATGGTTAATCCTTGATGAAGCAGACCGTATGCTAGATATGGGTTTTGCTCCTACTGTCGATCGCCTATCTAACGAATGTCGCTGGCGTAAGCAAACCCTTCTGTTCTCAGCAACGTTAGAAGGGAAAGGCGTAGAAGGCTTTACCGCTGATCTGTTGAATGATCCAGCAGAGATCGATGCAAAATCACCTCTGCGTGAGCGTAAGAAAATTGCTCAGTGGTATCACCGAGCTGATGATGCTGAACACAAACTAGAATTACTAAAACACATTATTACTCAGCAAGCTGAGCGCACTATCGTCTTTTTAAAGACTCGTGAGCGTTTGGCTGAGCTACGAGCGCAGCTTGAAAGTGCACAGATTCCATGTTCTTGGATTCAAGGTGAAATGCCGCAAGATCGTCGTAACAATGCGATTTCTCGCTTCCGCGATGGAACTGTGAACGTTCTGCTCGCGACGGACGTTGCTGCGCGTGGTATCGATCTTCCGGATGTATCACACGTTATCAACTACGACATGCCGCGCACGGCTGATGTTTACCTTCACCGTATCGGCCGTACGGCTCGCGCGGGTAAAAAAGGTAACGCTATCTCAATCGTAGAAGCACACGACCAACCAATGATGGATCGCGTTGCGCGCTACGTGAAAGAAGACATCAAAGAGCGTTTCGTGAAAGAGATGCGTCCTAAACACAAAAAGCCTGTGTTTAAGAAGAAAAAGAAAAAAGACGACAATAAAAAAGTAGCGAAAAAGAAAACCGCTAAGAAGAAGTAACCTTGTTGGGGCGAAGTAGCTCAAGCTAAAAAATAACAAAGGGTTGGCAATGCCAACCCTTTTTCGTTTGTGCTGATAGAGATTAACGTAGACTACGTCTCAATCAGCTTTATTTTTGCTCTTCGCGTTTAAATACTAACTCTGTTGGCGTCGATTCATCTTCCACAAAGTAGTAACCCGCCGTATCAAACTTAGTCAGGTCTGCCACGCTCTCAACACGGTTCTCAATGATGTAACGCGCCATCATACCGCGCGCTTTCTTCGCGTAAAAACTGATGACCTTGTATTGACCATTCTTACAATCTTTGAATACTGGCGTGATCACTTGCGCATCTAAATTCTTTGGCTTAACCGCTTTAAAGTATTCATTTGATGCAAGGTTGATAAGGACATTATCGCCTTGAGCAGAAATCGCTTCGTTAAGCTTGTCCGTAATAACATTGCCCCAAAACTGGTACAAGTTCGTACCCTTGTCGTTTGCAAGCTTGGTACCCATTTCAAGGCGGTATGGCTGCATCAAATCAAGTGGTTTTAGTAAACCATAAAGACCCGATAGCATACGCAGATGATCTTGAGCATATTCGAAGTCCGCTTCAGATAAACTTTCGGCGTCTAGCCCGGTGTAAACGTCACCTTTAAATGCAAGAATGGCTTGTCGTGAGTTTTCCGTGGTAAACGTTTCACTCCACTCTTGGAATCGGCCCACATTTAAATCGGCAATCTTGTCGCTCACTTTCATTAAAGAGGCAACATCAGCAGGAGTCAGTTTGCGGCAAACATCGATAAGCTCTTTTGAGTATTCGACCAACTCAGGTTGAGTAAATTTTTCTGTCGCTAACGGAGACTCGTAATCAAGAGTCTTCGCTGGAGAAACTACGATAAGCATGACTTTCCCTTCTCTAATTTTGTTTTTAATAGGGTACAAAAAAAGCCATGCATTGTCTGCATGGCTTTTTACATCGTACTAATAGCTTTCAACTATGAGTGATAGCTCACTTAGTCTTTTTTATCGTTGTACCAAATGCCTTCTTCAAGCTGAGATTTCAGCTCTGGGAAATCATTCGCATCAAATGTTGGCACTTTGCCTTCACCAAGCTGGCGGTTGTAATCTTTGGCCAGTTTAATCACGATGCCAGATAGCAAGATGATCGCCACTAAGTTAACTATCGCCATCAGACCCATAGAGACATCAGCAAGCGACCATACGACTGGTAACGAAGCTAGTGCACCAAACATCACCATACCAAGAACAATAACGCGGAAAATGCTTAAGCCCGCTTTATGATTGTGCTCTAGGAAGATTAAGTTCGTTTCAGCATACGAGTAGTTTGCAATGATTGAAGTAAACGCAAAGAAGAAGATTGCCACAGCAACAAAGATGCCGCCCCAATCGCCAACTTGTGAGCTCAATGCTCGCTGAGTTAGCTCGATACCCGTCACTTCTGTTGCTTGACCGACATACTCACCAGACATCAGGATGATAGCCACTGTTGCAGAACAGATAACGATCGTATCCATGAACACGCCTAGCATCTGTACGTAACCTTGAGACGCTGGGTGTGGTGGGTAAGGTGTTGCTGAAGCCGCCGCGTTAGGTGCCGAACCCATACCTGCTTCATTCGAGAATAGACCGCGCTTGATACCGTTAATCATTGCCTGTGCAATTGCGTAACCAAGACCACCTGCTGCTGCTTCTTGCAGACCAAATGCACTCTTAAAGATAAGCATCAATACATCAGGTAATTTCTCTAGGTTAGAGAACATGATGAACAGCGCTAGGGCTAGATAAAGTAGTGCCATGATCGGAACGATCATCTCAGCAACTCTTGCGATACGCTTGATGCCACCGAAAATAACAATTGCAGACAGTAAAACAACGGCAATACCGACATACAGGTTATTCCAACCAAATGCGTTGCTCATTGCATTGGCAATTGAGTTAGCTTGTACGGCGTTGAATACCAAACCAAAAGCGATGATTAGGAAAACTGAGAACAACACGCCCATCCAACGCATGCCCAAGCCTTTTTCCATGTAGTAGGCAGGGCCACCACGGTAGTTGCCATCATCATCTTTGGTTTTGTATAGCTGCGCCAGTGTGCTCTCAGCAAACGATGTTGCCATACCAAGCATTGCAATCAGCCACATCCAGAAGATCGCACCAGGACCACCCGCAGTCAATGCAACTGCAACGCCCGCCATGTTACCTGTACCAACACGTGCAGCAAGACTAGTACAAAGCGCTTGGAAAGAAGAAATACCAGCTTTGTCTGCTTTACGGCTGTTCTTAAGAACAGAGAACATGTGGCCGAAATGGCGGAACTGAATGAACCCTAATCGAACGGTGAAGTAAATACCAACACCAACAAGAAGATAAACCAGAATCGAACCCCAGAGGAGATCGTTCATCAAATTGATTAAGTCTGTCATGTGTACCTCAAAGTGAGTTGCGCCAGTCTATGCGTCCTAGCCATCCACCAAATTGCCTGCTAAGTGTCAAAGTGTGCTTAGCTTTTTAAGTAATGTTTATGGGCAATCTAGAATCGTAAACGTCGCTTCATGCATCCATTTTACGTACCAGCGTATTTTTTGACGGGCGGATAATGCAACCTAGGAGCGCAAAAATCAATATGCAACAACAGGAATAACATTGTTATTTTTCACTATAAAGTCACCAAAAAATAACATAAATAGAAGACTTAACACTCAAACTGCGCAACATTTCAATTACCAAACACCAACATAAATAATTATTCTTCATTAAATGGAATGGTAAACCGTATAAACAAGAACAAGCTAGTATTCACAAGGTGTTACATAAATTTACGCTAGTGACTTACCATCTAATTGAACACTATTTCATCAAACTGATTTTATGCAACTTTAACCTTTGCGCAGTACACCCATTCATCAAATCGAATTAACATAGAAAATCTCTCTATTTAATCGTTTTCTTGAGATCGTTTGTGCATTTTTTATCCACATCGTTGCAATAAAAAGTGTGATTTTGAGAATATTTTTGCACGAAAATGTCATGCTACCGACACAAATGCGAAATATATCATGGTTATTCTCACGGCTATTGTGGTACTTAAAAAACTCCACAAGGACTGGTTACAACAGTTTAGCTTAAGAAAGGTAAAGGTGGCTTATGGAAGGCTTTCAACTAGATGACATTTTTAATCTGGATACTACCTCAACAACCAAATCTCGTGCCAAACCAGTAAAGCGAAAGTGGCGTGAAATAGAAGAGATGAACGACAGACGCAATTTGCTTAAAGAGCTGCGCGAACTTGATGTCTGTACCGATTATAACTTGGAAGACATTAAACTCTAATTCAAACAAAAGGCACCTTACAGGTGCCTTTTGTTTTTTGTTTACAGTGACCGTAAACACCGTGAGTTTATGTACCAAGGTTTAAGTATGAATACCATTATTACTCAATGAGAATCTTCCGTACTTTTTGCCGAGAAATATGCACACTAAATTTTCGGTTGATTCCCAATAAATAAGAAATGTATCTCACAAACCCGAGAGACGGCTTTCGCTCGCTCAGGTTTCATCACTCAGGCTTAAACATACTCAGTATCACTTTGACGAACACGTTCGGCCAACTGCTTATAACGATCAGCAATCGTGTCACCAAACACAGGATCATCCTCACTGACGCTCCATAAGCTCTCGACATGCTGCCAATCTTCTGTGGTAAATAACTCTTCAATGAGAGGCAAAATTTTTCGCTCTTCTAGCTCCAAGTGGTGCCTTTGCGATTCTATGAAATCTTCTAGGTGAGCGACAAACATGTCTTGTGGCACAACAGCATCCTGAAGGATCATCTCTATCACGGATGAAAACTCTCTGGTTTTACTCGCTAACTCTAGATGTTCTTTCTCTAAATTTTCCATGGTTTGTTGCTTACCATAGTGTTCAAGAAAGTGGTGATAGAGGATATCTTCTTTCGGGTGGTGTACTTTCTCCGAATGATTAGAGAGGTAATCAACAATCTCGCTTACTAACGCATAGTTGATTACACGTTCTTTTTTTATCTCATTAAGCTTATGGCGCAGTATCGCCAACAGACGAACCATATAACCATGTTCGCGTCGAATTCTTTCGATCATCATAGCGTCTCTCCTTAACACCTACTTTTAGTAAGTGTACATGAGAAATTTACTATCAGCCTCGAGCGTGCTCAAAAAAACAGCGATCATAGCATCCATGATCGCTGTCTCTTCATTTATACCGTTAATGGCAAATGCCAGTTGATTGGTGCTTTTTCTTGTGATGTAAGTAACTGGTTTGCTTGAGAGAAATGCTTACAACCGAAAAAGCCTCGATGTGCAGAGAGTGGCGATGGGTGTGGGGCAGCTAACACATGGTGCTTATTGCGATCGATAAAACGACCTTTCTTCTGTGCATGTGACCCCCACAACAAGAACACTACACCTTCTTGATGCTGGTTAATGGCCTCAATAACGCGGTCAGTAAAGGTTTCCCAGCCAGTTTTCGAATGTGAGTGTGCTTTGCCCTGCTCTACTGTTAATACGGTATTGAGTAGCAACACCCCTTGTTCAGCCCAGCTTTGTAGAAAGCCATGTTGAGGAATTTGGAAACCCTCAATATCCTGCGCCAGTTCTTTGTACATATTCACCAAAGATGGTGGCGTTTTAATGCCAGGAAGTACAGAGAAACACAGGCCATGCGCCTGATTTGGGCCGTGGTATGGGTCTTGTCCTAGAATCACGACCTTAACGTCTTTGAACTCGGTAAAACGAAACGCGTTAAAGACATCTTTTGCGGGAGGAAAAATAGCTTTGCCTGCGGCGCGTTCGGCTTCAACAAAATTCAAGGTGTCTACAAAGTAGCTCTGCTTTTTCTCTTCGCCGATCACATCGTGCCAAGTGGGTGACTGATTCATGGAAAGTTCCTGTCCTAAATTTTGCTTCTATTCTAACGAGCGAAACTCAAACAAACAAAAACTTACCACGAACTTGAGACAAGCAATAAAAGACTAATGCTTCTGTGGCGTTCGAAAATGCCCCTGTCCGGTAATGTGACGATTAGGAATCGGTAAGCGAAGCACGCGACGAGTGAAAGCATAAGGAGTAAAAGAGAGTGGTCGAGACATGTTGGCATCCTTCTTTGCTAATTCAGAGATTGATGTTCAATGACTAAGAAAGAAAGGTGCCAACTTTGTGGTTACGCCATTAACTGGCAATGGCCGCTAAATGGAATTGACGCAACGTGTTGATCTCTTGCTGCCAAATATCTGGATCAATTGTTTCCAAAATCAGAGGGATACCATCAAAACGAGGGTCTTTCGCGATGTACTCAAAGCAATCCCACCCGATCTCTCCTTTACCTAGCGAATGGTGGCGATCTACTTTGCTGGCAAACTCTACTTTTGAATCATTTAGATGCATTGCTCTTAAATAGTGCATACCTACGATACGGTCGAACTCTGCAAAGGTGCGCTCGCAATCTTCTTTTGTACGTAAGTCATAACCAGCCGTAAAGGTATGGCAGGTATCAATACAAACGCCGACACGATCTTTATCTTCCACTTGCTCGATGATTTCAGCAAGGTGTTCAAACTTCCAGCCTAAGTTAGTGCCTTGACCTGCCGTATTCTCGATAACAGCGATCACATTCGGCACCGCTTTATGCGCAAGATTGATCGACTCGGCGATCATCGCGAGGCACTCCTGTTCAGAGACTTTCTTTAGGTGACTACCCGGATGGAAGTTAAGCAAAGTCAGCCCCAACTGATTACAACGCTCCATTTCATCAATAAATGCCGCGCGGGATTTATTCAGCTTTTCTTCTTCCGGCGCACCCAAGTTAATCAGATAAGAATCATGGGGAAGAATATGCTCTGCTCCGAAACCCAGCATTTTACAGTTCGCTTTAAACGCACTGATGGTTTTTGCTTCTAAAGGCTTCGCCACCCACTGGCGTTGGTTTTTTGTAAATAGTGCGAAGGCATTCGCGCCAATTTCACGAGCTCTCAACGGAGCTTGATCGACCCCACCAGCAGCAGAGACATGTGCACCAATGAGTTTATTCCCAAGCTTGTTTTTCATGTTTGTCATTTAATCACTTTAGACTTTCAGTATTGCTACCTAAATACAGATAGTTGCGTTAACCAGTTTAAACTTTAATCTCAATTTGTAGTAAATTTACAACAAAACCAGTTATTAAATATTTTTTATATTATCAAATAAATTGTAATTATTTTGTTTTCAAAGGTTTTATTGATTTAACTCAATAAAATTACCTTAATAAAAATAATGTTTTTGGTTGTTTTTTGACTTAAATCAATATTAAAATAGTGGATATTAGCTATATAATACTCAGCTCAACGAAAATTCGAAAATTAACACCAATAATCACCACGTAAGTGGTCTAGGAGATAGTGATGATCCAAGGTATCCAAATTACAAAAGCGGCAAACGACGACCTACTAAACTCTATCTGGCTATTAGATAGCGAAAAAAATGAAGCTCGCTGTGTTGCTGCAACTGCTGGCTACGAAGCAGACCAAGTTATCGCAATCAGCGACCTAGGTGAATACGAAAGCCGTGAAGTTGCAATCGAAACTGCTCCTCGTATCGAAGGCGGCCAACACCTAAACGTGAACGTGCTTAAACGCGAAACACTAGAAGATGCAGTTGCACACCCAGAGAAATACCCACAACTAACTATTCGTGTTTCTGGTTACGCAGTACGTTTTAACTCGCTAACTCCAGAGCAACAACGTGATGTAATCGCTCGTACTTTTACTGAGACTCTATAATCTCTCAGTAAACTAGCTCGCTAGAATTTAAAAAGCTTGGTCAGCAATGACCAAGCTTTTTTTGTTTCAGAATCCTTCTAAACCCTTTCTATAATGGAAAGCAACTCGCCTCTAAGGTGCATTTCTTTGCGAAGGATCTTTCTGAAACGCTTGCGCTAAAGAGGTTGGATCAAGCCTATCTCTTTGCAGTGACGCCCCTTCTGCCCACCAAATCAATTGATACATAGTGCGATTCATATAGCTGTCCCACTGCACCTGATCCGACTCATCCGCAGCAACGCCCTGTTCATCAAACACCTCTTGTGCTTTCGGAATATGGATCATTGCCGACACAGGCAAGCACCCCAGCTCAGATAAGAAAGTACGCATCGACACTGCAGCACGAGCACCACCCCATTGCCCAGCAGAGTAGGTCACGATCGCACTTGGCTTATAGGAAAACAGCGAACTGCCAAAATGGTTAAGCATGTTTGCCAAGGCTGGACTCATCGAATGGTTGTATTCCGGGCTAACCATCACATACCCATCGGCATGTTTGATTTTGTTTGCCAACTCGCTTAGGTGCTCTGGCACTTTAGAGCGGTGATAAGCAAACTCGGGCTTAAACACATCGCCAAAGTCATAGTCCAATGGGTCAATGATTTCGACAGTATGTTGCGAATGCTGACTCACGATGAGTTTTTCACACGCTCTACTGACTCGCATTCCTAAACGGGCTGGTCTTGGTGGCGTGCTGTCTCTCACCGAACCTAGAAAAATCAAAAAATGCATGCTTCTCTTTCCATCTCATTTAGTTAAGTTCGTTTCTCAATCATAAAGAGAGTTAAAACTTACCGACAATAAAAAAGGTGAATGATTGCTCATTCACCTCTCGTTATTTGTGTTTTTGATACTGACTGTATTTTTGAAGCTTACTGCACGCGGCGCAGTACTTGCTTCAGTGCGTCAAAGTCTGCGTCGAGATCTTCCGATAGCAGCTCCATCGCAGCGTGCTTCGCTAGTGGCGCAGGAAGGTCGATATCTGATTCTAGAATATCATCCACCACTTCTTTGAACTTCGCAGGGTGAGCAGTACATAGGAACAGACCGGTTTCACCGTCTTGCAATTGTTCTTCAAGAACGCGGTAAGCAATCGCACCGTGCGGTTCACACAGGTAACCCATGCTGTATAGATCTTTTACTGACTGTGCGCTTTGCTCATCAGATACTGCACCTTTACCTAGCGTCTCCAAGCCCCACTCTTTCACGCGACACAGCTCTTCAATACGAGGCCAGTTGTTTGGTTGGCTCACGTCCATCGCGTTCGATGTTGTTGCGACTGTTGGTTTTGGCTCCCACTTACCTGTTTCTAGGTAGCGAGGAACCGTGTCATTGGCATTCGTTGCAGCGATAAAGCGTTTGATAGGCAAGCCCAGCGCTTTTGCCAGTAGACCAGCAGTTAGGTTACCAAAGTTACCACTTGGTACAGACACGACTAGGTTTTCACGCTCTTGCTTGCTCATTTGCGCAGCTGCTTCAAAGTAGTAACAGATTTGCGCCATCAAACGGCTGATATTGATTGAGTTTGCTGAGTTCAGACCGATCTCTTCACGCAGTGCAGAATCATCAAAAGCTTGCTTAACCAGAGCCTGACACGCATCGAAGTCACCATCGATCGCAACAGTGTGAATGTTTTTACCAAGCGTACAGAATAGCTTCTCTTGCAGCGGGCTGATTTTGCCTTTTGGGTAAAGAATCACAACGTTGATGTCTTCCATACCGTAGAAAGCATGCGCAACGGCTGCGCCAGTATCGCCAGAAGTTGCAGTCAGAATAGTGATCTTGCCGCCATCCGAAACCGCAGCAAGAGATTGCGCCATAAAGCGACCACCAAAGTCTTTAAACGCAAGCGTTGGACCATGGAACAGCTCCAGTGCATAGACACCGTCTTTTACTTGGTTGATAGGCGCAGGGAATTGGAACGCAGCATCAACAAGAGCATTCACTTGCTCTTCTGCAAGTTCATCGCCAATTAATGCCGATAGAATCTTAGTGCTACGAGAGACAAAGTCTTCTGCAAGCAGCGCATCGATATCTTCAAATTTTGGTAATTCCGATGGGAAAAATAGGCCTTGATTGCGACCTAACCCTTGGCGAACGGCTTGGCCAAAGGAAACTTGTTCATCATTTTCTTTTATATTGTAAAGCTTCATAGCTCACTTCCTGTTACTTTCGAACCCTGCTTATCTAGACGACAAACGTGGACGAATCCTTCTTCGTTTTGTACGTAGTTCTGTTCTAACCAGCGAGCAACTCGCTCAGCGACATCTTTTTCTTTGCAAATACTGAACAGTGTCGGCCCACTGCCAGAAATACCGGTAGCCAATGCCCCCGCAGACGCTGCGTATTGACGTGCATTCGCAAAACCCGGAAGCAGTTTCTCACGATACGGTTCTGCGATCACGTCTTTGATCATTTTTGCAGCAAGTTCTGGCTGACCAGAATGACACGCATGAATAAAGCCTGCAAGGTGGCGACCATGGGCAATGATATCTTGTCGGCGGTATTGAGATGGTAGGATCTCACGCGCTTCTGCTGTGGATACTTTGATACCCGGATACGCCATCACCCAGTACCAATCATCAAAGCAAGGCACTTCTTGGCTGATGACACCCAACTCTTCAAGCATCAATTGCACACCGCCAAGGTAACATGGTGCGACGTTGTCGTAGTGAATACCACCAGAAATCTTGCCTTCCATTTCTCCCATCAGTGCCAGTAACTCTGTCTCGTTAAGTGGCTGTCCATGGAATCGGTTCAATGCATCTAATGCAGCAACGATAGAACATGCACTTGAGCCTAAACCAGAGCCAATTGGCATGTTCTTTTCTAGCGTCATCTCAAGTGGTTTTAGCTCGACGCCTTTTTTGTCTAGCTCGCGAGAAAACACGAGCCAACAGTCGTAGACGATGTTCTCTTTTGGTTCAGTTGGCAATTTCTCAACAAAATCACCCGCCGTTTTAAGGCTGAACGGATCAGCCCCAGATTTCACCAATACACGGTCACCCAATAGTGTGCCATCCACTGGAGACACGGCAGCCCCCAGCACATCAAAGCCAACGCTTACATTACCAATTGATGCTGGGGCATAAACCACTACATCCATATCACTTGAACTCATTATTGTTATACCCCTAGTTTCCAACCTAAAGTACGCATCACGTCAGAAAATACACCCGCAGCCGTTACTTCGGTGCCTGCACCATAGCCACGTAACACTAGTGGGATTGGCTGATAGTAACGGCTGTAAAATGCCAGTGCGTTTTCACCGTCCTTGATTTTATACATTGGATCGTTTTCATCCACCGCTGCGATGCTTACTGTGCACTTGCCCTCATTAATCTCACCAACGTAGCGCAGTACTTTGCCTTCTTCCGCTGCCTTTGCAGATAATTCTTTAAAGTAGGCGTCTGCTTCAGGTAAACGCGCCATAAATTCATCAACGCTACCAGAATCATCAAAACCTGGTGGCAGTGCTTGATCAACCACAACGTCTTCTAGTTCTAGAGACATGCCAGCTTCACGAGCTAGGATCAGAAGCTTACGCGCGACATCCATACCAGAAAGGTCATCACGAGGATCCGGTTCAGTAAAACCATTTTCTTTTGCGATATTAGTTGCTTCACTTAGGCTCATACCTTCATCTAACTTACCGAAGATGTATGACAGAGAGCCAGAAAGAATACCGCTGAAGCGCTCTAGCTCATCACCCGCTGAGATTAGGTTTTGCAGGTTTTCGATTACCGGTAGACCCGCCCCCACAGTTGTTTCGTACATCAGCTTGCGACGAGAGCTGCGCGCAACATCGCGAAGCTGATGGTAGTAAGCCATGCTTGCTGTATTTGCTTTTTTATTTGGTGTAACGACATGGAAACCAGCAGCTAGGAAATCAGCGTATTGGTTCGCGATATCTTCACTTGATGTACAGTCAACCAATACTGGGTTGATGATGTGGTTACGTTGAACCAAAGAAATCAAACGCGCTAGGCTGAACTCTTCTGTCGCAGCCGACATACGATCACGCCAATGATCGAGTGGCAGACCTTCACTATCAAGCAGAAGACCTTTGCTGTTTGCCAAGCCACACACGCGAATAACGATGCCTTTTTCCGCAAGCTTCGCCTGTTGACGCTCGATCTGATCCACCAGCTCACCACCAACGCCGCCAATACCAACCACGAATACGTCTAAGAAGTGCTTAGAGTTGAATAGGTTCTCGTGACACGCTTTGATCGCTTCAGAGATTTTATCTTCAGGAATCACGGCTGAGATTGCACGCTCAGATGAGCCCTGTGCGATGGCTACAATGTTTACGTTCACTTCAGCAAGAGATGAGAAGAAGCGAGATGCAACACCGCGCGATGTACGCATGCCGTCACCAACCAACGTTATGATTGAAACATTATCAATAAACTCGACCGGCTCTAATAAGCTATCTTTCAGTTCCAACTCAAACGCATCGGCCAGTACTTGTTGCGCTTTTGCTTTATCTTCTGCCTCAATACAGAAGCTAATGCTGTACTCAGAAGAAGACTGAGTAATAAGAACAATAGACACACCAGCGGAAGACATTGCGCCAAATACGCGGCTTGCCATGCCAACCATACCCTTCATACCTGGGCCGGAGACGTTAACCATGGTTAGGTCGTTTAGCGTCGTGATACCTTTGATCGCCAGATTGTCTTCACCAGTGTCTTGCCCAATCAGAGTTCCTGCACCTTGTGGGTTAAAGCTGTTTTTGATCAGACATGGGATGTGGAACTGCGCGATAGGAGCAATGGTCTTCGGATGCAAAACGGAAGCACCGAAGTAAGAAAGCTCCATTGCTTCTTGGTAGCTAAGAGATTTAAGTAAGCGAGCATCTTCCACTAAACGAGGGTCGCAGTTGTATACACCGTCTACGTCAGTCCAGATCTCACAACAATCTGCGCGCAGACACGCCGCAAGAACCGCCGCTGAGTAGTCTGAACCATTACGACCTAGTGTAACTAGTTCACCTTTCTCGTTACCGGCAGTAAAACCAGGCATGATGTTCACATGACCTTGAGGAAGAGGATTCTGGCGGAAGTTCTGAGTCGAAACTTCAACATCGACCATGGCTTCTAGGTGATCGCCTTTTGCGTATAGATACTCGACTGGGTCGATAAGATGCGCAGGTTGGCCTTTCGCTTCAAGCACTGCCTTCATCAATTGAATTGAAACGCGTTCGCCTTTGCTGATGATGCGTGCATTGACGTTATTTGGGCACATGCCAAGAAGGTTGATGCCATGAACGAACTGGCGTAATTGAGAGAGAGAAGTTTTCACTTGGTTATCGAAAGCTGAACCATCGATATTGGGTAGTACTGCTTGGATTTGAGTGAAGAGCGTTTTAAACGACTCCTCCAACTCTTTGATTTGTAGTTCTGCTTCACCATTGCGCAATGCGCCTTCAATGACCGCAACCAATTTGTTTGTTGTTTTACCAGGAGCGGAAAGAACAACCGCTACTTCTTCTTGTTGAGCGTTATTGGCAATAATGTCTGCCGCTCTCAAAAAGCGATCTGCATCAGCTAGTGATGATCCGCCAAACTTCAATACTCGCATCCCTTCCTCCGGTATATCTTCTTAAATTTGTCTAAATTCTGGATAAAAAAGCATAAAAAAAGGCCTGTATCTTGTTGGATACAGGCCTTTTTTGTGAATTTCTTTCGCTCAGCAGCCTGCCCCAACATGTGTCGTGTCGGTAATAATAATGGTCGTGGTCATTACTACTAGGCTGTTAGATGGCATAAATAAATATTCAACGTTAATTGTGTTTGCTTAACTCTACGTTTACCGAGTTTCTGATACATAGTCAACAAAAAATTGTTTGTTTTTCCATCTTTCAGAGATTTCTGCTAAGCAATGTCATTGATATTTATAGTTAATTACACATTATTGATCATTTGGAAATCTACAGTTAGTTTTTGTAAAGGACTTAACTATCATCACCAGTTCGGTTTTTTATCTAATAACTAGTCTAATCTGTGCCATAAAACGTACGATCAAATAATTCGAGAGGGTTGTGACACATAACAACAACTTAACTGTGACTTATGTTCATAGGATCGAATTATTTAGAAAATAGGTGAGCTAGCTTTCATATTCTATGCTTTAATAGTGAGAAGCTTTGGGCGCATACTAATAAAAAAGTTGACACAAGGAGTGGTGAACATGAAAAGATGGCTTTTTCTGTTGCTGTTTTTTGTGCCTGGTGTTTGTCTAGCCAACGTGCTTCCGCCGCTTCCAGGTAAAACATCCCCTTCTCCTCATAAACTATTCATTTCCAGCGACAGTTATCAGTCTGACAGTTTTGATGTTTGGAATATCGATACGGGTTACGCCTACGAACTTTTTGATTCGGTAGACGTTTATGTCGGTGCGCGAGTCAATAACTCTCCTACCCAAAATCAAAGTGGTTTTTTGAGTGGGATCAGCTATCACTTTAATGATCGTGTCACGCTGAAAAGTACAGTTCGCTCTTACAAGAACGAAACAGCGGAAGGTATTCGCCAAGACGACAGCAGCCTCGCGGCTGAAGTATCAAGTCGCGTAAAAATTACCGATAAACTGGATCTTCACGCGACTCTTGATTACCAAGATTGGCAACAAGGCTTTGAGGTTGGTTTAGGCTTTCGTTTTTAGAAGTCCAGCTTTTGCTTAGAAATCAATACACCGTTCCAGTCCGCGTAAACGTAGTGCTTAGGTTGAACGATTTGGTTTTGCATCGTTAAGGTTACGTTTACCTCTCCTATCCCGCGTTTCTCTGTTTTAAACGGGTTAGTTCCAAGAGCTTGAACGCCAATGTCCATTTGAGATATTTGTGCTACGTCGCGTATTGCACCATAGACAATGATGCCTTCCCACCCATTTTCTATTCCGAGTATCGCTAATTGATCGCCGAGTAATGCTCTCTGACACGATCCATGCCCGTCAACAATCAATACTTTACCCGTTCCATCTTCGCCCAGTACTTCACGCACTTTCGAGTTATCGTGATAGCAGCGCACCGTAACGATTTCACCGTAAAAAGCGCTACGTTGACCAAAGTTCTGCAATGGTAAAGTAAGCAAGCTCACTTGGTCTTCAAATTGGTCACAAATATCGGGTGTAATGTCTCTCATATTTCCTCCGTGAATTTTCTCACCCAAGCGATGCTTCAGTGAGCAGTATCCTTTTCTATACCTTCTATACGAGCCGAGGTTTAATGGAGCCTAACGTATGAAAAACTTTCGGCTGCGAGCACGCAATAAGATAAAGTTGGTCATTAATGACGTAATAAATCGCGTTTTGTTGAAAGTCATTCGCCAATTCAACAGCTACCTCTGGCGACAACTCGACGGCAAAGCTTTCCTCATACCATGTAAAAGCGCTATCACCTACCGTGACAGGCGCGTAATTAACGTGCTGTAGCTGTTTTTCTAACGCGTGATTGTTTATGCTGTTCTCTTCTTTGGACCTCAAGTTACTGTATGGGTTCCAAGCGGTTATCACAGCATAGTTTGAAACACGCCACTCGGCTTCGAATCTGAAAAAAGATTCTGAATAAGCATTCCATAACGATGCGTCTATGTTCGTATTACTTTTTTCTATCATAAGTCTTAAACGATTAATAACAGTTACATTTCATCAATTGATATAAATCAACAAACTGAATGGAATTAACATTTGAGCATTGTTAGCATGCTGTTAACAATATAAAATCCGCTCAATATCTTAGGGTGTTTACGTTTCAGGCCCCACTGAAAGCAGGAAATGAAAGGTAAACAAGCCCTTTAGAATAAACGTCGCCATTGGATACTGGTGAGTTGGCAAAATTCCATGGAGGGCGGATAACTGAAAGAAGTGTTTTTTTGATCAACTTGATTTATTATCAAAATCACATTACCTGTATGTTATATTTTTGCCTAGAATTTATTCTATTAGCACAATTTTGTCACAAATTTAGGTACCGCCAATGCAAACCCCGCAGATTCTTATCGTTGAAGATGAGCAAGTAACTCGTAACACTCTTAAGAGTATTTTTGAAGCAGAGGGATACGCTGTTTTTGAAGCCAGTGACGGTGAAGAGATGCACCAAGTGTTGTCTGATAACTCAGTCAACTTGGTTATTATGGACATTAATCTTCCAGGCAAGAATGGCCTTCTACTAGCGCGTGAACTACGCGAGCAAGCGAACATTGCTTTAATGTTCCTGACAGGCCGTGACAATGAAGTAGACAAGATCCTAGGTCTTGAGATTGGTGCAGATGACTACATCACTAAACCATTCAATCCACGTGAGCTAACTATTCGTGCACGTAACCTACTTAGTCGCTCAATGAGCTCTAACGCGGTGCAAGAAGAGAAGCGCTCGGTAGAAAAGTATGAATTCAACGGTTGGGTACTAGACATCAACAGCCGCTCTCTAGTAAGCCCTGCTGGTGATAGCTACAAGCTACCTCGCTCTGAGTTCCGCGCACTACTGCACTTCTGTGAGAACCCGGGTAAGATTCAAACTCGTGCCGATCTTCTTAAGAAGATGACTGGTCGTGAACTTAAGCCACACGACCGTACTGTAGACGTAACGATTCGTCGTATCCGTAAGCACTTTGAGTCTGTTTCAGGTACGCCAGAAATCATCGCCACTATCCACGGCGAAGGTTACCGCTTCTGTGGCGATCTAGAAGACTAGATTTAACCGCTAATATCCGAAGGGCTTGCTCATTGAGCAAGCCCTTTTTGTTTTAGGTCTAACGACTAATGCAACATCATTGCGGTTAATAAACCTTGTTAATCTTCACGTACTTTTCGACTAACCAACGCTGTTTACCCGCATCGTCTAGAAGCACTGCGATATCAACCGATTTTTCTGTGTTCACATCAATGTGAGACGAGAACGCCACCTCCCATCGGCTTTCACTGTGCGTTCGAGTATCTAAAGACGCACTGTCCACCAACCACTCTTTTTGCCCCTGTTTAATAATAAGAGCTTCTGCCGTTAGATTTGCAGGAAGTAACTGATCTCCTTCGAGGTAAAGTGCACCTTGAATACTTTGCTCTTCCACGTCCCCAATATTCGGCATGAGGTTAACCCATAAATTACTTTTGAGCTCAACATTAACCTCATTAATCGTAATCTGACTGTTTTGTTGCCAATTCACATTTGGAACGGAACTACAGCCTGCCATCAATGCCATGGCTAATGCCAATGGTGCGATTCTTTTCATGTTATTTCCTTTGTTCCAACCAACTTTTGAGGACTTGAATATCGTTTTGGTATTCATTTTTGATCTCTTCAACCCAGTCTGAAATGTTTTCCCACCATGCTGGCATATCAGGCGATTGCGCTTTTTGCGCCACACTTTGGATACGTTTCAGGCCAATTGAACCTGCAGCACCTTTGATTTTATGCGCTTCAGAAACAATCCCATCTTGATCTTTCGCTGTCATGTTCGAATCTAAGACATCGATATAGTCTGGCATCATATCTTCAAACATTTTTATGCTGTCGTAGACAGGTGTTGCACCAACAATGTCGACGTAAGACTCTAACATATCCATATCGAGCAAATGTGTCTCAATCACAGGAGAAGGCACTGGCTCTTCCACTGTTTCGGGACCGCTCACTACTTCCTTAGGTTGTTCTAACTGGTGAGCGAAGAATTTATCAATCACTGACTGAATGGCATTCACTGCCAGCGGCTTACTGATCGCATCATCCATGCCGTTATCTAAGTATTCACGACGATCTTTCATTACATTAGCAGTTAAGGCGACCAATGGAGGAAGATTGTTATAATGCTCGCGGTAATAATTGGCGACATCAAAGCCCGTCATATCAGGCAGTTGGATATCCAACAACGCTAAGTCGTATTTTTCTGGCACAAAGTTCACTAACGCTTCTTGGCCCGTCATTGCCACGGTGACAGAGTGCCCTAGGCTCTCAAGTAACGATTTAGCCACAGTTACGTTAAGCTCGATGTCTTCGACCATAAATATGTTGAGGCGCACATTGTCGCGTTTCGCATCAATGACTGGCTCAGCTAGTTCAACAATCGGAACGTGGATCGATACAGTAAAAGTGCTACCAAAGCCTTCCTCACTGGTAACCGTAATGTCACCATCCATCATATTGATCAGTTGTTTAGATACCGCCAAACCAATACCTGTACCGACCGCATGCAGGTTGTCCTTGCCTGATTTCACTTGGTAGTACATCGCAAAGATCTTATCTAGCTCTTCGTCTGGAATACCAATACCTGTGTCTTCCACTTCCATAATAATGGTCGCAAAATCGTCTTCGACATCCGCGCTCACTGTCATCACAACGCCACCTTCTTTGGTGAACTTCATTGCGTTGCTGACCAAGTTCCAAATCACCTGACGTAGACGGGTTGCATCCACTTCAATTGCTTTTGGCAAGTCGCTTAAACGTTCTAAGTCAAAGCGTAACCCTTTTTGTTCCGCCATCAGAGCTGAGATACTCTCAATCTCTGCGACGAAGTCTTCGAAGTTAAGTGGCGCAGGTAATAGTTCTAACTTACGGCGATCAAATTTATCCATATCGATAATATCGTTGAAGATGTTACCTAGCGTAATCGCACTCACATTGATGGTCTGCATGTGTTTACGCTGCTCTTCTGTCAACGGACTATCTAGAAGCATACGACTTAAGCCTACAATGCCATTCAGCGGCGTTCGCAGCTCATGACTGATGGTTGAGATGAAGGTAGTTTTGTCGCGGCTTGCTTTCTCTAACGACTCTTCATGGCGCTTACGTTCAGTGATATCACGACCGAACCCAACGAGACCAAGGTGGCGGCCATCTTTGCTGTAAAATGGCACTTTACGCAGCTCAAAGTAATGCTTGCGACCATCTGGGTATTCGAGCCATTGCTCGTAAGTAATCGCTTGATTATCGGCAAAAACCTTTTGGTCAGTATCAACGATATGCTCGGCGATTTCTTTGCTATACACATCCCAAGGGCTTAATCCGACTAACTGGTGCTCTTTCTTGCCCGTTAGCTCTTCCATCGCGCGGTTACAGCCAGAGAAAACACCATCCGCATTGCGGTAGTAAATTAAGTCTGGTGAGGCATCAATAAATGAACGTAGTAATGCGGTACGTTCTGCCAGCTCTAATTGAGTACGTTCGCGTTGGAACACCTCGTTTTCGAGGTCTTGCATCGCCTCTTCACGTGCTTCTTCCGCTTTAATACGCTCTTCAATTTCTTGGTTAAGCTTTTCAATGTTTTGTTGAAGTTGGTAATTCAGCTCTTGATCTCGCGAACGCATGTCCTTCAGTTTGGACACCAGCTTAGTTAAACGCTGGCGAGACTCTTCTAGTTGATCGACAACCACAGAGAGGAAGTAAACCGCCCAAGGGGTGATCAATAGACCAAAAAACACCGAACGGACAATGTCGATATCATCTACTCGCCCTTTGAGAGCTAAAGTAATCCCTACCTGCACCACAACAGCTAATGCCACCAGCGCAAGGGCTAGCAAAATAGAGAAGCGAACAATCCCCAGTTTGACTAGCAAGTCGACATAATACTGGGCGAGATTTTTCATGGGTTTCATTAACTACTCCATGGTGGTGGCTAGATAGCGCCATTCGATGATGAAAAACAGGTAAATGCACTCGACCTAACGCAATTTAGGTCTGTTTGATTAGTGAAAAACACACGGTGCGATCTGCGCTTGTGACACGAGATAGAAAGATAAACCAACGAGCACACAGGCTTCTGTAATTTTAACGTGTTTAATACGGTGATTTAAACAATCAGCTATCAACTTAGAGCAAGCGGTCACAAAGCGTTAGCAAGAACTGGGGTGAATACAGGTGCGATTACGTCCATCAGCTTTAGCTTGATATAACGCACTGTCAGCCATAGCGATGCCCATTTCGGGTTCATCACCATGCTGAGGAATGTAAGAGACCAGACCGATACTGACGGTAAGGCGTTCAGATGCTTCTGAACTGTCGTGTTCCATATCAAGCTGTAGAATTTTCTCATGAATACGCTGCGCTACGTTGCGCGCACCTTCCGTGGTGGTATTCGGCAATATAAAACCAAACTCCTCGCCACCATAACGCGCAACACAATCCGAAGAACGATTGATGACTTGTGTAAACACGGTAGCAACACTGACTAACGCTTCATCACCTTGTTGGTGACCGTAACAGTCGTTGTAATCTTTGAAAAAGTCGATGTCACATAACATGATGGTGAGCGGCAGCTTTTCTCTAGCATGGTGGTACCACAATACCTGCAGTTGTTCATCGAAACGGCGTCGGTTCGATACTTGAGTTAAGCTATCCATAAAGCTCAATTTTTCTAACTCTAGGTTGGCTTTTTCCAACTTTTGTTCTGCAAGATAACGCTCAGAAATATCACGCGCCATGATCAGCACACCATTCGTTCCTGATGCTTTATCTTTAAAAGGCGATTTCACCACATCAAACCACGTACTTTTACCATCACTACTCACGACTTTATCTATGTATCGAACTGGCTCTAACTGGCGTAATGCTTCTAAGTCACTGTCTGCTAAGCGCGCGTACATCTCTTTAGGAATCACGTCTTGGAGGCGCTTACCTATCAAATCAGAAATTTTTGAAATGCCTAACGCCTTAACAAAAGGCTGATTACACGCTTGATAGACCATGTTCTCATTGAAAATACCAATAGAGTCCGGACTGGCATCCAGAATCGTTTGTAAGATAGTATCTCTTTGCGCTAGCGCCACCTCTGTATCTTTGCGACGCTCCATTTCATCTCGCAGATTCTGTTGCATCTTGTGCCATTCAGTCACGTCATGACTAATAGACAGCGTTCCGATAAGCTCACCACTCGGCGAAACAAGAGAGTTTTGATTGACTTCCAATAAGCAACTTCGACCTTGTGGATCCGTTGTCCATTTACGTTCGCTTTTTCTGGTCATCTCACCCAAGGTCTTGGGTGCGCAAGCTTCTTCCCTTCGCCCTTGCCAGAATTGATCAAATGCTCGATTGGTCGTTAACAGATTGCCTTGGCGGTCTTGGGTACAAATCAGCTCTGAAAGTGAGTCTAATGCCGAACGTGCGATGATTAATTGCGCAAGTTCTTGTTGCTGCTCTTGGTGAGTGGCTTGATATGGCTGAGCATAAAGAATCCAAACTCGATGATTGCGCAATAAACTCTTTCTGCCTGACAGCTCCACTTTAATAGATTCACTATCAGATAGTCGCCAGTCAAAAGCCTGCTGACGAAAATGACGACTAGAGAAGCGAGCGAGAAACTGCTCAAGCTCATGAATATCGAATAAAGCAGGATACAAATACCTCGTTCCCAAAGAGCGAATGCCTAATAACTGCATCGCAGCCTGGTTAGATAGCAAGAGCTGAGCATGGCTAGTGTCCACCACTATGACTGGATAGGGAGAATCCGTTACTAGTTTCTTAAGTGACGTCTGAAAGTGCAAATAGATCAGTGCTAACGCACACACGCCTGCGATTAATAACAAGACGACATAGCCATAACCGCCTTGACCACCCCAAAGCCAATTGAGTAACTGATCCATCGTTTAAACCTTCAAAGAACACTGGTTAAAATATATCAGTTATTTATTGAGCGATCTGCTATTAATTCCGGTTTAGTATAGATAAAGGTATTCCCCGTAAGACTCCCTTGAGCACCATGAGCACTGAGATCTCGACCAATTTCCGTCATCGCTAGCCAACGGTTTTCACACCACAGAGGCGATAATAACGTGGGCCTCCTGGCTGCTGATGAAACGCGATGATAAATCACATCTGGTGGTGTCATACGAATCATTTCACTGGCGATCGCAACATATTCTTCTAATTCAGGGGCTTCTAGCTTTCCAGCACGCCAAGCTTTCGCCATGGTGCTACCTTCGACAATATGCAAGCCATGTAACTTGATGCCATCCGTTCCCACGGCCAACACTTTTTGCAGCGTTTCAATATTTTCGGCGCGGGTTTCTTTGGGTAAACCCACAATTAAGTGAGTACAAACCTTGATTCCGAGTGTTCGCGCACGCTTAGTGATTTCGGCATAACACTCAAAGTCATGACCACGATTGATACGTTTTAGGGTGTCATTGTTGGCGGTTTGAAGACCTAGTTCTAGCCAAATTTCATAACCTTGCTGTACATAGCCCGACAGTAAATCCAATACCGCATCAGGGACGCAATCAGGACGCGTCCCCACACAAAGACCAACTATGTCTGCAGCCTTTAGTGCTTCCTCATACATGTTTTTGAGAACTTGTACTTCGGCATAGGTACTGGTGTAGGCCTGAAAATAAGCGAGATACTTCTTCGCTCTGTGAATTTCACCTGCGCGATCTTTTAACTGTTCGTGAATGCTTTTTATCTGGACTTCTTCATCTGCAAACGAAGCCACATTGCAAAATGTACATCCTCCCCGCCCAATCGTGCCATCGCGGTTAGGGCAACTAAATCCACCGTGCAATGTTAACTTATGAACCTTTTCACCGTATCGACGCTGAAGATCTTGGCCGATTGTATTGACCAACTCATGTAACTGCATAAATTCTCACCAACAATAAATCGTAATCAATCTCACTACGATCTGTGTAAATAAATTACATCCCTGCAAGAAAAAACACACAATATTAATCAATTCAAACACCCATCATGCAGGTCAAAATCAATAAACTTGCATAATTAAAGACAAAAATCGTTCATGTTGCGTAAATGTTAAACTAAAAATGCATAATTAAACGAAAAAATTGGGTCACAACGCCGACTTTTTCATTGCATTCTGAAGTGACAAAATTGTAGGATACTTACACAACCCCGTTATTTTTGTGACTTTTATTACAAAGCACACTGCGGGATTTGTCGGTGTTATCCCACTCCTACCTATATAAATCACTAGATAGTGATAATAAATAAAGGGATACCACCAAGGATTGTTTTTCTCGCAAAACTTTTCCTGCGAGATACGGAAAGGAATCAAGACCGGTCAACCTAGATCGGTGGCGATAATAAATATAAAGGACAAGACGTAATCAATAGTCTAGGTAGTATTTGCTGCCCGGTACTTTTGCGTCGACATTGAACTGGAAGGATGTATCTATGGTAGATAGAGAGCAAAATCCACAGGGTCTGTACACTCCGGAACTGGAGCATGACGCTTGTGGTATCGGTTTTGTTGCTCACCTTAAAAACCGTAAATCTCATGAAGTAGTGACTCAAGCATTGGATATGCTGGCTCGCATGGAACACCGTGGTGGTCAAGGTTGTGACCCATGCAGCGGTGACGGTGCGGGTATCTTGCTACAAAAACCTCATGAATTCCTATTAGAAGAAGCCGTTAAGCTAGGCATTAAACTGCCTTCGTTTGAAAAGTATGGTGTTGGTGTCGTTCTTTTCCCGAAAGACGAATACAAACGCGAACAATGCCGTGACATTCTAGAACGCAACGCACAGCGTCTAGACCTTGAAGTTATCGGCTACCGCGTATTACCAACCGACAACTCCATGATTGGTGCCGACCCTCTAAGCACAGAGCCTCAATTTGAGCACGTGTTTATCTCCGGCGGCCCTGGCATCACGCCTGAAGAGCTAGAGCGCAAACTGTACGTACTTCGTAACTATACTGTACGTGTTTGCCTAGAAAGCGTTTCGAACATTGGTGACGACTTCTACATTAACTCCATGTCTTACAAGACATTGGTATACAAAGGTCAGTTAACGACCGAGCAAGTACCTCAGTACTTCCTTGATCTACAAAACCCGACCATGGTGACTGCACTGGCGCTGGTACACTCTCGTTTCTCTACCAATACCTTCCCGAAATGGCGTCTTGCACAGCCTTTCCGTTACATTGCCCACAACGGTGAAATCAATACAGTTCGCGGTAACTTGAACTGGATGAAAGCCCGTGAAGCAATCCTAGAATCAGACCTGTTTACTCAGGCTGAAATCGACATGCTTCTTCCAATCTGTCAGGAAGGCAGCTCGGATTCATCTAACTTCGATATGGCACTTGAGCTCCTAGTTCTTTCTGGTCGCAGCCTGCCACACGCATTGATGATGATGATCCCGGAAGCATGGCAAGAAAACAAAAACATGGATCCTAAACGTCGCGCGTTCTATCAGTACCACGCGAACATCATGGAACCATGGGATGGTCCTGCTTCAGTATGTTTTACTGATGGTGTTCAAGTTGGTGCGACACTAGACCGTAACGGTTTGCGCCCTTCTCGCTACACAGTGACCAAAGATAACTTCCTAGTGATGGCATCTGAATCTGGTGTTGTGGATATTGAACCAGAGAACGTAGAGTTCCGTGGTCGTCTACAACCGGGTCGTATCTTCGTTGCAGACCTAGAACAAGGTCGAATCATCTCTGATGAAGAAGTGAAAGACACCATCGCAACGGCACAGCCTTACGAGAAGTGGGTAGAAGAAAACCTACTGAGCTTGAAGAAGCTGCCAGATGCGAGCAACCAGTTCAGCCAACCTAAGCCAGAACACCTTCTACACCGCCAACAAGCGTTTGGCGTAAGCACTGAAGAAGTGAACGAAATCATCGTTCCAATGGCGAATGACGCGAAAGAACCATTATCAGCAATGGGTGCCGACTGGCCTCTTGCGGTTCTCTCTCATCAATCTCAGCACCTTTCAAACTACTTCAAGCAGCTGTTTGCACAAGTAACTAACCCACCGATCGACCCGATCCGTGAGCGCATGGTTATGTCGCTGAACACTTACTTGGGTAAAGACCAAAACCTTCTGACTGAAACACCACTTCACTGTCAGAAAGTAGAATTGGAATCGCCTGTTCTAGCCAACTCTGAGCTTGAAAAATTGCGTGCGATCGATAACGAGCACCTACAAGCGAAAACATTGGATATAGTATTCCAAGCTAGTGAAGATCAAGGCAAACTTGAGCGTGCATTAAAACGTATCTGCCAATACGCAGAAGACGCGGTTATCGATGGTTATTCAATCATCCTACTCACTGACCGCGCAGTGAATTCAAACCACGCGGCGATCCCAGCAATGCTGGCAGTTGGCGCAGTACACCACCACTTGATCCGTAAAGGTCTACGTGCGAAGTGTGACATCGTGGTTGAAACTGGTGACGCGCGTGAAACGCACCACTTTGCAACGCTACTTGGTTACGGTGCGAATGCGGTTAACCCTTACCTAGTGATTGAAACCATCATTGAACTTCAACGTACGAAGAAGTTGGATCCAGAAGCGAACCCTCGCGATCTGTTCAACAACTACCGTAAAGCGATCAATGGCGGTCTTCTGAAGATCTTCTCGAAGATGGGCATCTCTACGCTACAGTCGTACCATGGTGCGCAAATCTTCGAAGCATTGGGTATCCACAAATCCGTGGTCGACAAATACTTCACAGGGACGGTTTCTCGTATCCAAGGTCTAACCCTTGATGATATCGCCAAAGAAGTACTTATCCGTCACCGCATCGGTTACCCACAACGCGAAATCCCAATTCAAATGCTGGATGTTGGTGGTGTTTACCAATGGAAACAGCGTGGTGAGAAGCACCTATTCAACCCAGAAACCATTTCTCTACTGCAAGAGTCTACGCGCAACAAGAACTACGATCAGTTCAAGCAATACGCGACTGCTGTAGATAAGCAAGGTGACAACGCGGTAACCCTGCGTAGCCAACTTGAGTTCATTAAGAACCCCGCTGGTTCTATCTCTATCGACGACGTCGAGCCAATTGAAAGCATCGTGAAACGCTTCGCGACAGGTGCAATGTCATTCGGTTCTATTTCTTACGAAGCACACTCCACACTGGCTGTTGCGATGAACCGTCTTGGCGCGAAATCGAACTCTGGTGAAGGTGGTGAAGACCCAATGCGTTTCGAGCGCAAAGAGAACGGCGATTGGGAACGCTCTGCAATCAAACAGGTGGCTTCAGGTCGTTTCGGCGTAACCTCTTACTACCTAACTAACGCTGAAGAGCTACAAATCAAGATGGCTCAAGGCGCGAAGCCAGGTGAAGGTGGTCAGCTACCAGGCGATAAAGTAGATGACTGGATCGGTGCTACACGTCACTCAACTCCAGGCGTTGGCCTTATCTCGCCACCGCCACACCACGATATCTACTCAATCGAGGATTTGGCTCAGCTTATCTATGACTTGAAGAACGCGAACCGCGCGGGCCGTGTAAACGTGAAGCTGGTATCGGAAGCTGGCGTAGGTACGATCGCTTCTGGTGTAGCGAAAGCGAAAGCGGACGTTGTACTTATCGCTGGTTTCGACGGTGGTACAGGTGCATCACCAATGTCTTCAATCCGTCATACCGGTCTTCCTTGGGAACTTGGCTTGGCAGAAACGCACCAAACGCTACTAAAGAACGGTCTACGTAACCGTATCGTGGTTCAAGCGGATGGTCAGATGAAGACACCTCGCGACCTTGCAGTGGCAACACTACTTGGTGCAGAAGAATGGGGCGTGGCAACCGCAGCATTGGTGGTTGAAGGTTGTATCATGATGCGTAAGTGTCATAAGAACACCTGTCCTGTTGGTATCGCGACTCAAAACAAAACACTTCGCGAGCGCTTTGATGGTCGCGTAGAAGACGTCGTAACCTTCTTCCAATACATGGCACAAGGTCTACGTGAAATCATGGCTGAACTTGGCTTCCGCACTATCGATGAAATGGTCGGTCAAGGTCAGAAGCTGAAGATTCGCCAAGACATTTCTCACTGGAAATACAAGAACCTAGATCTGTCTCCTGTTCTCCACGTTGAGCAACCACGTGAAGCTGATGGTGTATTCAACCAAGCTCAACAGAACCACAACCTAGAAGAAGTGCTAGACCGTAAGCTGATTCAAGCAGCGATTCCTGCACTAGAGAAAGGCGAAGCGGTGAATGCCGAGTTCCCTATCGTCAACACGGACCGCTCTGCAGGTACCATGTTGTCGAACGAAATCTCGAAAGTGTACAAAGATGCAGGTCTACCTCAGCCAATGAACGTGAAGTTCAAAGGTTCTGCAGGTCAGTCATTCGGCGCATTCCTAGCTAAGGGCGTGAAGTTCGAAGTGGAAGGCGACGCGAACGACTACTGGGGTAAAGGCTTATCTGGCGGTACCTTAGTACTTTACCCAGATGCGAAATCAAGCATTGTCGCGGAAGACAACATCGTGGTTGGTAACGTGTGTTTCTACGGTGCAACTTCGGGTGAGTCTTTCATTCGCGGTATGGCTGGTGAACGTTTCTGTGTTCGTAACTCAGGCGCGAAAGTAGTAGTAGAAGGCGTCGGTGACCACGGTTGTGAATACATGACTGGCGGTGCAGCCATCATCCTTGGTTCAACAGGTCGTAACTTTGCCGCTGGTATGAGTGGCGGCGTGGCTTACGTATGGGATAAATCAGGTGACTTTGAGTCAAAACTGAACCCAGAGCTAGTAGACCTAGATCCAATCGAGCAAGAAGACAGAGATCTATTACTCGACATGCTAACTAAGCATGTTCAATTCACAGGAAGTGAAGTCGCTCAGTCTTTCCTAGACAACTTTGAAGCAAGCCTAGCCTCTATGGTTAAGGTAATGCCGCGTGACTACAAAGCGGTTCTTCAAAAGCGTAAAGCTGAAGCACAGTCTCAAGGAAACGAAACTCAAGTGGAGGCCGTATAATGGGTAAGCCTACTGGATTTTTAGAGCATGGTCGTGAACTACCACAGAAGATCGACCCAGCTGAACGCATCAAGAACAACAAAGAGTTCGTCCTGAACGAGGAGTTTGGTGACAAAATCAATACTCAAGCTTCTCGTTGTATGGATTGTGGTGTGCCGTTTTGTCATAACGGCTGCCCTATCGGTAACATCATCCCAGAGTTTAACGATGCAGTTTATCGTGATAGCTGGGAAGAAGCATGGAACATTCTAAGCTCAACCAATAACTTCCCAGAGTTCACTGGTCGTGTTTGCCCTGCTCCATGTGAAAGTGCTTGTGTACTTGGTATCAACCAAGATCCAATTACTATCTGTAATATCGAGAAAACCATCGTGGAAACGGCGTATCGTGAAGGGTACGCCAAACCAAAAACACCACGCTCTCGAACTGGCAAAACCGTTGCGATCATCGGTTCGGGCCCTGCTGGCCTTGCGGCTGCTGAGCAGTTAAACAGCGCTGGTCATACTGTGACGGTATTCGAGCGAGACGAGAAAGTGGGCGGTCTGCTACGTTTTGGTATCCCAGACTTTAAACTGAGCATGGAAGTCATTGATCGCAAGATCAATCTAATGGCAGAAGCTGGCATTGAGTTTAAAGTAAACCAACACGTCGGTGTTGATGTAAATGCTCAACAATTGCGTCAAGAGTTCGATGTGGTTCTACTAACCGGTGGCTCAACGGTTCCACGTGATTTGCCCGTTCCGGGTCGTGAACTAAAAGGCGTTCACTTCGCGATGGAATTCCTAGGTCAAAACAACCGTCGCGCCAATAACATGGACCTGAAAACGGAAGAAATTCACGCTGCGGGTAAACATGTTGTGGTTATCGGTGGTGGTGATACGGGTTCAGACTGTGTGGGAACATCAAACCGTCACGGCGCAGCAAGTGTAACTCAAGTGGAAATCATGCCGATTCCACCAGAAAAGCGTCCTGCCAATATGCCTTGGCCACAGTACCCGATGATCCTACGTACTTCGACATCTCATGAAGAAGGCGTTGATCGTCACTGGAACATCCTGACCAAAGAGTTCATCGGAAATGACAAAGGTGAAGTCACAGGTCTTCGTCTTGCTGATATCGTTTGGGAAGAGGCGAAACCTGGCGAGCGTCCAGGCTTTAAAGAAGTTGAAGGCAGCGAGCGGGTGATTCCATGTGATATGGCATTCCTAGCGATGGGCTTCCTTCATCCTGAACCAACGGGCGTACTTGCTCAACTGGATATCGCGCTAGATGATCGTGGTAACGTAGCAACTCAAGGTTTTGCTACAAACCAAGAAGGTGTATTTGCTGCTGGTGATATGCGAACAGGCCAATCTTTGGTGGTTCGTTGTATCAACGAAGGCCGTGAGTGTGCCCGTGCTATCGATGATTACTTAATGGGTGGCACAAACCTAGAAGCAAAAGCAGATTCACTGATGCTTTCTGCTTAACGAAGCAGTCATGCTTCTCTCTTTCAATTGCCTAATAGCCATCAGCAATATCGATGGCTATCGGTGAAGAAAGAAAACAATTCCTTCCAATCTTTCTATTTTGACCAGCATTTTATGCTGGTCTTTTTTATCTCCCACAGAATCAAATGTTACTTTTTTGTAACAATCAATTTTCTATCTATTTGAAATTATTAAACTATTCTAGCTTATTAAATGGTAAATCGTATATTCACGTGATGATCCACTAATAACTTGACCTTTTTTACAATAAGCTATAGCTTGTGAAGTTGATGAAAATAAAACACTCAAAAAATGTTAAATATTTCACAACTTTTACTGAATAATTATACATAAAGCTATAAAGATGACGCATAGTTAGTCATCGATATCAACGTAAGCAGTGTTGATATATCTGTCGGGATGACGGATAAGCAAAGGGAGAATTGCAATGGCTCTTTATGATCCAAGTCTTGAGAAAGACAACTGTGGATTTGGCTTGATCGCGCATATGGAAGGCGAACAAAGCCACAAGCTGGTACGTACAGCAATTTCTGCACTTGACCGCATGACTCACCGTGGTGGTATCGCCGCCGATGGTAAAACTGGTGATGGTTGTGGTCTTCTATTACAAAAGCCCGATTCCTATTTACGTCTTATTGCCGAAGAAAATGGTTTCAACCTTGGCAAGCAATACGCCGTAGGGATGATTTTCTTCAACCAAGATCCAGTCAAAGCTCAACTCGCTAAAGACATCGTCAACAAAGAACTGGCGCAAGAGACGCTAACTGTGGCTGGTTGGCGTGAAGTACCAACTAATTCAGAAGTACTCGGTCCAATTGCGGCCAACTCGCTTCCAAATATTCAGCAAGTCTTTGTCTCTGCACCGGCAGGTTGGCGCGAACGCGACATTGAACGTCGCCTCTACATCGCACGCCGTCGCATCGAGAAACAAATCACCGAAGATCCGGATTTCTACATCTGTAGCTTGTCGACTCAAGTTTTGGTGTACAAAGGCCTATGCATGCCTGCGGACTTACCGCGCTTTTATCTTGATCTTGCCGATCTACGTATGGAATCTGCTATCTGTCTGTTCCACCAGCGTTTTTCTACCAACACTCAACCGCGTTGGCCATTAGCTCAACCGTTCCGCTACCTTGCTCATAATGGTGAGATCAATACCATTGAAGGTAACCGACAATGGGCACGCGCTCGTGCTTACAAGTTCTCGTCACCACTGCTGCCTGACCTACAAACTGCAGCACCGTTTGTGAACGAGACAGGCTCAGACTCGTCTAGCTTAGATAATATGCTAGATCTCTTTTTAGCTGGCGGCATGGATATCTTCCGTGCCATGCGTATGCTCGTACCGCCAGCATGGCAAAACCACCCGGATATGGATCCGGATTTGCGTGCGTTTTACGATTTCAACTCCAAACACATGGAACCATGGGATGGCCCAGCAGGTATCGTACTGTCCGATGGTCGTTATGCTGCTTGTAACCTAGACCGAAACGGTCTACGTCCTGCGCGTTATGTAATTACCAAAGACAAGCTGATCACTCTGGCATCTGAGGTAGGGATTTGGAATTACGCCCCAGATGAAGTTGCCAAAAAAGGTCGTGTAGGTCCGGGGGAATTACTCGTCATCGACACTCGTAAAGGTAAGCTTTGGCAGTCTAGCGAGATCGATAATGACCTGAAATCTCGTCACCCTTATCGCGAATGGATGGAGAACAACGTTCGCAAACTAACACCGTTCTCTCAGCTGCCTGAAGATCAAGTAGGTGAGCGCAGCTTTGATGAAGACTTGCTTAAGACTTATCAAAAGCAGTTTGCCATGAGCAATGAAGAAGTCGATCAAGTATTGCGTGTCCTCGGTGATATGGGGCAAGAAGCCGTCGGTTCGATGGGTGATGACACCCCGATGGCGGTTCTTTCTTCGAAAGAGCGCTTGGTGACTGATTACTTCCGTCAGAAGTTCGCGCAGGTCACCAACCCACCAATCGATCCGCTGCGTGAGAAACACGTCATGTCGCTGGCGACCAGCATCGGCCAGGAGATGAACGTCTTCTGTGAAACCGATGGCCACGCGCATCGTGTAACCTTTGATTCTCCAGTACTGCTCTATTCAGACATGCAGCAACTACTAGAGCTGAGTGACGATCATTACCGTAATACCATTCTCGATATCAACTACGACCCACAACAAAAAGATCTTAAACAAGCCATTAATGATCTGTGTGAGCAAGCAGAGCAAGTCGTTCGTGAAGGCACGGTTTTAGTGGTGCTTTCGGACAGAGCCTTGGTCAAAGGTAAGTTGCCAATTCCGGCAGCAATGGCAGTCGGCGCCGTTCAAACTCGTCTGATTGACGCGAACTTGCGTTGCGATGCCAACATTGTTGTCGAAACCGCAACAGCCCGTGATCCACACCAATTTGCCGTCTTGCTTGGTTTTGGTGCCACTGCGGTTTACCCATACCTTGCTTATGAAGCGTTAGGTAAACTGATTGATGATAAAGCACTAGAGAAAGACTACCGCGATGTGATGCAAAACTACCAATACGGCATCAACAAAGGCCTGTACAAGATCATGTCGAAAATGGGGATCTCAACCATCGCCTCTTACCGCTGCTCACAACTGTTTGAAGCAGTTGGCTTGAGCCAAAATGTGGTCGATCTGTGTTTTAAAGGCGTCACAACTCGAATTGAAGGCGCGAATTTTGACGACTTCCAGCAAGATCTTACAAACTTATCTCGTAAAGCATGGGCGAAGCGCAAATCGATTGATCATGGCGGCTTGTTAAAGTACGTCCATGGAGGTGAGTATCATGCTTACAACCCCGATGTTGTCGGCACGCTGCAACAGGCCGTTAAATCTGGCGAAAGTAACGACTATCAGAGCTTTGCTAAGCAGGTAAACCAACGCCCTGTTGCCATGCTGCGTGACTTAATGTCGCTGAAAAAATCAGACTCACCGCTGCCACTTGAGCAAATAGAACCACGCACTGAACTGTTCAAACGCTTTGACTCAGCGGCAATGTCCATTGGCGCACTTAGCCCAGAAGCGCATGAAGCACTTGCAACGGCGATGAACCGTCTTGGTGGTTACTCTAACTCGGGTGAAGGCGGTGAAGATCCTCGCCGCTTCGGTACTGAGCGTAACTCACGTATCAAACAGATTGCTTCTGGCCGATTTGGTGTAACGCCTCATTACCTGACTAATGCGGATGTACTGCAAATCAAGGTGGCACAAGGTGCGAAACCGGGTGAAGGTGGACAGCTACCAGGACACAAAGTCACCGCAGAAATCGCAAAACTGCGTTATTCGGTACAAGGCGTGACTCTGATCTCCCCTCCTCCGCATCACGATATCTATTCGATTGAAGATTTGGCCCAGCTGATCTTCGACCTTAAACAAGTCAACCCGAATGCGCTGGTTTCGGTAAAACTCGTCTCCGAGCCAGGTGTCGGCACCATCGCAACGGGTGTAGCCAAGGCTTACGCTGATCTTATTACCATTTCGGGTTACGACGGTGGTACCGCAGCAAGCCCATTAACTTCGGTAAAATACGCTGGTAGCCCTTGGGAGTTGGGGTTGGCAGAGACACAACAAGCACTGGTTGCTAATGGTCTGCGTCATAAGATCCGCTTACAGGTAGACGGTGGTCTAAAGACTGGTTTAGACGTAGTTAAAGCCGCAATTTTAGGTGCAGAAAGCTTCGGTTTTGGTACTGCGCCAATGGTCGCTATGGGTTGTAAGTTCCTACGAATTTGTCACCTCAACAACTGTGCAACTGGGGTTGCGACTCAAGACGAGACACTGCGTAAAGAATACTTCAAAGGTCTACCAGAAATGGTGATGAATTACTTCATCGGCTTGGCAGACGAAGTGCGCGGATTACTCGCCGAACTTGGCGTTGAAAAGCTGACGGACTTGATTGGTCGTACCGATTTACTTGAGGCAGTAGAGGGATTTACAGCGAAACAGACCAAGCTGGATCTATCCAATATTCTAGAAGCTCCAGTATCACCTGAGGGCCATCCGCTATTTTGGACAGAGCCAAACAAACCGTTTGATAAAGCTGAGCTCAACCAAAAGATCGTTGATGATGCAATGCATGCGGTCGAAAACAGTCAATCGGCAAGTTTCTTCTACAATGTCATCAACACTGATCGATCTGTTGGTGCACGCTTATCTGGCGAAATAGCAAAACGCTATGGCAACCAAGGGTTAGCGGCTTCCCCTATCAAAATCTATCTTGACGGCACCGCAGGCCAGTCCTTTGGTGTTTGGAACGCAGGTGGTGTAGAGCTTTACCTCACGGGCGATGCGAACGACTACGTGGGCAAAGGCATGGCGGGTGGTAAAGTGGTTATCAAACCTCACCTTGGCACTGCATTTAAGTGTAATGAAGCAACCATCATTGGTAACACCTGTCTGTACGGCGCGACCGGCGGTAAACTATTTGCAGCCGGTAAAGCAGGTGAGCGTTTCGGCGTACGAAACTCAGGTACGATAGCCGTCATTGAAGGTGCTGGCGATAACGCTTGTGAGTACATGACTGGCGGTATTGTTGCCATTCTTGGTGCGACAGGTGTGAACTTTGGCGCGGGTATGACTGGAGGCTTTGCCTATGTTCTGGATGAGAACCAAAGCTTTGAAGGTCGAGTTAATACTGAGTCTGTCGAAGCCATCTCATTGTCCGATCTTTACATCCACCAAGAACATTTGCGTGGCCTAATTGCGGAACACCTTGAAGAAACAGGGTCGAGTCATGCTGAAAATATTTTGGCGAACTTTGATGAATGGATTCCAAAGTTCTATTTGGTGAAACCACAAGCGGCAGATCTTCGCACGCTACTTGGTCACCAGAGCCGCAGTGCCGCAGAGCTGCGTGTTCAAGCACAGTAATCATGGAGGATGTTTGAATCATGAGCCAGAACGTTTATCAATTTATCGATGTGCAGCGTGTAGATCCTGCGAAAAAGCCTATCAAAGTTCGTAAGATCGAGTTCGTTGAAATCTATGAACCGTTCACTAAACAACAGGCGACTGCACAAGCGGATCGCTGCTTAGATTGTGGCAACCCATATTGTGAATGGAAATGCCCAGTCCACAACTACATCCCTCAATGGTTAAAACTTGCCAATGAAGGTCGTATTCTTGAAGCGGTTGAACTATCGCATCAAACCAACAGCCTACCGGAAGTATGTGGGCGCGTTTGTCCTCAAGACCGCCTATGTGAAGGTTCATGCACGCTTAATGATGACTTTGGTGCCGTCACCATCGGTAACATAGAAAAGTACATTACCGACAAAGCGTTTGAAATGGGCTGGAAGCCAGATATGTCCAAGGTGGAGTGGACCGATAAAAAGGTCGCAATCATTGGAGCAGGCCCAGCTGGCTTGGCTGCCGCGGATATCCTAGTGCGCAATGGCGTTAAGCCAGTCGTGTTTGACCGCTACCCTGAAATTGGAGGCCTTCTGACCTTCGGTATTCCTTCCTTCAAGCTTGAAAAAGGCGTGATGGAAAACCGCCGCCGTGTGTTCACTGAAATGGGCGTCGAGTTCCGCATGAACATGGAAGTAGGCAAAGATGTCCAAATGCAAGAGCTACTTGATGAATACGATGCTGTTTTCTTGGGCGTTGGCACCTATAAATACATGCGTGCAGGTCTAGATAATGAAGATGCGCCGGGTGTGTATGACGCGCTGCCATTTTTAATTTCGAACACCTACAAAGTCATGGATCTTGAGAGTAACCAACCCTTTATCGATATGGCAGGAAAGAAAGTCGTCGTACTGGGTGGTGGTGATACAGCAATGGACTGCGTTCGTACCTCAATTCGCCAAGGTGCCTCCAACGTAGTTTGTGCTTATCGTCGTGATGAGGCCAACATGCCAGGCTCTCGTCGCGAGGTAAAAAACGCAAAGGAAGAAGGCGTGAAGTTCATGTTCAACCTTCAGCCTTTGGGAGTGGAAGTGGATGCGTCAGGCAAAGTCTCGGGGGTCAAAGTGGTGAAAACCGCACTTGGTGAACCTGATGAAGCGGGTCGCCGACGTCCAGAACCCGTTGAAGGCAGCGAGCACGTTCTACCAGCAGACGTTGTTATCATGGCGTTTGGTTTCCAGCCGCACAAAATGGACTGGTTAGCACCGTTTGATGTCGATTTGGATCAATGGGGTCGTATCAAAGCCCCAGCGAAGCAAGAGTTCCAGTTCCAGACCAGCAACGAAAAGATCTTCGCGGGTGGCGATGCGGTACGAGGTTCTGATCTTGTCGTAACCGCAATTGATGAAGGACGAAAAGCGGCAGAAGGCATTCTCGATTACCTCGAAGTTTAATCTCAGCTAACCTCACAAAAAGGGTCCTGTTATTGGATCCTTTTTCTTTTGTATCCATATAATTAGAAACAAAATTATAAGAGTAAATACAATGAAAAAAGCCGCTCTCCTTTCCATTACTTTGCTCGGCTTAACCGCTTGTAGCCAAGGAGTCACAACCATGACGGATCGTTCTCAATCACCTTGTGGTGACAAACCAAACTGCGTCTCCACCCAAGACACGCGAGAAAAATACAACCTAACGCCATTCATCTTAGTGGATTCAGCGAACATCGACGCTATTGAGCAAGTTGCGCTTGAACTGCCAGGCGCGAAAACCGCGGTGAAAGAAAGCAACTACCTTCGTATCGAGTGCACATCTAAAATCATGCGCTTCGTGGATGACCTCGAACTAAAAATAGCAGGAGACCAACTGATTGTGCGCTCGGAATCTCGTGTGGGCTACTCTGACTTTGGCGTAAACAGAAAGCGCGCCGATCAATTACGAGAAAAGCTCACTCAAGCGAAGCTCATCAAATAGAAAACTGCCAACGGGGAGTGCTATACTCTCGGCCAACTAAAATATTTACTTAAAGAGAGTGTTATGAAAGTTGGTATCATCGGTGCGATGGAACAAGAAGTGACCATCCTGAAGCAAGCAATTACAAACTGCAAAACTGTAAATAAAGCAGGTTGTACGTTTTTCTCTGGTCAAATTAACGATGTTGAAGTCGTCGTACTACAATCGGGCATCGGTAAAGTTGCAGCGGCGGTGGGCACGACAATCCTTCTTGATGAATACCAACCAGACGTTGTGATTAACACAGGCTCTGCTGGCGGTTTCGATTCAAGCTTAAACCTTGGCGATGTAGTTATCTCTACAGAAGTTCGTCATCACGATGCAGACGTAACCGCTTTTGGTTATGAGATTGGCCAAATGGCCGGTCAACCAGCTGCATTCAAAGCGGATGACAAGCTAATGGACTTAGCCGAAAAAGCCCTAGCACAAATGGAAAACACTCATGCGGTTCGCGGCCTAATTTGTACTGGCGATGCGTTTGTTTGTACTGCTGAGCGTCAAGAGTTTATTCGTAAACACTTCCCGTCAGTTATCGCTGTAGAAATGGAAGCATCTGCTATCGCTCAAACTTGTCATCAATTCAACACTCCGTTTGTTGTTGTGCGTGCAATCTCTGATGTCGCTGATAAAGAATCACCAATGAGCTTTGATGAGTTCCTGCCTCTAGCAGCAAAAAGCTCTTCCGAAATGGTATTCAAAATGCTGGAACTCATTAAGTAAACGACTCATTCATGGAAGAAGTTTTTCAGTCATTTTATGCCAACGGTGCGCTCCTTATAATGTGGGGCGCACTGCTCTTGCACCTTCTAGTGCCAATCCCCCATTCAGCGCACCCCATCACTTTATGGCGAAAGCTAGCAGAACAGCTAGCCAACAAAGTGAACAATAATCACAATTACTCACAGAGTGTAATCTCAGGCAGTCTTGCACTAGGCTTGATACTGTTTCCTTGTTTGATATTACTGATTGCAGTAAAGCCATTTGTTTGGCAAATCCCTTTATATGAACTGGTTCTATTGATCCTTGCGCTAGACTGGCGCAACAGCGAAACGTTAACGAAACAGCTCGTAACTAGTATGTCTTCGGAAGACAAAGCTCAGTGTCGAGCATTACTGAGACCATACCTTAATCGCGATACTGGTAGCCTCTCGCTCGTTGGCATAGGTAAAGCTGGCTCAGAAACCCTGATTATGGCATACAGCCGCAACGTGATCGGTGTGCTATTTTGGTACGCACTAACAGGTGGTATTGGTGCGTTAATGTATCGACTCACAACAGAATTAGCGCGAGTGTGGTCCCCTAGCCGACGCCAATATTTGCCCTTTGGTAAACCTGTGATTCAACTGGTTGCTACTCTGGATATTATTCCACTTCGTCTCTTTGCCATACTTTTAGCTGCCGGAAAGAATACAAGTAATGTGCTCTCTGGAATACAACAGCAAGCGAAGTCTTGGCCCTTACCAGGACCTAGTTGGGTGTTATGTACTATCGGACACAAACTACAACTGTCTTTATGCGGCCCTGCTATCTATCAAGGTGTGCGTGCAGAGCGCGCAAAAATCGGTGGGCGCATTGCGCCATCGGCTATTCACCTTTCACAAATACATACGCTGCTCGTTTGGCGCGTCCTGGCTTGGATCGCAATCCAAAGTTTGCTTTTAGGAATAATTTATCAAGGATTATGATGAATAAATTATGCTTCGCATTAACGCTGTTTGTTTCGACAGCGACCGTCGCTCAACCCGCTCAACGCATTATAAGTTTAGCTCCACATGCCACCGAAATTGCCTTTGCTGCAGGGCTAGGAGACCAGCTTGTTGCTGTCAGCGAAATGAGCGATTATCCAGAACAGGCAAAGCAGCTAGAAAGAGTCTCAAATTATCAAGGAATTAAATTAGAGCGCATTATTGCTCTTCAACCGGACTTAGTGATTGCTTGGCCAGCCGGAAACCCCGCTAAAGAGTTGGAGAAAATTAAACAGTTCGGTATTCCTATCTATTACTCCACTACAGGTTCATTAGAAGATATCGCCAATAATATCGAGCAACTCAGCCAATACAGCGAAACTCCACAAGTAGGAAAAAAGGCCGCTGAAGATTTTAGAACGCAGCTGAGTACACTAAAAGAACAGTACAACACGAACGAGAAAGTTCGTTACTTTTATCAGTTGAGTGAAAAGCCTATCATCACTGTCGCCGGAAAGAACTGGCCAAGTGAAGTCTTTACTTTTTGCGGTGGTGAGAACATTTTCGCCGCATCCAGCGCGCCTTATCCTCAAGTTAGCATCGAACAAGTCATTACTCGCCAGCCAGAGGTTATTTTTACTTCTCGTCACGCAATGAGTAACGATGGTATGTGGGCTGAGTGGAGTAATGAGCTTCTTGCCCTTAAAAACAAACACATCTGGTCCCTAAACTCTGATTGGATTAACCGTCCGACACCACGCACATTGAACGCGATCAAGGAAGTGTGTGAGCACTTTAAAAGCGTTCGTCAAAAACGCTAACGATTTCGTGGCAAATACCGTACAATTTCCGCCCATTTTTTCTCACACTATTTAAAGGTACTAAGTAACATGGACTCCATGCTGCTTTATATGATCGATTTGTTCGGTACCGCTGTTTTCGCTATCTCTGGCGTATTACTGGCGGGCCGTTTAAAAATGGATCCATTCGGCGTTATCGTGCTCGGCAGTGTGACTGCTATAGGTGGCGGAACAATCCGAGACATGGCGCTTGGTGCCACTCCCGTATTTTGGATAACAGATACGACTTACTTATGGGTGATATTTGTTACGTGTCTACTAACCATGCTTGTTATTCGAAGACCCAAGCGACTCTCATGGTGGGTATTACCCGTTTGTGATGCCATCGGTCTCGCTGTATTTGTGGGAATAGGAGTAGAAAAGGCACTCGCCTACAATGCATCTGGGATGGTCGCGGTGATAATGGGGGTTATTACTGGCTGTGGCGGTGGCATTATACGAGACGTGCTGGCTCGCGAAGTTCCTATGGTATTAAGAAGTGAAGTCTATGCTACGGCATGTATTATTGGCGGCATCTTCCATACGATGGCGGTAAACATGGGTTATGACCACTCAACGGCTTTACTCGCTGGTGTAATCTCAACGCTCATTATACGTCTCGGTGCGATTCGTTGGCATCTATCCCTGCCAACTTTCGCCATTAACCGTTAAACACCAACAACATCACTCACCATGGAGTCGACCAAGTGTCGGCTCCTCTCATTTATGCTCATTTGATTCGCCAATTCTTGGGCAATTCGCTAAATTATCTCAACCATTCCTAACTTTCATTAATCATTATGTTGCTTGAAGGTATTGAAACGTTACTTGTCCTCAGTAAAGAAAAAACCATGAGCCGCACAGGCAGTCAACTCTATATTAGTCAATCTGCCGTGAGTAAACGTATTTCAAATCTAGAGAAGAAGTTAGGAAAAAAATTGATAGAGCCAAATGGTCGGCACATAAAGCTGACCTCCGATGGCCTTGCCCTCATAAACACAATAGAACCCACGTTCAATGAGTTAAGAGGAAAAATCCACGATCAACAACAAATAGAAGATACTTCTTTAATCAAAATGGACTGCTCTGAAACCTTAGTGGCGGGATACCTCAGCATGATCATGGCAGAACACTTTGCCCATGATCAGTACATACGAATATCGACCAATCATACGCCACGCATTATTGAGAATGTGAAATCAGGCAAAGCAACATTGGGATTTTGCGCTGGCTATCTACCACCTCATCATGGATTAATGAGCCTTCACCTCGCCGATGAACCTTTCTCAATTGTCAGTCGACATTCACTTTCACAACTACCTAAAGCTATTTTGACCAATGACTTAACTAACCCTGCCAACACATATCAACAAGCTATTTTATCCAAACACGGAATCGAACCTTTGATGGAAATGGATTCGTATACTGCGGCAGCACAACTGGCTTTGGGAGGTATGGCTCCCGCTTTAATCCCTAAATCTATCCTAACGACACTTAATATCACATCTAAGTTCTGCTATGACTTTGAAGAGCTAGATCAGTTAGTTCGACCAATACATATCTGCTTACGTCACAGCACATATCGTAGCGAACGAGTTAAAGCACTGACAGAATCCATTGCTGATGTTGTTGCCAAAGAAGTTTCGTTGCCATAAGCATCGACATCACTATAACTAGAGGACGAATCCATTTTTGTCCTTTACTTACCACGACCTTCGCTCCTAACTGAGCACCAAGAAAACCGCCAACAGCCATGGTTAAGCCAAGCTTCCACACAGGCAACCCAGCGAAGATAAAAAAGAGTAGTGCCGCAATGTTTGACGTGAAATTGAGAATTTTGGTTCTAGCAGTGGCTTCGACCAAAGAAAAGTGACCTAGTGCAACAAAACAAACAGTAAAAATAGATCCAGTCCCAGGGCCAAAAAAGCCATCATAGAAACCGATTCCGCCACCAATGCATAGCGCAAACATCGCTTCAGATAACTTTGGTTCTCCATCGATTTTTCGCGTACTTGGCGCGAGTAAAAAATAGAGGGAAATGGCTATCAAAAGAACAGGGATCAAACTGGTGAGTACGCTAGCATCAATAAACTGCACAGCCTCGGCACCGATTGCAGCGCCTATAAAAGTGCAGAGTATCGCAAAACGCATTTCCTTTAAGCTGACAATACCGTTACGCACGAAATACCAGCTAGCAGAGAAACTGCCAAACGAACTTTGTAACTTATTGGTTGCTAGAGCTTGAGTCGGACTCAACCCCGCAGCCAAAAGCGCAGGGAGCGTAATGAGCCCCCCCCCACCAGCCATCGCATCAATAAAGCCTGCGGCAGTCGCAACCAAAAATAAGGCCAACAAAATCTCAACCGTGATTTCCACTACACTTCCTTTTTGAAGAGGTATCAAAGAGGAAGAAACGGTAGCACTTATTCACAAAACTACCAATGGAAAGTCAAGACACCAATCTATTCCTAATTTTCATCAGTCAATAAATCTAGAGAATGATACATTAAAAATATCAATTACATCCAAATATAGAGCCTCACCTCAAGAGCCTCTTAATATTTTGATAGAAAAAGAAAATGCTGTCTTAATAGGAAATATTTAATCTGATAAAAAACGAAAATAATGGAAGCCTTACTGACTCGACCATCAATAAAAGAACAGCAATTACGCTTAAAAATCGAACAGATAGTGAATGTTAATCAGCTATTCAACGTTATTGACGCTAAACCAGAGACTAGCGGTGCGGGTGTAATTTATATTGATAACAAATTCACCGTTGTACGCTTAAGAGACTTTAAATCCACATGCCATATCAATCCTACCTTTATCATTCTACGAGAACCGATAAAATTACAATCATCTCAAGAATTTGCAAAAAAAATAAAACAGGAAGAATCAAAATCAAGATTCAATCAAGAGCTTCTATCAGCGAGCATTAGCTGTATTGGTGCAGCAATTGGCTGGATTGGAGTAGTTGGTTCGGGGCTAACAATACCAGTAAGTGGTCCTGTGGGCGTAACTATGTCCTATATCTCACACGCCGCTACTGTTGCTGCCACAGCCCAATGTGCTATTGGAGTAGCAAGAACCCGTATGGTATCTAAATCACCAGATAAATTATCGGATATAGACAGTAATGAGTGGTATCAAAATACAACTAAAGCTTTAGATTACATATCCTTAGCTGGAGCGGGTGCTAGCGGATATCAAACGATAAAAATGGTTCAATCTCTTAAGCAAACCACTAAGAAAGGCGTTCCCGAGATTCTAAAAGGCTTAAACAGACAAGAGAGAACAAGATTAACTAAAGAAATCATCCGTAAAAACCTTCCGAGTATTTCGAATAAAGCTCGTAAACAGCTAATGTTGTCAGGAGAAATTCCTAAGAGGTATTCGCAAGCAACAATATCCGCATCCATTTCTCATCAGCTTCTAGATGCAATTGGAGGCTCAATTAGCATAGTAGGAAGTGGTTATTCGGGAGAGTTAAGAAATCTTGCAATTGGAATCTATGAGGAATTGAAAGTTGAATACTAAATCAATTAGCATAGCAAACATCTCACTAAGTATATGTTTATACTTGGCATTGACTATTGGTCTGGCTATTAGCTTGAGCATTTGGAATGACTGGTTTTCTTTCACTCAACACATTGCTCTAGATACTTACCTTCTTACATTGGGAGCTATTACGGTTGTTGTTGTATGCATTCCAAACATTCTGACAATAAGCAAAGGATTAAGTATTGCTGCAAAAATAAACTTACTTACTATCTCTTTTATCATTCTCACTTGCAGCATTAATTTTGTTGCAGCAAGTGGTAGTACTATTTCTTCATCTTTGGGTACATTGCTTGCCATCATTAGCTTAATGATCTTCAAAAGCGAAGCATACCAATCGTTCCTAGCACACTTTAATGCTCTTCATTTTAGAAAAACCTCGATATAAAAAAGCCCGCTCAAATGAGCGGGCAATGAGGTTGTCATGTAAGCCCTGATTAATGAGCTTACTGATTTTTATCTGTTACGCGTCTAGACTCGCTTTCACTTTAGCGTGTAACTCTTGAACCGAAGTTACTGACGCTTTTGCGTCTGCAGTATGAGACATACATGTTGCGAACGCTGCATTCAGTGTCGTTGTGTAGTTCACTTTTTCTGCCAGTGCACCACGTCGTAGAACTTTCGAATCTTCAATCGCTTGACGACCAGCAGCCGTGTTTACGATGTAGGTGTATTCGTTGTTCTTGATGCGGTCAAGAATGTGTGGACGACCTTCGTGTACTTTGTTTACCAAACGTGGGTTAATACCCGCTTCGCCCAGAATTACAGCAGTACCGTGTGTCGCATCCAACTGGTAACCCAGTTTCACTAACTTAGAAGCTAGGTCAACAACACGCTCTTTATCACCTTCACGTACAGACAGTAGCGCACGACCACCTTCAGGATAAACCGCACCACAACCTAGCTCTGCTTTCGCGTAAGCTTCTGCGAACGTTGCACCCACACCCATTACTTCACCTGTTGAGCGCATTTCAGGGCCCAATAGAGGGTCAACACCAGGGAATTTGTTGAACGGCAGAACCACTTCTTTCACTGAGTAGTAAGGAGGGATAATCTCTTTAGTAAAGCCTTGTGACTCTAGAGATTGACCCGCCATTACACGTGCAGCGATTTTCGCTAGAGGAGCGCCTGTCGCTTTCGATACGAATGGTACCGTACGAGCAGCACGAGGGTTCACTTCAATTAGATAAACGTCGTTATCTTTCACAGCAAACTGCGTGTTCATCAAACCGCGTACACCGAGTTCGAATGCTAACTTCTCGACTTGCTCACGCATCTTGTCTTGAATTTCCTGACTTAGCGTGTATGCAGGCAGTGAACATGCAGAGTCACCAGAGTGAACACCCGCTTGTTCGATGTGCTCCATGATACCGCCGATAACGACGCGTTCACCGTCACAGATAGCATCAATATCAACTTCGGTTGCATCATCCAAGAAACGGTCTAGCAGAACTGGAGACTCGTTCGATACGCTTACTGCTTCGTTGAAGTAGCGACGCAGGTCTTGCTCGTCGTATACGATTTCCATCGCACGACCACCGAGTACATAAGATGGACGAACAACTAATGGGAAGCCAATTTCTTTCGACTTCTCAACCGCTTGCTCCATCGTTGTTACTGTCGCGTTTTCTGGCTGAAGTAGACCTAAACGGTCAACAGCGGCTTGGAAGCGTTCACGATCTTCCGCACGGTCGATAGCATCTGGGCTAGTACCAATGATTGGCACACCAGCCGCTTCTAGAGCACGAGCCAGTTTAAGTGGCGTTTGACCACCGTACTGAACAATCACACCTTTTGGTTTTTCAACGCGAGCGATAGACAGTACATCTTCCAGAGTTACTGGCTCGAAGTACAGACGATCAGACGTATCGTAGTCAGTAGATACCGTTTCTGGGTTACAGTTAACCATAATGGTTTCGTAACCGTCTTCACGCAGCGCAAGTGATGCATGAACACAACAGTAATCGAATTCGATACCTTGGCCGATACGGTTTGGACCGCCACCAAGAACCATGATCTTATCTTTGTCTGTTGGGTTTGCTTCACATTCTTCATCGTAAGATGAGTACATGTAAGCCGTGTCAGAAGAAAACTCTGCTGCACATGTATCCACACGTTTGTAAACCGGATGAATATCAAACTGCTCACGAGCACGGCGAATTTCACTTTCAGCGACACCAAGCAATTTAGACAAGCGAGCATCAGAGAAGCCTTTGCGTTTCATCTGACGAAGCACTTCTTTGGTCAAACCTGCGTAGCCGCCCGCCTTGACTTGTTCTTCGAGTTTTACAATTTCTTCGATTTGAACCAGGAACCAGCGGTCGATTTGAGTCAAGTTGAACACACCGTCGACTGACATACCCGCTCGGAATGCATCGGCGATGTACCAGATACGCTCTGCACCTGCTTCTTTAAGTTCGTGACGAATCTTAGTCAGTGCATCTGGCGCTTCCAGATCGACCATCTCATCAAAACCAGTTGCGCCAACTTCTAGGCCACGCAGTGCTTTGTGAAGAGATTCTTGTTGGTTACGACCAATCGCCATTACCTCACCAACCGATTTCATCTGAGTTGTCAGACGATCGTTTGCACCAGCAAATTTCTCGAAGTTAAAGCGAGGGATCTTAGTTACGACGTAGTCGATAGTTGGTTCAAATGACGCAGGTGTTGCACCACCTGTGATGTCGTTTTGTAGTTCGTCTAGCGTAAAGCCAACAGCCAGTTTCGCGGCAATTTTCGCAATTGGGAAGCCTGTTGCTTTTGATGCTAGCGCAGAAGAGCGAGATACACGCGGGTTCATCTCGATGATGACCATACGACCATCTTTCGGGTTGATACCAAACTGTACGTTTGAACCACCTGTTTCAACACCGATTTCACGCAGAACAGCTAGCGATGCATTACGCATAAGCTGGTATTCTTTGTCAGTCAGTGTTTGTGCTGGAGCAACCGTGATTGAGTCACCCGTATGGATGCCCATTGGGTCAAAGTTCTCGATTGAACATACGATGATACAGTTGTCCGCTTTGTCACGAACGACTTCCATTTCGTACTCTTTCCAACCGATTAGCGACTCATCGATAAGAAGTTCGTTGGTCGGAGATAAGTCCAGACCACGACGACAGATTTCTTCGAACTCTTCTTTATTGTACGCGATACCACCACCAGTGCCACCCATGGTGAACGATGGACGGATGATACAAGGGAAGCCAACCATATCTAAAACTTTGTAAGCTTCTTCCATGCTCTTCGCTGTATCTGCGCGAGGACACTCAAGGCCGATAGACTTCATCGCTTTATCAAAACGAGAACGGTCTTCCGCTTTGTCGATTGCATCAGCCGTTGCACCAATCATCTCTACGCCAAACTCTGCGAGAACGCCGTGCTTCTCTAAATCTAACGCACAGTTAAGTGCTGTCTGACCACCCATAGTTGGCAGAACTGCATCAGGACGTTCTTTCTCGATGATCTTGCGTACAACTTCCCACTGAATCGGCTCGATGTAAGTCGCATCTGCCATCTCAGGGTCAGTCATAATCGTTGCTGGATTAGAGTTAACTAGGATAACTCGGTAGCCTTCTTCGCGAAGAGCTTTACACGCTTGTGCGCCAGAGTAGTCAAACTCACATGCCTGACCGATAACAATCGGACCAGCACCAAGAATTAGAATACTTTGAATGTCAGTACGTTTTGGCATTATCTACTACTCCGAATTAAGCGCTGTGTTTTTTGATTAGTTCGATAAAGTGGTCAAATAGCGGTGCCGCGTCATGTGGACCAGGGCTCGCTTCTGGGTGACCTTGGAAGCTAAATGCTGGCTTGTCTGTGCGGTGGATACCTTGCAAAGAGCCATCAAATAGCGATACGTGAGTAGCACGTAAGTTTTCCGGTAATGTTGCTTCATCTGCCGCAAAGCCGTGGTTTTGCGAGGTAATCATCACAACGTTACGCTCTAAATCTTTTACTGGGTGGTTTGCACCGTGGTGACCAAACTTCATTTTCACCGTTTGCGCACCTGATGCTAGCGCCAGAATTTGGTGACCTAGACAAATACCAAAAATTGGCAGGCCTTTTTCTAAGAACACTTTGGTTGCTTCAATCGCGTAAGTACATGGTTCTGGGTCACCAGGGCCGTTTGATAAGAATACGCCATCTGGATTTAGTGCCAGAACTTCTTCCGCTGACGTTTCTGCAGGTACAACCGTTAAGCGGCAGCCGCGGTCAACCAACATTCGTAAGATGTTGCGTTTTGCGCCAAAGTCGTAAGCGACAACGTGGTATGGCAGCTCGCTGTCATCTTTCGCCTCTGGAAGTCCACCTTCAAGCGTCCACGAACCTTGCTTCCATTGATACGCTTCTTTTGTTGTAACTTCTTTCGCAAGGTCCATTCCTTTTAAGCCTGGGAATTCTTTTGCTTTCGCTAGTGCCAAAGCTTCGTCTAGGTTGTTGCCCGCAACAATACAGCCGTTTTGAGCACCTTTTTCACGCAGGATACGAGTGAGCTTACGAGTATCGATATCAGCGATGCCAACGATATTTTGAGACTTAAGATAATCAGAGAGGGATTGTTCGTTACGGAAGTTAGAAGCGATTAGAGGAAGATCGCGAATCACAAGGCCTTGTGCATGAATGGAAGAGGATTCTTCATCTTCGGAAGTGGTTCCGGTATTGCCAATATGAGGATAAGTGAGAGTGACGATTTGCTGAGAATAGGAAGGATCAGTGAGGATTTCTTGATACCCCGTCATCGAGGTATTAAAAACGACTTCACCAACGGAAAGACCATCTGCCCCTATGGACACTCCGCGGAACACTGTCCCATCTTCTAGGACCAACAGTGCTAATTTACCCAAGACAACCTCCAGAATAAAAATGCAAAAAAAATAAATCAAACTGCAAACATGCCTTCCTTTACCTATAAAATCTACATAAATAGGTATTTCAGACAAATTGGCGGTATTCTAAAGTTGGACTCGAAACCTGTCAACCTACAATCAAAAATAAATGATTAATTTCTAGCGAGTAAGGTCATTTTGAATCAGTAAGGCCCAAAAAGATAACTTTTACATGCTATTACATAGAGAGGCATAGAGGTTTAATGAATTTTACAAATTTGAACTTTTTAGAGATCACAAAAAAGTATGAGCTTTTCACGCAAACGTTCACCCAACAAAAAAGACATTAGTTTTTAGACATCAAAACCCAAAACACCCACAAAACAACCAAAATAACAACAAAAGTAAGCACCAAAATACTTTCTGTTAGAATCATTTCATTTACAACTAATTCTATAGATATAAAAAAGCCGGCTACCGCCGGCGAATAATTATGTATTTAGAGTTCATTCAATCCCAAAACATCTGTCATGGTATAAAAGCCCGCTGGTTTGGCACTCAACCAAACAGCGGCCTTGACGGCGCCATTAGCAAACGTCATACGATCGGTCGCTTTGTGCGTTATCTCCACTCGTTCCCCGATATCAGCAAACATGGCTGTGTGCTCACCGACAATATCGCCAGCGCGAATTGTAGCAAAGCCGATCTCATCTTTAGTACGTTCACCTGTGATACCTTCTCGCGCATAGACAGCTACATCATTCAGCTTGTTGCCCATCGCACCAGCAATGGCTTCGCCCATCCCGATAGCGGTACCAGAAGGAGCATCAACTTTATGACGATGATGTGCTTCGACAATCTCAACATCACAGTAGTCGCCCATCACTTTGGCTGCTTTCTCAAGAAGCTTAAATACTAGGTTCACACCAACAGAGTAGTTAGGAGCCATGACAACAGGCACTTGCTTAGCGGCTTCGTCAATCAGTTCACGCTCTGCATCACTGAAACCAGTCGTCCCAATCACAATACTCTTTCCATGCTTCTTACACAGTTCAAGATTCGCCAACGTACTTACTGGGGCAGTAAAATCGATGATTACATCAAAATTATCGACGTCTTTAGCAAGATCATCCGTTAAGAACACATCGAATTTGCCTTCACCACAAAGTTCACCGATATCGACACCGACAAGTGAGGACTCAGGTCGTTCTGATCCCGCGCTCACTGTCGCCTCTGGATTAAGGTGTGAAGCTTTAACCAAATTACGGCCCATTCGGCCTGCTGCTCCTGCGATTGCAATACGAACCATTGCGCTTTCTCTCCTTCTCTGGATAACGAGGCTTGCTCTCGTTCTCTCGTTTCGCTTAATCTGTTTAAACTAACAACATACCGTGGTTACCACAAGCAAGTTCATCAGGCTTAAGCAAACTCTTTTACGACACGCTCCAAGATAGGCACGTTCGCTTCAGGAAAGGCATAGTTACCCAATTCTCTTATCTCAACCCAGCGACCTTCTTGACCTTCTCGGCCGTAAGGCTCATTACTGAACTTAGATACCGTAATAAAATCAAACTTAAGTGATTTGTCTGGATAGTCATATTCCAAATGCTCGAAAAGGGCTTGCTCAGTAACTTCAATTCCTACTTCTTCTTCAAGTTCTCTTGCTAGAGCATGTTCAATACTTTCTCCTGACTCGACTTTCCCGCCGGGAAACTCCCAAAACCCGCCTTTATGCTTGTCGTCTGGACGCTTTGTAATAAAAATTTTTGATTTGTCTTGGTTAAAAATAATAGCCGCGACTATGTGAATTCTTTTCATAGGGGTTCCTAACTCTCAAGCCGTTACACTTCAACGGTCTTTGCATCTCTAAAACTATCCGATGCTATCAAAACTTATGAAATTCGACAGCCACAGAATTTGCTTAAAAAAAGAGCCGCCTAGGCGACTCTTTAAAAAATTATCTGACTAATACGTTAGTCGATTTTGCCGTGACACTGTTTATACTTCTTACCACTACCACAAGGGCAAGGCTCATTGCGACCTACTTTACGTTCATCACGTACCATTGGCTGACTTGAACCTTCTTCAGATTCTTCACCTTCAGAAAGAGGATTTTGTGCTGCTGCGTGTTGCGCTTGAGCACGACGAGCGGCCTCTTCAGCTTGCGCACGACGTTGCTCTTCCATACGTTCAACTTCTTCTTGTTGCTGAACTCGAACGCGAGATAGAACAGTAATCACATCAGCTTTCAGCGCTTCTAGTAGACCTTCAAACAGTTCAAACGATTCACGCTTGTATTCCTGTTTCGGGTTCTTCTGCGCATAGCCGCGTAAGTGAATACCCTGACGCAAGTGATCCATTGCTGCCAAGTGCTCTTTCCAAAGCGTATCCAGAGTTTGAAGCATAACCGATTTCTCGAAGTTACGAAGCACTTGCGCACCCACCACTTCCTCTTTCTCTTTGTACACTTCAACGGCTAGATTGATGATCTTCTCGCGTAGCGCCTCTTCGTAAAGCTTATCGTCTTCTTCAAGCCATTGCTTCACTGGCGCATCAAGATCGAAGTCTGCTTTCAAGCGCTCTTGCAGACCTTCAACGTCCCACATATCTTCTAGTGATTGTGGCGGGATGTACTCATCAATAACCGCGGTTAGCACATCTTCACGGTTTTGCTCGATCATACCGCTGATGTCTTCAACGTTCATCAATTCGTCGCGCAGCTCGTAGACAACCTTACGCTGATCGTTCGCCACATCATCGTATTCTAGTAGCTGCTTACGGATATCAAAGTTACGGCCTTCCACTTTGCGCTGTGCTTTTTCAATTGAGCGAGAAAGCATTTTCGATTCAATAGCTTCACCTTCTTCCATACCACTTTGAATAAGGCTCGCCATACGATCAGAAGTGAAAATACGTAACAAAGAGTCTTCCATAGATAGGTAGAAGCGCGATGAACCCGCATCACCTTGACGACCAGAACGACCACGTAGCTGGTTATCAATACGGCGAGATTCGTGGCGCTCAGTACCAATGATGTGTAGACCACCAGCATCTAGTACTTGATCATGTACCACTTTCCACTCTGCTTTAATCGCATCGATTTGTTCTTGAGTTGGGTTCTCCAAAGCTTCCACTTTTGATTGCCAACTACCGCCAAGCACAATATCCGTACCACGACCGGCCATGTTGGTCGCGATAGTTACCGCACCCGGCATACCCGCTTCAGCAACAATTTCCGCTTCCTTCTCATGGAATTTCGCATTCAATACGTTGTGTTTGATCTTCGCTTTCTTCAAGGCGTTGGAGAGTAGTTCTGATTTTTCAATCGATACGGTACCAACCAATGTTGGCTGACCTTTCGCAACGCGCTCTTTGATATCTTCAATGATTGCAGCAAACTTCTCAGCTTCGGTACGGTACACCACATCCGGCATATCGTTACGAATCATTGGTTTGTTGGTTGGGATAACAACAGTTTCCAAGCCATAAATAGATTGGAACTCAAACGCTTCAGTATCCGCAGTACCTGTCATACCAGACAGTTTTTCGTATAAGCGGAAGTAGTTCTGGAAGGTAATCGAAGCCAAAGTTTGGTTTTCGTTTTGAATCTTAACGCCTTCTTTCGCTTCTACTGCTTGATGAAGACCTTCAGACCAACGACGACCTGGCATTGTACGACCAGTATGTTCATCAACAATTACTACTTCACCTTCGTCAGTAACGATGTAATCAACGTTGCGCTCAAACAACACATGAGCACGCAAAGCGGCATTCACGTGATGTAACATGCTGATGTTAGTCGGAGAGTAAAGTGTGTCACCCTCTTCCATAAGACCATTTTTCACCAACAGTTCTTCAACGTACTCTTGGCCCGTTTCTGTGAGGTATACTTGCTTTGATTTCTCATCAACAGTGTAGTGACCATCACCACGATATTCTTCAGAGTCTTCTTTGTCTTGCTTTTTAAGATGCGGGATCAAAAGGTTGATTCGGGTGTATAGCTCAGAGCTATCTTCAGCAGGACCAGAAATGATTAAAGGGGTACGAGCTTCATCAATTAGGATTGAGTCCACCTCATCGACAACTGCAAAGAAGCGTTCACGTTGTACGCGATCTTCGCTACGGAAAGCCATATTGTCACGAAGGTAGTCAAAACCAAATTCATTGTTCGTTCCGTACAAGATGTCAGCTTGGTACGCTTCTTTTTTCTCTTGAGGAGGCATGTTTGGCACGTTTACGCCAACAGTCATACCTAAAAATTCAAATAGAGGGCGGTTTGTCTCTGCATCACGTTTAGCTAGATAATCGTTCACTGTTACAATATGAACGCCTTTACCAGCTAGGGCATTTAGGTAAGCAGGAAGCGTTGCCGTCAGCGTTTTACCTTCACCCGTACGCATTTCAGCGATTTGACCCGCATTTAGAACCATACCACCGATAAGCTGGACGTCGAAGTGGCGCATACCGTAGACACGCTTAGATGCTTCACGAACCGTAGCAAAAGCTTCTGGAAGTAGTTTATCAAGAGTTTCACCCTTCTCTAGGCGCTCACGGAATTCAACCGTCTTTGCTTTTAACTCTTCGTCACTTAGAGCTTCGAATGTTGGCTCAAAGTTATTAATTTCTTTTACAATTTTTCTAAGGCGGCGCAGTGTTCGGTCGTTGCGACTGCCAATCACTTTTGTCAGTAGCTTAGTTATCATTTTTCGTGAATCTCTCTTTATTCAGACCGTTCCCGATCTACTCATAATGCCTTCAGTCTCTGCCAGTTTGGAACTAAGAATACTGAGATAAATCATTTATCAAAGATATTGAGTTCAAACATCCATATTTCAAGGCTAAGTTTTGAAACAATGTGGCTTAGTGTAAGGATTTTTAATCGATACAACCATAAATAGACGTATTTGTTTGAAGCACTCTGAAGTTTTTACTTAAAGTGGTGACTGATTAGCCGATATTGCATACCGCAATATGTGTAATCCATCCAGAGCAAACTTTGCTTTTTACCTTGCTACATTGTAAAACTGAAGCTAAAGACGTTAATGTAAACTATACCTTGATAGAAAGCTGCTCTAGAATAGCTATATCTCAACAAAATTAGATTTTACCTATGCGTGATCACCGTCCAACCTCGACTGAAGATGTTATTGCTGAGTCACAGTTCAAGCAGATTCAAGAACATGCTGGAGAAATCTTACAGCTTAACCAAGCTTTGCAAGAGGTCTTACCCACGGGGACGGCCGATCATTGCCGAGTAGCGAATGTTCGTAACGGCCATCTATTGATCGATGTCTCTAGTGCCGCGATCAAAATGAAGATCGATTACGATCGCCTCATGATCCTAAATAAACTTCGTACTCAAGGCTTTGCCAAGCTGATGAGCGTTGAAGTGAGGATCAATCCTTCACTATATCGAAACCGCTTTCAACAAGACGACAGACCTAAGCGTCCACCACTAACCGAATCTGCAGCAAAGTCATTAATGACGATTGCCGACATGGCGCCACCGAAAATTCAAGAGCGTTTAAAACGATTAGCCGATATGGCAGAAAAGGAAGATCGTAAGTGAACGTTATTTCAATATGCTGAAAGCTTGAATGTTATTGATAAATCCAGGATTAAAGCCAAATAGCAAAAAACCAGGCATAAGCCTGGTTTTTTATTAATTCTAATGCCAAGTATTTACGCAAGCACCATATTTGGTTCTGCGAATGCTACTGGTGAGCCGACTTCTTCTTCGAATGTAGTCCACTCCCACGCTTCCTGATCTGCAAGAACAGCACGTAACAGTTGGTTATTTAAACCGTGGCCAGATTTAAAGGCACGGAATTCACCAATGATTGGGTGGCCACACATGTAAAGGTCACCAATCGCATCCAACACTTTGTGAGTCACAAACTCATTTTCAAAGCGTAGACCTTCTTCATTAAGAATACGGTAATCATCCAAAACGATAGCATTGTCAAAACTACCACCCAAAACTAGGTTTTGAGATTGTAGATATTCGATATCACGCATAAAGCCAAACGTACGTGCTCGAGAAATCTCACGAACAAAGCCTTTTGACGAGAAATCAAACAGCAAACGTTGCTCGTCTGATTCAATCGCTGGGTGATTAAACTCAATTTCGAAGTCCATACGGAAGCCGTTAAATGGTACAAATTCTGCCCATTTATCACCATCTTCAAAACGAACTGGCTTTTTGATGCGGATGAAGCGTTTTGGCGCATTTTGCGTTTCGATACCTGCTTGTTGTAGCAAGTATACAAATGGGCTTGCACTACCATCCATGATCGGAATTTCAGGTGCGTCTACTTCGACAACAATGTTATCGATGCCCATACCAGCAAGTGCCGCATTCAAGTGCTCAACAGTTGAAATACGCACACCTTCATCGTTTACCAATGCAGTACAAAGCATGGTGTCACGAACCGAAGCTGGATCAGCTGGAAAATCTACAGGTGGATTTACATCTGTACGACGGTAAATGATACCTGTATTTGCAGCAGCCGGGCGCAGAGTAAGTGTGACTTTACGACCAGAGTGGAGACCCACACCAGTTGTTTTCACTATTTCTTTCAGAGTACGTTGTCTGATCATCTGCTTGCCTCTCAAAAATTTGCTACAAAACACGGCCGTCTGTAACGTCGACCGTGAATGCTACCATAATTTTGAGCCATGTCAAATTTATGGGTTAAAGATTAATCAGCCTGACGACGCAAAAATGCCGGTATATCTAAATAACCACTTTCCTTTTCTTGCTTTGGAGCCGCAGAACTTTGGCTCGACGAAGCTGGAGAAGAAGGAGCAGTGTTTGTCGGCTGAGGAGTTACCTGTGGCTTCTCTTGCACTTGATTATTCTGCAAGGTCTGTGCCGGTTTTTCTTCAGCTTGCGTTGCCGCTGCTTGTTGCTGTGGTTGAGCTTGCGGCGTCGGTGCCACTTTAGCTTTACCACCCGCAACTAGCGTGATATCTGGCTTTTTCTCATTACCAATACCTGTCGCTACAACTGTTACGCGGATTTCGTCAGTCATATCAGGGTCTAGAGAAGTACCGATAACAACAGTCGCATTGTCAGAAGCGAATGCCTTCACTGTATTACCAACCGTCTCAAACTCGTCAAGACGCATATCCAGACCAGCAGTAATATTGACAAGAACACCACGAGCGCCCGCTAGATCGATGTCTTCCAGAAGTGGGCTAGAAATTGCCATTTCAGCCGCTTCTTCAGCACGGTCTTCACCTTTGGCGATGCCGCTACCCATCATTGCGTGACCCATTTCAGACATTACAGTTCTTACGTCCGCAAAGTCGACGTTGATCATGCCAGGGCGAGTAATTAGCTCAGCAATACCTTGAACGGCATTCTTAAGAACATCGTTAGCGCTTGCAAAAGCTTCTAGTAGTGTTACACCACGACCAAGTACTTTAAGTAGCTTTTCGTTTGGAATCGTGATCAAAGAGTCAACATGCTTAGACAGCTCATCGATACCTTGCTCAGCAAATGCCAAACGCTTTTTACCTTCAAAACTAAACGGTTTAGTTACTACCGCTACTGTTAGAATGCCAAGCTCTTTAGCCACTTCAGCAATAACAGGCGCTGCACCAGTACCGGTACCGCCACCCATACCAGCTGCGATAAACACCATATCGGCGCCAGTCAGGGAATCTTTAATTCGATCTCTGTCTTCGAGAGCTGCGTCACGGCCAACCTGTGGATTAGCACCTGCACCCAGACCTTTAGTGATATCACCACCGATCTGAATTACATTGCCAACGCTTGTCTTACGAAGTGCTTGCGCATCAGTGTTGACGCTGATGAATTCCACACCTTCGATGGATTCACGCACCATGTGTTCAACGGCGTTACCACCGCCGCCACCAACCCCAACGACCTTGATTACTGCATCGTCAGACATTTCCATCATCGGTTCAAACATGTGTTGTCTCCGTTTATCCTGCAACTCAGGTTAAAACTCTTTTTGTATCCAGTTACGCAATTTATCGAAAAAGCCAGTTACAGATGAGCGTTTAGGTTCATTATAATCGCTATCGTCGCTAGACTGCATGTCTCTTGCGTAATGAAGTAATCCAACTGCCGTAGAATGGTACGGCTCTTTTACATAGTCAGTTAATCCGCTGACTTCGAGCGGTTTGCCGACCCTTACTTGATTGCGGAATACGCGTTCCGCACATTCTACCACTCCGTCCATTTGCGCAGCACCGCCGGTGAGTACAACTCCCGCAGCCAGATGGTGCTTGATACCCTCTTCGCGCAATTTTGCTTGTACAGAGTCGATAGTTTGGTTAACCAGTCCCATAAGCTCAGAGTAGCGTGGCTCAATCACTTCTGACAACGTTTGACGTTGCAGGCTACGTGATGGTCGTCCACCTACGCTTGGTACATTAACCGTGTCATCCTTACTGACCAGTTCACTCAAAGCACAGCCATATTTGACTTTTATTTCTTCAGCATCGCTCACTGGCGTGCCAAAAGCAAAAGCAATATCACTGGTTACAGCATTTCCTGCGTACGAAAATACTTCTGTGTGACGTAACGCACCGCCAGTCCAGATGGCCACATCCATCGTGCCGGCGCCAATATCAACCACACAAACTCCAAGCTCTCTTTCATCCTCGGTGATTACTGCATTACTAGCAGCAAGCCCAGAAAATACGAGTTGTTCTACTTTAAGGCCGCAGCGTTCTACCGCCTTAATAATGTTGCGTGCCATGTCATTATGGCATGAGATAAGGTGGACACTCACTTCCATTCTTACCCCAGATAAACCAAGCGGATTTTTGATTCCTTCTTGGTAATCAATGGTGAACTCTTGCGGGATCACATGAAGAATTCGCTGTTCATCACCGATTTTAATCGATTTTGCGGTATGGATAGCGCGATCCATGTCTTCTTGAGACACCTCTTCATCAGAAATCGTGCCCATACCTTTTTCAATTCGGCTTGCGATATGCTTACCAGACAACGAAATGAAGACTCGGCTGATCTGGCACTCTGCCATTAATTCAGCTTGATCAATTGCACGTTGTACTGATTTTACAACCGACTCCAAATCATTCACGCCACCTTTATCCATGCCGCGTGAGGGGCTACTACCTGCGCCAATAATATTAATTTGACCGTCTGGTAAAACCTCACCCACTAGAGCCGATACGGTTGCAGTGCCTATATCAAGACCAACAATAATGTTGTCATCAGCGGCCTTAGTCATCTGTACTCTCTTCTAACTCTTGTTCAGGAAACCAACCAACTGCGGCTCCTGTATCGTACCTAAGATCGATATAACTGATTCTTTGCGTGTCACTGCCAAGCTTGTTATAGAGCTTAAAAAAGCGCTCTATACGCTCAAGAAGAGACTCTTTTCCGAGCTCTAATCGAATACCGTTATCAAGGATGATTTGCCAAGCTCGTCGCTCGTTTAATACCAGAGACGATATCGCTAAACCCAATTGCTGAAACTTAGGACTCAAATCACGGTAAGTCTGTAAGACTTCCGGTCCGCTATCTTTGGGTCCGTACAGCTTCACTTTTTCTTCTTGCAACAGAGCAACATCTCCATCAAAAACGAACCCGTTTTTATCTAACAGTTCGTTGCCATTCCAAATGGCTTCTGGTTGATGCTCCGTCAAAAAAACTTTTACTGTATCCGGCCACTGCTTTCGGATTGCGGCATGCGCTACCCATGGCAGAGCTTCGACACTTTGCTGTAATACATCAATATCCTGAGACATAAATGTACCGATGTGATCAATTCGACTAAATGCAGCCTGCACATCGTCAGCTTGGACATACTCCAGTTTCCCCTGAAGTACTATTTTGGAGAGAGGTAACCTTTGGTCATCCCACATCCAACTGATCGCCGCGTACAAAACAGAACTAATTAAAGTCACAACCACAACGAAAAATAACGCACCCAAGATTTTTTCTTGGCGACCACGGTTGTTACCCGTGTTTGGTCGCTCGTCATTCAGTGCAATATTCAACAACGTCTTCGTTTCCTGACTTTTGTCGTGTACTTTTTACCCATATAATTACGCAGAGGTAAAAGTCTTGACTTTAACCTTGGGATTATACTGAGCTCTTGTAAACTATCAAACACTGATAGCAATAAATCACAATGATATTGACGCAAAATCGAGATCTGAGTCTTTATCTGTCCTTCGCATCAACAATATGTGTCAGCCAAGCATCTTGTTTATATTCAATTTAAGACCTGCCAGCTGTTTCGCCACTTTACCAATATCACCCGCACCTTGCGTTAAGATTAGGTCGCCGTCTTGTATAACGTTAGCTAAAACTGAAGGTAATTGCTCGATTTCTGGAACAAAAATCGGATCTACCTTGCCTCGGCTGCGAATTGTGCGACATAAAGCGCGCCCATCAGCACCTGCAATCTGCTTTTCACCCGCTGCGTAAACATCCAGCATGATCAATACATCCACCTGTTCAAGCACATTCGCGAAATCATCGTATAAATCACGAGTACGGCTATAACGGTGCGGTTGGAAAATCATCACCAAACGCTTGTCTTGCCAACCACTGCGTGCTGCATTAATGGTTACATCCACTTCTGTTGGATGATGGCCGTAATCATCAACAAGCATTGCATGGCCGTTGCCAGTATCAAACTCGCCAAGGTGATCAAAACGTCTTCCCGTACCTTGCGTACCAGCCATTGCCTTTAGGATCGCATCGTCTTCAATGTCATCTTCAGTAGCAACCGCAATCGCAGCAGACGCATTCAATGCATTGTGACGACCTGGAATATTCAGCGTGATATCTAAGTTAGCTCGCCCTTTACGTACTACCGTAAATTTGCCTTGCTGCCCCTCTTGACGATAATCTTCAATACGTACGTCGGCATCTTCAGAAAAACCGTAAGTTATCACTTGACGACTAATACGTGGGATTAACTCTCGAACCACAGGATCATCAATGCAAACAATTGCTTGGCCGTAAAACGGTAGATTATGAAGGAAATCGATGAAGGTTTGCTTTAAGGTTTCAAAGTCACCACCATAGGTATCCATATGATCGGCTTCGATATTGGTAACAATGCTCACCATTGGTTGCAAGTGCAGGAATGACGCGTCACTTTCATCTGCCTCTGCAATTAGAATACGACTCGAGCCTAGACGCGCATTTGTACCTGCGCTTTTCACCAAACCGCCATTCACAAACGTTGGATCAAGACCGGCTTCAGAATAGATTTGAGTGACAAGAGCGGTCGTCGTGGTTTTACCGTGTGTACCCGCAACGGCAATACCGTGACGGAATCGCATCAATTCAGCCAACATCTCTGCGCGGCGTACAATAGGGATGCGTAATTCACGTGCCGCCATCACTTCTGGGTTTTCTTCGTTGATCGCCGTTGACACAACAACCACACTTGCTTTTTCTACATTACTGGCTTGATGACCAATAAATACCGTCGCACCTTTTGATACCAAACGCTCTGTCACAGCGTTCTCTGATAGATCAGAACCTGTGATTTGGTAGCCTTCGTTCAACAGCACTTCTGCAATGCCGCTCATGCCCGCACCACCAATACCGATGAAGTGGATGGATTTCACGCGGCGCATCTCTGGCACCATTGCGCGAATCTGAGCTAAGTCTTGTGTATGTTGGATTGTCATCAATTCTATTCTCAATAATTCGGTTAACGCTTTTCGGTCAAAGCGACAATGGCTTGTGCGACAACTCGGTCAGCATTCAATTTTGCAGCGCCACGCGCTTGCTCAGCCATTGTAAGTAAAGCTTGGCGATCCAATTGTTGGATCTGCAGAGTCAGAGACTCAACGGTTAAATCTGGTTGTTCAATCATTTTCGCCGCGCCGCAATCCACCAAGTGGTCTGCATTAAGTGCTTGCTGGCGGTCTTTGTGCATGAATGGAACAAAAATAGCGCCTACACCTGCCGCCGAGACTTCAGATACGGTTAACGCTCCAGAGCGACAAACTAAAAGGTCAGCCCATGCGTAAGCTTCTGCAACGTCATCAATGAATTCCATTACTTCTGCATTTACCACACCATTAGCTTGGTATGCTGCATTCACTTCTTCGGCGGCACCTTTACCCGCTTGATGACGAATACAGTAATCTTCGCCCAATTTCGACATCACTTCTGGCAGAGTTTGGTTAAGAATACGTGCGCCTTGGCTGCCACCCATCACCAAAATGCGAATTGGACCTTGGCGCTCTTGCATGCGCTCAGTTGGCGCTGCTAATTGAGTCACGTCTTCACGAACTGGGTTCCCAACCACTTCGGCATTTGGAAAAGCGCCGGGGAAAGCCTGAAAAACCTTCTTAGCGATTTTCGATAACCATTGGTTCGTTAAACCTGCTACTGCATTTTGTTCATGCAGAACAACAGGAATGCCACTCATCCAAGCGGCAATACCGCCCGGGCCGCTAACATAACCGCCCATACCAAGCACTGCGTCTGGCTGCCAGCGTTTCATGTGAGCACGAGCCTGCATAATGGCATTGATAATTTGAAATGGTGCTGCAAGAAGACGTTTAACGCCTTGACCTCGTAACCCTTTCACTTTGATAAAGTCGATTTCAATGCCATGTTTTGGCACCAAATCCGCTTCCATTCGATCCGCCGTACCTAACCAACGGATCTCCCAACCTTGTTCTTGAAGCTGTTTTGCTACCGCCAAACCTGGGAATACGTGACCGCCAGTACCACCAGCCATCACCATCAAACGTTTATTTTGTTTCATTAGCTTGTTGTTCTGATTGTTGTTGCTCGCGTTTCAAGCGGCATTCGTAATCGATACGCAGTAATATGGACACTGCGACGGACATAATTATTAGACTAGAACCACCATAACTGATGAGTGGGAGTGTTAAACCTTTAGTTGGAACAATACCGGCGGCAGCTCCAACATTAACCAAGGTTTGAAACGCAAACCAAATACCAATTCCGAAAGCAAGATAACCACCGAACATTTCGCCTTCTTCAAATGCACGCTTTCCGATGTAAACCGCTTTTAGCACCAAGCTAAAAATCAGCATTAAGACCAACACTACGCCCACGAAACCAAGCTCTTCAGCAAGTACGGCAAACACAAAGTCGGTATGTGCTTCCGGTAGATATTCCAGTTTTTGAATTGAATTACCGAGACCTTGACCGAACCATTCACCACGACCAAACGCCATCAAAGACTGAGTCAACTGATAGCCACTGCCAAATGGGTCTTCCCACGGGTCAAGGAAGGAGGTTACACGTCGCATACGGTATGGCTCGACGAGAATCAAACCAACGACAGCGCCGATACCTGCCACCATCAAGGCGAGAAACTGGGTTAGTTTTGCACCTGCGATAAAAAGCATGCCAAACAGCGTGACCAGCATCACGACGACCGTCCCCAAGTCTGGCTGACCAAGTAGTAATACTGCGAAGAAGGCAAACACCATGATTGGCTTCATAAAGCCACCAAAGAACGTTTGTCGTACTTCGTCTTGCTTTCGAACTAAGTAACCAGACATGAAGATAAACAGCGATAGCTTCGCGACTTCCGCTGGCTGAAGGTTAAACAGCCCAAGGGGAATCCAACGAGACGCACCATTAACCGACTTACCCGCCAAGAGCACGATGATCAACAGTGCGAAAGAAGCCCAAAGTAAGTAATGGCTCTTCTTAAACCACTCTTGCAAAGGCACTTGCAAAATAACAGCGGAGGTCCCTAACGCCAGCACGAGAAACGTCGCATGACGAAACATAAAGTGGAACGGCTGTTCCGTTAATCGAGAGCTGATTGGAAATGATGCAGAGGTTACCATGACCAAACCAGTCAACATCAAACCCAGTGCAATCCACACTAACTGACGATCAAACATCGCCTCTGGGGCTGGATGCTTGAGCCAATTGCCAATACTGCGTTTAACGTTACCTAAACCCACGAAGTGTGTAACCTTTAATTATGCATATTTCTGAGCAAGAGCAGCGAAAGCATCACCTCTTGCCATAAAGTTGTCGAATTGATCAAAGCTAGCACATGCAGGAGACAGCATCACCATATCACCTGATTTTAACTGCGAAGATACTTGTTGAATCACATCTTCCATAGTGTCGAAACGTATTGCAGATTCATGCAGTGGCATAAATTCATCGCCATCAGCGCCAAAGCAACACAGTTGCAAGTTAAGCGTCGCGAAGATCGGTTTTAATGGCGAGAAGTCAGCACCTTTGCCAACACCACCAACGAGTAAGTAGAGCTTGCCTGTCGATTCCAAACCAGATAGCGCAGCCATGGTGCTGGCAATATTAGTTGCTTTAGAGTCATTCACCCATTTGACGCCTTGATTATCCGCAACCACCTGGCATCGGTGTGTCAGTCCCGTGTAATTTTTAAGTGCATTCAATGCTTTGTGATAGTTTACGTCCGCAGCTTTTAATAGCGCTAAAGCAACCAGAGCGTTAGATAAGTTGTGCTTACCAACCAACTTAAGCTCATCACTTGCGACAACTCGTTGACCGTGATCGAGCAGCCAAGTACGGTTGCCATCCACCTCGAGACCAAAGTCCTGATTGTCGCTGCCAAATGTCACCAATGGCATCTCTGCGTCTGGGAAGGTTTCTTGATCATCACGGTTCACGACTGCAAGAGCAGCATGGTTAAAAATACGCAACTTAGCTTGTCGATAGTCAGACATGCCTTGATAACGATCCATATGATCTTCAGAAAGATTCAGAAACGCAGCGGCTTTGAGCTTTAAGCTTGACGTCGTTTCTAACTGGAAGCTCGAGAGTTCGAGTACATATAGGTCTGCGTCTTGTTCTAACAAATCCAGTGCAGGCACACCGATGTTACCACCAACGCCAACATCCAAACCTGCAGCCTTAGCCATCACACCTGTGAGGTCGGTTACTGTGCTCTTACCGTTTGAGCCCGTAATCGCAATCACCGGTTTCTGCACCGCCCAAGCGAATAACTCGATATCACCTACTACTGCCGTACCTTTTGCTAATACGGCTTGGATCTCTGGTGTCGCTAGCGCAATACCAGGGTTGGTCACGATAAGATCCGCGTCAGAAAGCCAGTCTGTATTCCAACCACCACTATGCAGTTGAACACTTTCCGGCAAGCGCTCTGCACCTGGAGGGTTTACACGAGTATCAATGACTTTGACCACAAGTTGTGGCTGATTTTTTCTTAGGTGTTTAACGACAGAGAGCCCGGTAATACCGAGCCCTACGACGACAACACTATGTATGTTTTGCCAACGTTCCATATTTGATCACACTGTAAATCTTATTCTTGGAAAGCGCGATTAACGCACTTTCAATGTCGCAAGACCAATCAGAACAAGAACCATAGAAATAATCCAGAAGCGCACGATTACGCGAGGTTCTGGCCAACCTTTCAATTCGTAGTGGTGGTGAATTGGTGCCATACGGAAAATGCGCTGACCACGTAATTTGTAAGAACCTACCTGCAGGATGACTGATAGCGTTTCCATTACAAATACGCCACCCATGATCACCAACACCAACTCTTGACGAACTAGAACAGCAATGGTGCCCAATGCACCGCCAAGCGCTAGTGAGCCCACATCGCCCATGAACACTTGTGCTGGGTACGTGTTAAACCACAAGAAACCAAGGCCTGCACCTACGATTGCTGTACATACGACAACTAACTCAGAAGCATGTGGTAAGTATGGTATATGAAGGTATTCAGAGAAGTTAACGTTACCGGTCGCCCATGCAATAACCGCGAAGCCTGCTGCAACAAGAACCGTTGGCATGATTGCCAAACCGTCTAGACCATCAGTCAGGTTGACCGCGTTACTTGTACCTACAATGACAAAGTAAGTCAGAATGATATACATCAAACCAAGCTGCGGCATGATGTCTTTAAAGAATGGCACCACTAGCTGAGTTGCTGCTGTGTCTTTACCGTAAGCATACAATGCGAAAGCGACGACAAACGCGATCAACGACTGCCAGAAGTACTTCCAACGCGCGATCAAGCCATCGGTATTTTTTCGCACCACTTTACGATAATCATCAACAAATCCGACCGCACCGTAGCCAAGTAAGACTGTCAGTACCGCCCATACGTAAGGGTTGGATAAGTCTGTCCATAGCAAAATCGTGATTGAGATGGCCGCTAAGATCATGATACCGCCCATTGTTGGGGTACCACGCTTACTAAAGTGAGATTCAGGACCTTCGTTACGCACTACCTGACCAATTTGCAGCATTTGCAAACGCTTGATCATGATTGGTCCCATCCATAATGACAGACCTAGAGCGGTTAATACGCTTAGGATTGCTCGAAAAGACAAGTATTCAAACAATCGGAAAAAAGACAGGTATGGCTGTAGCAGCTCGGCAAGCCAAATAATCATTAATAATACTCCTTCAAAGCAGCAGCGACTTCAAACATACGTGCACCGTTCGCTCCTTTCACCAATATCGTATGGTTTTCAGGAACGGCTTGGTCTAGATGCTGCTTGATGTATTCAATCATCTCTTGGTGCGTCTCAAAATGAATGCCTTGGCAAAGATCACTGATCACCTTGGCGTCTGCACCATATGTGAGAACATGTTCAAATTTTTGTGGGGCAGCATGTTCCCCGACTTGACGATGAAGTGCAAGACTTTCCTCGCCCAATTCCGCCATATTACCTAAAATCAGCCAGCGTTGACCTGGGAAAGCGGCCAATAAATCAACTGCCGCTTTCATGGCTGGCACGCTCGCGTTGTAGCTGTCGTCAATCAATTTTATCTTTTCGCTCAGCGCTTCAACCTCGACGCGACCTTTCACTTTGTTCAAATGTTTAAGGCCAGCACGAACCTCTTCTAATGTGGCGCCCATTTGTAACGCAATAATAGAAGCAGCGATCGCATTCGCAACGTTGTGTTGACCTATAATACCCAGAGACAGTTCAATTTCTTGTGAGCTTGCTGCGATATGTAAGTCAAAGCTTGCTTCACCTGCGGCGTTCAATACGATGTTAGAAGCGAAGAAGTCTGCATCAGTATTACTTTGTGAAAAAGTAATGACTTTCTTATCTGCTAACACTTCATCCCACTTGGCTTCACCATTGCTGTCTAGGTTAACAATCGCAATACCACCAGCTGAAAGGCCTTGGTAGATTTCACCTTTGGCTTGTTTCACGCCATCAATAGAACCAAAGCCTTCAAGGTGAGCGGCGGCTACATTGTTCACTAACGCGATATCTGGTTTTACTAACTGAGTCGTGTAAGCAATTTCACCTATATGGTTAGCACCAAGCTCAATCACGGCATAATCATCATCCTGCTGTGAGCGCAATAATGTCAACGGAACACCAATATCATTATTGAAGTTACCCGCAGTGAATAACACTTTGCCTTTCAATTGCAGGATACTCGCAACCATTTCTTTTACGGTCGTTTTACCGCAACTTCCGGTGATGGCAACGGTAGGTGTTTTGCATGCTTGATGCACCCAAGAAGCAAACTCACCCAATGCAAGTTTGGTATCCGACACCACAATTTGCGGCACATTCACATCTAAGCGTTTTTCTACGAGTAAAGCACCGGCACCTGCATCTACCGCTTGTTGGCAAAAGTTGTGCGCGTCAAAGCGCTCCCCTACTAACGCGACAAATAGAGCCCCACGATCAATCGTTCGTGTATCAGTAGAAACCGCGTCGATAAGTAGATCGTCGCCGAATCGCTCGCCACGAGTGATGTCTGCAATTTGAGATAACGTTACTTTGATCATGAGGTCAATCCTAAAAGTTGCATTGCGGACTCGCGGTCGGAGTAATGAATCGTTTCGCCATTACGAATCTGATAATCTTCATGGCCCTTCCCTGCTAACAAGATAATGTCGTTTGGCGAAGCATTTTCAATGGCATAAGACAGTGCTTTGAAGCGGTCATGCTGAACAATCGCTTCAGCAGGTTTTGACAGCCCAGCTAACATATCTTTCACAATCTGAACCGGATCTTCGCTGCGTGGATTGTCGTCAGTCAACACCACTCTATCACCTAGTCGCTCTGCAATTTCCGCCATCATCGGGCGCTTACCTGCATCGCGATCACCCCCGCAGCCAAAAATAGCCCACAGCTGGCCTTCACAATGAACTCGTAAAGCTTGCAGCGCTTTTTCTAAAGCATCAGGAGTATGGGCATAATCGACCACGACTTTGGCACGATCCTCAGTTTGGAATAACTCCATTCGGCCGAGTACAGGTTGCAGTTGACCTGCGGTTTCGAGTAACGCTTGTTTCTCTTTACCTAAGCTTAATAAGGTCGCAAAAGCGAGCATTAAGTTGGTTGCATTAAACTCACCAATCAATGGCGCGTGCAATTTACCTGAGCCAAACTTACCATCGAACTTAATAGTAATCCCTGACTCCGCGTAACTGACTTCCGTCGCCCAAATTGCGCTTTCAAATTCAGTGTTCGCCTTGAGCGAAACAGCGATCGCATTACTTAACTGCGACGCCCATTGATGACCTACTTCATCATCAACATTGATAATGGCACGTTCACATTGGTGTTGCGTGAACAACCCAAGCTTTGCATTGGCATACTCTTCCATCGTGCCATGATAATCTAAGTGGTCACGACTTAAGTTAGTAAACACGCCCGCCGCAAATGATAATGCTTTGACACGACCTTGCGTCAGGCCATGAGAAGATACTTCTAGCGCGGTGTATGTGGCTTGTTGATTTGCGAGAGAGGAGAGCGTTTTCTGAATTTCAACGGCATTCCCCGTTGTATTCGCAGCTTGTTGCAAGTTATTGAGGAAGCCATTTCCTGTTGTTCCCATTACCGCCGCTTTATGGTCAAGCAGTTCTAGCCATTGCGCTATTAACTGGGTAATGGTGGTTTTGCCGTTGGTGCCGGTGACACCAATCAAATCCATATTAGGGTAAGCATAGAGCTTTCCAGCAATTGCGGATAAACGTTGGTCCAACCTATCGATGTAAATGACGGGAACATCATCAATGATTTCCACCGTACCATGTATTTTGACATCGCAGGCTTGCGCCAGGGCTGCATTTGCACCTTGCTCAATTGCAGAGGCAATGAATTTACGCCCATCCACAACATGGCCAATCACTGCTACAAACGTGGTTCCAGGTTGAACTCTTCGGCTGTCGAGCTCCAATTCAGAAACAAGAACGGACGATAAGCTAGGGCAATCCACCCAAGGGGAAAGCAGCACGTCCATACTGATGGCTTTAGTCATATTTGTTCTCCGAGCTTTGGCTCAGGTTTTCTTAATTTTGTTTGCTCAGTAAACCACAGGGCTTACTGTTGGAATTTGTTTTCGTCAGGTGCAACATTGAGTATTTGTAGCGCGCCTTTCATGATTTCAGAGAAGACAGGAGACGCTACCGAACCACCATAGTAGTCATCACCTTGAGGCTCGTTTACGATCACTACTAAAGCAATTCGCGGATCGCTAACCGGAGCAAGCCCAGCCGTGTAGGTGATGTACTCATCGCTGTACCCACCGGCAGAAGCTTTACGTGATGTACCTGTTTTCGCTCCCACTCGATAACCAGGAACTGCCGCTCTGCGAGCCGAGCCCCCTTTTTGAGTTACGGTTTCCAACATGTCTAATACTTGACGCGCATACTTCGCACTCACCACTTGACGTGACATGTCATGATCATTGCTTTCGATAATATGAATAGGCTCGTATTTGCCAAGGTTTCCAAGCGTCGCATAAGCATGGGCTAGCTGGATTGGTGTAATTGATAGACCATAACCAAACGCAATCGTGGCGCGTTCAATTGGCGACCAACGAGTTCGTGTAGGAAAAATACCCGTCACTTCCCCAACTAGGTTTAGGCCAGAAAGCTCACCAAAACCCACTGAACTGTACAGCCCAAGAAGCGCCTCTACCGGCATTTGCATTGCTAGCTTCGTCACACCGATATTACTCGACTTTTTAAGGATCGTGGTCAAGCTCGCTTTGCCTACGCGAGAGACATCTCTGACTCGACTACCACCTAAACGTAGGACACCATTACCGGTATCTACGATGGTATCTTTATCGGCTATCCCATTTTCTAAGGCGGCTAAAATAACGAAAGGCTTAATGGTCGAACCAGGCTCCATTGAGTCCGTGATCACTCGGTTACGCATTTGATAGCTTTGCCAATCGCTACGATTGTTAGGGTTGTAAGAAGGAGCATTAACCATGGCCAATACGGCGCCCGTTTTTACATCCAACATGACAACGGAACCTGAAGTGGCGCGGTGGTCCGCAACGGCTTGCTTAATCGCACGATACGCAATCGCCTGTAGGCGCTGATCGATGGTTAACTGAAGTGATTTACCTTCTTGCTTGTCTTGCCAAGCAATGTTTTCCACAACACGACCATAACGATCTTTACGAATAGTTTTCTTACCCGCCGCGCCAGTGAGCCACTCATCGTAGCTACGCTCCACACCTTCTAGGCCATGCCCGTCAATGCCTGTCACACCGACTAAGTGAGCACTAACCTCACCTGCAGGATAATAACGACGAGATTCCGACTTAAGGCCAACACCTGGCAGCTTTAACTCACGAATATAGTTCGCCATGGCCGGACTGACCTGGCGCTGCAAGTAGATAAAGCGGCGTTTTTCATTGCGCTTGATTTTGTCTATTAACCCTTGTCGGTCAATACCAAGAACATCCGCTAATGCATGCCAACTTTTGGTCTGGCTTAACGCGTTTTCTTTAAATATCGTGGCAGGATCTGCCCAAACCGCCTCAACCGGTACACTGACAGCAAGCGGCTCACCATTTCGATCCGAAATAATACCGCGAGCAGAAGGAATGGATTTAACACGAACCGAACGTAGGTCACCTTGTTTAATCAGGTTATCTGGCTCAATGATTTGGATGTAGGCTACGCGTGCCACCAAAAGGGCAAATGCACAAAAAACAAAAAACAGTAATAGATGGAAGCGCCAACGAATCAAGAAAGATTCTTCGACCGCCACTTTCACTGCTTTGTTATCGGTTTTCTTATCCCCCGTAGCCGCTTTCTCTTTTGCTACAGGTTTACGCTTATTGGCTTGTTTCGTGTTGGATTTTTTTCTAATCATTTGAGCGTGACAACCACTTCTTTATCGCCATCAGGTCGTTTCATTTCAAGTTCTTTTTTGGCAAGGTCTTGAACACGACTGTGTTCCGCGAGGGCAGTTTCTTCCAACATTAAGTTACGCCATTCGCTATCTAATCGTTCTCGTTCAACCAACGTATGGTCTTTCTCGGTAATCGCTTGACGCGCATGGTGGGTAGCAAATACCACTCCCATTGCCGATGCCACGATCAATAGCAACAACAGTAATGGCCAGCGACCAACAGTGAGGAGATCTGTTGCAATCAACTTAGCAAGATTAGGAGTGGATTTCGTCATAATAATTAAAGCTTTTCCGCAATTCTTAACACAGAGCTGCGCGAGCGAGGGTTCATTTCAATTTCTTGTTTGCTTGGCTTAATCGCTTTGCTCACCGCTTTCATATTCGCACTACCAAGAGCACGAATTTGCTCTTCCGTCATTGGAATACCGTGTGGCACTTCAGGCCCTTTGCTCTCTTTACGGATAAAACGTTTGACCATACGGTCTTCCAGAGAGTGAAAGCTAATCACAGATAAACGGCCTTCAGGAGCCAGAATGCTCGCCGCGCCTTTAAGTGCCGTATCAATTTCTTCTAACTCACTGTTGATGTAAATACGAAAAGCCTGGAAAGCACGAGTCGCAGGGTGTTTTTTCTCTTTAAAACTTTTCGGTGCGGCATCTGAAATCAATTTTGCCAGCTGACCAGTGCGAACCATTGGCTCATTTTCTTCGTCTTCACGGTAAGCAACAATCGCTTTTGCAATACGGCGCGCATGTTTATCTTCCCCAAACTCGCGAATGACCCAAGTGATATCATCGAGGTCTGCTTCCATCAACCATTGAGATACTGGAATACCTGATGTCGGGTCCATACGCATATCTAGCGGACCATCTTTCATAAAGCTAAAGCCACGCTCTGCGTCGTCTAACTGAGGAGAAGAAACGCCTAAATCCAGCAGAACACCATCCACTTTTCCAACTAGCCCATACTCTTCAGCATACTCAGCAATACCAGAAAATGGACCATGAATAATGGTGAAGCGAGGGTCATTGATTTTTCCTGCCTCAGCGATCGCTTGAGGGTCACGGTCGATACTGTACAGTCGGCCATTTTCACCGAGTTTAGATAGAATTGTCCGGCTGTGACCGCCACGGCCAAATGTTCCATCAATATAGACGCCGTCTGGTTTGATAGCTAAGCCATCAATGGATTCATTTAATAACACGGAAATATGTTGGAAGGTTTCGGTCATAGCTTTCTCGTTGAATGATCTTGAAGCGATTCTTTAGTGTACTGATTTCCTACATCATCGCCACCACAAGTCTAAAGTTAGACGTGATTTACGCCAAGTTTATTGGTAATGACATAGTTTGCGTCAATTAAATGCAAAAAACCCATCACTACCGAAGTAGAGATGGGTCTCGAATAGGTGGAGCCGACACATAAGCCGGGTTCTGTTCCGCTTGCGCGGCGGTAGCCATTCGTCTAGGCCAGCAATCACTCACTGGCTCGAGCAACCTACCCGCCTCCTTACGCGAGCAACGCAATGTGGAGGCCTATTTGGTCTTGCTTCAGGTGGAGTTTACCCTGCTACGAACTATTGCTAGTCGTCCGGTGCGCTCTTACCGCACCCTTTCACCCTTACCTGTACCCTTACGGGCCATCGGCGGTCTTCTCTCTGCTGCACTTGTCGTAGGCTTGCGCCCCCCAGGCGTTACCTGGCACCTTGCTCTATGAAGCCCGGACTTTCCTCCCCTTTGTCAGTCTCCCGAAGGACGTCAACGTCAGTCTCCCAAAGGGACTTCGACGTCAGTCTCCCGAAGGACATCAACAAAGCAGCGACTACCCAGTCAGCTCCGAGGGCGGATTGTATAGAGTTCTCACTTCAGAGTCTAGTTAGATCACAGATATGATGAAATGAATGCACCAAGTGATGACTTTTTAGTCAAAGCGCCAAAAATAGATAATAAAAAGGCCGATGCCTACACATCAGCCCTCATTGACCATTTATCTCGCTAGCGGCACTTAGTCTAAGTTTTCTAAGCCCCATTTATATAGCGCATTCTTCTTCAAGTTATGTATTTCTGCCACCAAAGCAGCTGCTTTTTTCAAAGGCAGCTCTTTGGTCAAAATCCCTAACGTGCGTAAAGCATCTTCAGGTAGTGAGTCGTCTGTTGTTTCACGATGGCCATGTACCAACAATACCATTTCACCACGCTGTTGGTTATCGTCACTTTTCACCCATTCAATCAGCTCACCTAACGGCATGCCTTGAATGGTTTCAAAGGTTTTTGTTAGCTCTCTTGCCAACACAACTTCTCTATCTGGGCCAAGAACGTCTAACATGTCTTGTAGAGAGTCTAAAATACGGTGCGGTGACTCGTAAAAAATACACGTACGCTCTACCGAAGCAATCTCTAGGAATTTATCCTTACGACCTTTGCTTTTCGGTGGTAAAAAACCTTCGAAGCTAAAGCGATCCGATGGCAAGCCAGAGGCACTTAACGCCGTAATGACCGCACAAGCACCTGGAAGAGGCACAACTCTAACGCCCGCTTGACGACATTTTGTCACCAAATGGTATCCTGGGTCGCTGATAAGTGGCGTACCAGCGTCAGAAACTAATGCGATAGACTGACCGGAAAGCAGCTTTTCTACCAAAACTTGTGCTTTTTGCTGCTCATTGTGGTCGTGTAGAGCAAAAGTTTTGGTTTGAATATTGAAGTGAGACAGTAATTTGCCCGTATGTCGAGTATCCTCAGCGGCAATGATGTCCACAGTCGACAGAATTTCGATAGCACGTTGGGTGATATCCGCTAAATTTCCGATTGGAGTCGGTACGATATAGAGAGTTGGCCCCTCATTCGGCAACTTATTTTTATCTGTCATTTGTTTACCATCACTTCAACGATTAATATAGAGACAATTTTGTACAAAATTATAGAGAACTCACGGCAATGATTAACCATAAGAGACTCAGTGTACCACGCATACTTACTCCTGTTGCACTAGCAATTACGCTCGCCGCCTGTTCTTCAGGTCCAAGACAGCCTGATGGCGTTGATGTAACACTTGAGCCTACTCAGTCTGTTCAGAACTATATGATCCAAGCTGATAGCACGGAAGGCAGTTTACAAAATGACTGGTTGATCATGGCAACCAAAGCCGCGATTCAAGCAAACCAGTTTGATCAAGCAGAAATGTTGATCAAGCGCCTGGCTCGTCAACAGTTAACCGAAGTTCAGCAAGCAGAGTGGCAACTAGCGCGTGCGACCATACAGCAAAAACAGGGTAATTACTCTCAGTTGCTGCAATTGTTGAATTTTAAACCTTGGTGGAAGTTACCAAATGAGCAATGGAAAGACTATTACTTGATGCGTGCCGACGCTTATCAAGGTCTTAACCAAGCGTTTGAGGCAAACCGCCAACTGGTTGCATTTAGCCAATATGCATCGTCCGCGGAGCAGAGAGAGATTTCTAGCCGTATTTGGATGAACTTTGGCAGCTATTCCGAGTACGAACTGACCTCATTAGAAACAGAGCCAAATGAAGATGTTTTGGATGGTTGGCTACAACTCGCTATTTATGCGAAAACGTTGTCGGGCAACTTATCTCAACTAAAAAATACCCTAGAACGCTGGTTAAACGAGAACCCATCGCACCCAGCCGCTATCTACACACCAGAAGAGATTCAAAACATTCTCTCTCTAGACATCGTTAAACCAAACAACACCGCTTTGTTACTGCCGCTTACTGGTAAATTCTCGCCACAAGCGCAATTAATTCGTGATGGTTTTGTGTTTGCGATGATGAATGATCGTAACCGTGATCCAAGCGCTACCCTCACGGTAATAGACACTAATGCGTATAACGCCGACCAAATTAAACAACGTTTGATCAATGAAAACATCGACTTTGTTGTTGGTCCCCTAGAAAAAGAAAACGTTGAGCTATTGCACACAACCATGGATGGCTCAGAAAATGGTCCTACGATTCCAGCCCTTGCGCTAAATATTCCCGAAGATGTGCAACCAGATAGCAATATTTGCTACTTGGCATTATCACCAGAACAAGAAGCCGCACAAGCAGCGAAACACTTGTTCAGCGAAGGCTATAACTTCCCTCTGATCCTGGCACCAAAGGGCAGCTTTGGTGAGCGCGTAACTGAAGCGTTCAACAAAGAATGGCGCAAGTACAGCTCTAATAAAGTCGCAGCAAGTTATTTTGGCGACAAGCGCCAACTTCAAAAAGACATCAATGAAGTATTTGGTCTGCAAGAAAGCAAACAACGTATTGCTCAGATGCAATCACTAATGCGTATCAAGCTTGAAACACAGCCACGTAGCCGTCGTGATGTCGATGCGGTTTATATTGTTGCTAGAAGCACGGAACTGACTTTGATCAAGCCATTTATTGAGGTAGCGATTAACCCAGACGCCAAAGCTCCTCAAATTTTCTCTAGCTCGCGTAGCAACAGTGGCGGCGCGACTTACGAAGATCTAACAGGCATCATCTACAGCGATATCCCATTACTGATTGACCCAGACCCTAGCGTGACCGCTGAAATGAACGAGTTGTGGTCAGAGCAATCTAACATGGAAAAACGTTTGAAAGCACTGGGTATGGATGCGTATAAATTGATTGGGGAGCTGCCACAAATGAAGGTCGTTCCGGGCTACTCAGTTGGCGGCCAAACCGGTATTTTAAGTATCGACAATAATTGTGTTGTACAGCGTGAGCTAAGCTGGGCTGAGCGTGGGGCTCTTTAGCAAGCGCCAAATCGGAAATCAATATGAAGCTCTGGCGAAGCAATATTTACAACGCCAGGGCTTAAACTTTATTGAACAAAATTTTCTGACTAAGGTCGGTGAGATTGATTTAATCTTCCAACAAGGTGAAACTATTGTGTTTGTTGAAGTCAAATACCGTAAGAACAATCACTTTGGCTCGGCAGCAGAAATGGTGACGCACGCTAAAATGCGCAAGCTAGTCAAAACCGCACAAGTTTGGCTTAGCCAACAAAAGCGCTTAAAACACAATATCGATTATCGATTTGATGTCATCGCCATTCATGATAATGGGCGAGATATCAACTGGATAGAAAACGCAATCTCTGAAGGATAAGCGATGCTAGACAGCATTAAAGACAGCTTTACAGAAAGTATTCAAATTCAAATCGCAGCAGCAGAGGCGCTGCCTGATGCCATTACTCATGCAGCTCAAGCGATGGTGTCGAGCCTGCTTAATGGCAATAAAATTTTATGTTGTGGTAATGGCGGCAGTGCTTCAAACGCTCAACAATTTGTTTCTTGTCTTTTAAACCGTTTTGAAACTGAGCGCCCTAGCCTACCAGCAATGGCCTTAACCGCCGATAATACCACCCTAACCGCAGTGGCCAACGATTACCACTACCAGGAAATCTTCTCAAAACAGGTACGAGCGTTTGGTCAACCAGGCGACATTTTGCTTGCCATGTCGACTAGCGGTAACAGTAAAAATATTATCAAAGCGATGGAAGCAGCCGTAACTCGAGACATGACGATTATCGCGCTAACAGGAAAAGATGGCGGAGAGATGGCAGGACTGCTCGGTGAGAACGACGTCGAAATTCGTATTCCATCACACCGCACTGCACGTATTCACGAAGTACATATGGTAACACTCCATTGCCTTTGTGATCTTATTGACCAAGTGCTTTTCCCTGCTCACGAAGAGTAACCAAGACTGAGAGTCAGAATTATGATACGTAGCCTTGTTATCTTATTAACAGCATTGAGTTTAAGTGGTTGCGCAGGTTTGTTTATCGCAGGTGCAGCAACCACAGCGAATATTGTCACGGACACACGCACGACAAAACAAATCTGGCAGGACAATAACATCGAATTCGAAGTTGCGGCGATCGGCAATAAAGCACCGTTTAAAGGTGAAGTTCGTGTCGTTGCCAGTTCATATAATGGGACTGTAGTCCTTATGGGACAAGCTCCGACACAAGACCTTATCCTTGCTTTAGAGCGAAGGGCTCGAGAAGTTAGTGGTGTAAAAGTCATACACAATCAAATCAAACAAAAAGAGCCACTCACTGTTACCCAGATTAGCAATGACAGCTGGATCACAACCAAAGTAAAGTCAGCTTTGCTTACTGATTCTGAGCTTAATGGTGTTAAGGTTAAAGTGATCACCGAAGATGGCGACGTTTTTCTGTTTGGTTATGTCACGCCAGAGCAAGGCGATCGAGCGACAGAAATCGCACGTAATATCTCAGGCGTAAAACAAGTCATTAAAGGGTTCCAATACGGCGAAATGGAGCCTGTTGAAGTGGACTTACCGAGTGACGGTGTACAAACAATAGAAAGTGAGGCAAGCACAGAAAATGAAGAGAACGTCGAAGTCTTTACGATTAGTGAGTAATTTCCAAAGCTTGGCTTGAAATCACCTTCAACAAAAGTTAAAAAGAAAAAAGCAGCGTTACGCTGCTTTTTTATTATTTAATCACTCTTAAGCTTGGTTTGCCTTTTGGTCGAGGAGCATCGTCCTCTTCGGCATCTGAATCAGAAACTAACTCAGAAGGCTCATCGCTAACCGTTGTGAACGATGGGGATGATTCTTCCTCGGTCATCGCTTCTTCTTCGATGTGAGTGTACGCTTCTTCTGGTTCAAACATAGTACCAGCACCATTCTCACGTGCATAAATAGCTTGAACAGCATACACAGGCACAATCACTGAGTGCGGACGACCGCTAAAGCGAGCATGGAAGGTAATCGCATCATTACCTAACTCAAGATTACCCACTGCACGTGGCGCAATATTCAAAATAATTTGACCATCTTGAATAAATTCAACCGGGACACGCACCCCTGGCATTGTTGCATCCACAACCAAGTGAGGAGTCAAGTCATTGTCTACTAACCAGTCGTAAAATGCGCGAAGCATATACGGGCGGCGAGCAGTCATTTTTGCAATATCCATAACGTGTTTTAAATCGCTTAACGAACTAGGCGCATTTCACGTTCAGCTTCAGTCAAAGAAGCAAGGAACGAATCACGTTCAAATACGCGGTTCATGTATACCTTGATTTCTTTTGAACCAGGGCCAACAAGATCGATACCAAGTTGAGGCAAACGCCACAATAGTGGAGCTAGGTAACAATCGATCAAGCTGAATTCTTCGCTCATGAAGTACTCATATTCAGCAAAAATTGGCGCTAACGTCAGAAGATCATTACGCAGCTTTGTGCGTGCTTTTTCTGATTCTTCCGCATTACCTTTCATCACTTTTTCAGCGAGTGAATACCAGTTGCGTTCGATACGGTACATCATCAAGCGGCTGTTGCCACGAGCAACAGGGTAAACCGGCATTAGAGGTGGATGAGGGAAACGCTCGTCCAAGTACTCCATGATGATTTTTGAATCGTAAAGAGCTAGCTCACGGTCAACAAGAGTTGGCACTGATTTATATGGGTTTAGCTCAACAAGCTCAGCAGGAAGGTTTGCTTCGTCAACAAGCTCAACTTCAACACTTACGCCTTTTTCAGCTAGTACAATGCGAACCTGATGGCTATACAAATCTGATGCACTTGAGAAAAGAGTCATCACAGAACGTTTATTGGCAGCTACAGCCATGGAGCCCTCCAGTACACTTACAAATAAAAACAATGGAGGCTAAGCCTCCATTGTACATCAATTAAAATTGGGAATTAGCACGGTATTTTAGCACAATTAATGCACATCGCGCCAATACTCTTTCTTGAGCATCACAACAACGATGGTTAGAAGCACTAAGAAGCCCATTACCCACCAGCCTAGAGCGTGACGCTCAAGCTGCACTGGGTCACCTGAATAAACTAAGAAGTTAACGAGATCGCCAACCGCTTTGTCATATTCGCCTTCACTCAGCTCACCCGTGCCATCGGTTTCAGTACCAACAACAACTTGTACTTCTTCGCCATCTACGATTTTCGTATCGTAAATAGGCGTCGGGATGCCCTGTAGCTCTTCAAGCACATGCGGCATACCAACACTCGGGAAGACGATGTTGTTCACGCCGAATGGACGAGATGGATCAACATAGAAAGAGCGTAAGTAAGTGTATAACCAATCAGCACCACGAACTCGTGCAACCAACGTAAGATCTGGTGGTGGAGCACCAAACCAGTTTGCCGCTTGCTTCGGTGGCATAGCATTGACCATTAGATCACCGATTTTCGCTTCAGGATTGAAAATCAGGTTTTCTTTCATTAAGTCTGTTGGAATTTCCAAGTCTGTTGCTACACGCTCGTAACGCTGGTATTGCGTAGAGTGACAAGCAAAACAGTAGTTCATGAACAACTTCGCGCCGTTTTGTAGCGAAGCTTTATCCGTAAGGTCAACATTCGCTTTATCCAGCGGAACATTGGCCCCAGCTGCCATCGCTAGTGATGGCAACATAGCAAATAGAATTACAATCCACTTCTTCATTTGAATGTCACCCTCTCTGGTAATGGTTTGGTTGCTTCATTTTTGCTGTAGAAGAACAGCAACACAAAGAACATGAAGTAACACAAGCTAAAGATCTGAGATAGTAGTGTGTACGTTGGTGTCGCTGGTAACGCACCTAAAATACCTAGAGCGATAAAGGCGATAGTGAACTGTACAATATTCAATAGATGAAGTTTGCTACGGTAACGGTATGAACGAACTTTACAACGATCCAACCAAGGTAGAACAAACAGCACTGCAATTGACGCACCCATTAGGATAACACCTAATAGTTTGTCTGGAACCGCACGTAGGATTGCGTAGAACGGCGTGAAGTACCATACCGGAGCAATATGCTCTGGTGTCTTCAATGGGTTTGCAGCTTCAAAGTTAGGCGGCTCAAGGAAGTACCCACCCATTTCTGGGTTAAAGAACAGCACGTAACAGAAGAAGAACAAGAAACCAGCAACACCGACCAAGTCCTTAACCGTGCCGTACGGATGGAAAGGAATCGAATCAATGATGTCATATTTCTTCGTGTAGTAATCGTGGAACTTGAATTGCGTTTTGTAATCGTCGCCCATTGAGCCTTTTGGCAGCTTAGTTTCGATACCATCCGGGTTGTTTGAGCCTACTTCGTGCAGCGCCAATACGTGCAGAACAACAAGAAGAAGCAAAACAATAGGCAAGGCAATAACGTGTAGTGCGAAGAAACGGTTTAGCGTTGCACCAGAGATGATGTAGTCACCACGAATCCAAAGTGTTAGGTCATCACCGATAACAGGAATAGCACCAAACAGGGAAATGATTACCTGCGCACCCCAGTATGACATCTGACCCCATGGAAGTAGGTAACCCATGAACGCTTCAGCCATGAGAACTAGGAAGATCAACATACCGAAGATCCACAACAGTTCACGAGGTTTTTGGTATGAACCGTAGATCAAACCACGGAACATGTGAAGATACACAACAACGAAAAACGCTGACGCGCCAGTGGAATGCATGTAACGCAGAAGCCAACCGTACTCTACATCACGCATAATGTATTCGATAGACGCAAATGCACCGTCACCTGAAGGAACATAGTTCATCGTTAGCCAAATACCCGTTAGGATTTGGTTAACAAGAACCAGCATCGCCAGAGAACCGAAAAGGTACCAAAAGTTGAAGTTCTTAGGCATTGGGTATTCAGACAAATGCTTTTTATAAGCATTCATTGCAGGAATACGCTTTTCAACCCAATCTAACATTGCTTGCATTATGCATCTCCCTCATCAACACCCACAATGAGCTTGGTATCGCTCAAATACATGTGCTTAGGAACGACAAGGTTCAACGGAGCAGGTACTCCTTGGAACACTCGACCAGCCATGTCGAACTTAGAACCATGACAAGGACAGAAGAAGCCAGATCTTACGCCCTGCACCTGCTCTGAGAAAGAGTCAGGTAGATAGGTTGGTGAACAACCTAAGTGGGTACAGAAACCAACTGCGACGAAAAACTCTTCCTTAATCGAACGAAACTCATTCTGAGCGTACTCAGGCTGCTGCTCCATTTCAGATTGTGGATCGCGAAGCTTATCACCGATCGATTTTAAGTTATCCAGAACGCTTTGAGTGCGGCGAACAATCCATACAGGTTTTCCCTGCCACTCAACACGAACCAGCTGACCTGGTTCAATTTTACTTATATCCACTTCCACCGGTGCGCCCGCCGCTTTGGCTTTAGCACTCGGATTCCATGATTTGATAAAAGGCACGGCGACGGCGACTGCCCCTAACCCACCAACAACTGCCGTTGTAGCGGTTAGAAAACGCCTGCGACCGTTATTTAAAGGCGCGTTGCTCATCCAAACATTCTCCCATTTGCTCCCTTTGGATCGTTATTATTCCGCTTATAAGAGCATGGCTAACAAATAATGAATTTAGTTCTATTTATTGGAGGGAAATGATAAAGAAAACCCTACTTTTTGACAAGATAAAGCTACCTTTTTGTAACATTTGTGAGGCAAATCGCTCGCGTCGTCACAAAAGCGGCAGAATTATAAAAAATTGATGTGATTTGTAACAAGAAAGCACCACATAGAAGCCCCGCTGAAAGCGGATAAAACCTTTTATCTTGGTAGTTTTCAGTTAATTACACAGAGAAATATTTCGTATTACGCGTTCAGCTTGCTGTGTTTATATTTTCAATTTTGTAGCACGCAGAATGCTCAAAAAGGAGCGTAAGTCATTTTAAAACATATTACAGGAAGAATAAGATACAAAGACATTCTTGCTGATGAATACATCTATGCTGCATCGCAAGAGAAAGCGTGGTGAGTCGCAATTAAATAAGGCACATATAAAACGGCACTGGCAACCTTTCGACGAAGGACGAATAAGAAGGCTTGCTCGGAGTGTGATGATAAGTGAAGGCTGTTCGTTGCTTGAAGACAAGTATGATGTCTTTAAATACAAAAAAGCCCGGCATAGAGCCGAGCTTTTGGTACACAGTTTCCAGAGTAACTCTGAAAAGCATAATTCCCGATAAGAGGAAATTAACGCTTAGAGAACTGTGGACGACGACGTGCTTTACGTAGACCAACTTTCTTACGTTCAACGCAACGAGCGTCACGAGTAACGTAGCCAGCTGCGCGTAGAGCAGGACGTAGAGACTCATCGTATTCCATAAGCGCGCGAGTGATACCGTGACGGATAGCACCAGCTTGACCAGAAATACCGCCGCCTTTAACTGTTACGTAAAGGTCTAGCTTTTCAGTTAGTTCAACTAGCTCTAGAGGTTGTTGTACAACCATACGTGCTGTTGGACGACCGAAGTATTCGTCAAGGTTACGCTTGTTTACTACAATGTTACCGCTGCCTGGTTTAATGAAAACACGTGCAGCTGAGCTTTTGCGACGGCCAGTGCCGTAGTATTGATTCTCTGCCATTTTCGAAATCCCCAATTAGATGTCTAGTACTTGTGGTTGTTGAGCAACATGGTTGTGCTCAGCGCCCGCGTAAACTTTTAGCTTACGGTACATAGCACGGCCTAGAGGACCACGTGGAAGCATGCCTTTAACTGCAAGCTCAAGAGCCATCTCAGGTTTACGATCGATCAACTTTTCAAAAGTGATAGATTTTAGACCACCTGGGAATTCAGAGTGACGGTAGTACACTTTGTTCTTAGCTTTGTTACCAGTTACAGCAACTTTCTCAGCGTTGATAACGATGATGTAATCACCAGTGTCAACGTGAGGAGTGTATTCAGCTTTATGTTTGCCACGTAGGCGAGATGCAATTTCACTTGCTAGACGGCCAAGAGTTTTACCTTCAGCGTCTACAACGTACCAGTCGCGTTTTACAGTTTCTGGTTTAGCAACGAAAGTTTTCATGCTAACAATAACCCGTTAATTAAATTTTAAACTTTAAAGGAACACCCAATAGTGCTCCCACACTGTCTAAGAGCCCAGTCATCACCCCTTCGAGTCGTTGGTACTCTCGACCTTCAATTTCGAAATAACTTCGATAATCAGGTCTGCAGTAACGGTGGGTCGCAGGATTATAGAGAAGAGCGAAGAAAAAATCACCTTTTTTTGCGCCAAATCACTAATTTTTTCTTCACTTTTTTAAGAATCCATTGGATCTAGGCCAAATGTTCACGCGCGAGATACTCATGACTTTGCATCTCAATAAGCCGAGACAAACAGCGCTTAAATTCGAACTCTAACTGCCCGTCAGTATATAAGTCGGCCATTGGCACTTCAGCAGAAATAATCAACTTAACATTGCGCTCGTAAAACTCATCGACTAGCGCGATAAAGCGTCTCGCCGCATCATCTATTTTTCGGTTCATTTGTTGAACATCTGCCAGTAATACAGTGTGGTAAATACGAGACAATTCAATGTAGTCATTTTGACTGCGAGCAGTTTGACACAACTGAGCAAACGACGCATGCAGCACCCCGTCGCTTGCTTCAATCACCGCTAGTTGACGGTGGTTAACTTCGATTTGATGAGCAACAAACTGACGCTCTCCAGTCAGCTGCTGATAATATTTGTTAAGGTTTATGCTAGCCTGCTCATCAAGCGGGTAATGGTATATTTCAGCCTGTTCTAACGTTCTTAAGCGATAATCAACGCCACTATCGACATTCAACACTTCACAACGTGCCAAAATCATATCGATCGCGGGCAAAAAGCGCGCTCTTTGCAAACCGTTACGATATAAGTTCTGCGGCTCGATGTTTGAAGTCGCGACTAGGATCATCTGCCGCTTGAACATTTCTTGAAGTAGCGTTGCAAGGATCATCGCATCAGTAATGTCGGAAACAAAAAATTCATCAAAGCAAACCACATCTGCTTCTTCTTTAAATTTATCCGCCACTTTTGATAGAGGATTTTCGACATCACCTAACAGCTTCAACTCATCATGTACTCGATACATAAATCGATGGAAGTGGACGCGCATTTTTCTTTGGGTCGGTAAAGCATCAAAAAATGCATCCATAAGGTAGGTTTTACCGCGACCTACCCCACCCCAAAAGTAAAGACCTTTTGGTGGTTCAGGCTTGTCGATTTTTTTCCCCATTAGCTTTTGCCATTTGGAAAGCTGAGGAACAGGCGCTGACTGAAATTCAACGATAGCATGGTAAAGCTTGTCTAATGCAACGACCGCTTGATACTGAGCTTCATCACGCTGAAACCCGTGTTCTGCTATGTCTTTTTTATATTGTTGTAGTGGTGTCATCGTATTAAGTCGTATAGAGGTATAGAGAAAAGGGTTACCTCGGGGTCAACTTTGAGAATAGAGAGAAGTAGTTATCAGTCCCCGAAGACATACTGCTATTTTTCTTTATCGGCTGTTCAAGCCATAGTAACATGGACGAGCACCGCGTGTAACTAAGTAGTAAAAGACTTGTTAAAACAACTATAAGGAGCAGTTATGCCTTGGATTTATGCCATTGTGGGTTTGCTGGTCGGTACAATCGTAGGCGTAGTCATTAGTAGACTAACCACCCCTGAATACAAAAAACAAAAGTCTGTGCAGAAAGAACTTGAAGCGGCCAAGTTTGAATTAGAGCAACAACGTCAAGAGCTCGTCGATCACTTTGCACAAACCGCAGAAATGTTGGACACCCTAGGTAAAGATTACACCAAGCTATACCAACATATGGCCAAGACCTCTTCTGAGCTTTTGCCAAACTTACCAGAACAAGACAACCCGTTTGATAAGAAAACGGCAATGTCGTCTGAAACCATTGCAGAAGATCAACCAGAGTTTAACGAACAACCAAAAGACTACGCTAATGGCGCCACCGGTCTTTTGAAGGATCAAGAGAAAGAAATCATTAATGCTCCCGAAGCGGTAACCGCAAAAGCATCATAATCCTCTCTTACTTCTATCTAGGGCCGATACATTTGTATCGGCCCTTTTTTGAACTTTTTCCCCTCACCTTCGCTCTAACTTGGGTGTGCACTGCCTCCCCTTTTGATTGTCCGAACTAGACCCTATATTAGTTATTAACAAAGTGAACTAACCGTTCGGATATTTCTTTTTGGCAGACATGTTTCAAGAGGAGTTATTGGATGAAAAAAACACTGCTTGCGCTCACCGTTCTATCTCTGAGTTTGGGTTCGATTATTGCCCCAGTTCAAGCCACTGCCGCATTACCTTTGAATGTGGATGGCCAACAGTTACCTAGCTTGGCACCAATGCTTGAGAAGGTGACCCCAGCTGTTGTGAGTATTGCTGTAGAAGGTAAACAAGTACAAACCAGCCGCATTCCCGAGCAATTTCAATTTTTCTTTGGCCCAGACTTTCCTATGGAACAAAGGCGAGAGCGCCCGTTCAGAGGTTTAGGGTCTGGTGTCATTATTGATGCGAAGAAAGGCCATATTGTCACTAACTACCACGTGATCAAGGGGGCAGATGAGATTCGAGTTCGCCTCTTTGACGGGCGCGAGTATGACGCTACGCTCGTTGGCGGTGATGAAATGGCCGATGTTGCGTTACTTAAATTAGAGAAAGCGAAAAACTTAACGCAGATTAAAGTCGCGGATTCCGACAAACTGCGTGTCGGTGACTTTACGGTTGCGATTGGTAACCCATTTGGACTCGGTCAAACTGTGACTTCGGGTATTGTTTCAGCCCTTGGTCGTAGTGGCTTAAACGTTGAAAACTTCGAAAACTTCATCCAAACCGATGCCGCAATTAACAGCGGTAACTCTGGTGGTGCATTGGTCAACCTTAATGGTGAGCTGATCGGTATTAATACTGCGATTTTAGGCCCTAACGGCGGTAATGTGGGTATTGGCTTTGCGATTCCATCAAACATGATGAAAAACCTCACTGATCAAATTCTAGAGTTTGGTGAAGTCAAACGCGGCATGTTGGGTGTGCAAGGTGGCGAAGTAACCTCTGAGCTAGCTGATGCATTGGGTTACGAGTCAAGTAAAGGGGCCTTTATTGGTCAAGTCGTACCGGACAGCGCAGCCGATAAAGCAGGGTTAAAAGCCGGTGACGTAATTGTATCGGTGAACGGCAAAGCGATTAATACTTTCTCAGAGCTCCGCGCAAAAGTGGCAACACTGGGCGCAGGTAAAGAAATCACATTAGGTGTGGTTCGAGATGGTAAGAATAAAACCTTTGATGTAACGCTTGGCGAATCTACGAATATGAAAGCTAAAGCGGAGACATTACATGAGGGACTCAAAGGTGCGGAGTTAAGCAATACAACACCAAGTGATGTAATCCAAGGTGTTAAAGTATCGAGCGTTGCAGATAACTCTCCAGCGGCTCAATATCAATTACAACAAGGTGACATTATTATCGGTGTGAACCGTCAACGAGTGAAAAACCTTGCCGAGCTTCGTACAATCGTAGAGAAACACAAAGGTGTACTGGCTCTTAATATTCAACGTGGTGAACGTACTATTTATCTTGTCATTCGTTAACCACTTTCAAAGTGATAGGAAATAAGGTTTTCGATGCATAGTACTGAGTGATAAGGCTCGATCACTTTTCCTTATCGCTCAATAACTAATGAAAAGGGCAGCGCGATGACGTGCTGCCCTTTTGTTATTTTTCAATGTAATGCTATTCTTCATCTTCGATGCCATTTTGGCGCTCACGCATGGAGAGGATATGCTCAGCTTTTTATTACGTTCTGTCTTTTTAGGCTTGGCTACTGCCGCAGTGGTATTACTGGCGGTTCCATCTTTGCGCAACAACGTAATTCCTGCCGCGCTTGATCCTCAACCTGTTAATATCGCATCAGTCGAGTTGACGTTTAATCAAGCGGTCCGAAGAGCAGCGCCTGCAGTGGTAAACATCTACAGCCGTAAGTATGTTGAGAATGATCGCAGTAAACTCTCGACTCAAGGCCTGGGGTCAGGTGTCATTGTTAGTGAGAAGGGCTACATCATTACTAACTATCATGTGGTTGCTCAAGCTGATCAAATTGTTGTGGCATTACAAGACGGCAGAGCCGCAGCGGCTCAGCTCGTAGGGACAGATAAACGTACTGATATAGCCGTGCTGCGTGTCGAAGGTTCGAATTTGCCCGTAATCCCTCTAAACTCTAATTACAAACCACAAGTGGGCGATGTAGTACTAGCCATCGGTAACCCATACAACCTTGGACAAACCACAACGTTCGGCATTATTTCTGCCACAGGTCGTTCATCTATTAGCGATGGTCGTCAAGCATTCATTCAAACCGATGCCGCCATCAATGAAGGTAATTCTGGTGGAGCCCTAGTGAACACACAAGGCGAGCTCGTCGGCATTAACACCGCCTCTTTTCAGCAAGCGACAGACTTAGAAACTTACGGTATTTCTTTTGCGATCCCTGCGCCGCTAGCGAGTAAGATCATGCAGAAAATCATCGCTGATGGCCGCGTGATTCGTGGTTATATTGGAATCGACGGCCAAGACATTAATGCGGTCACTGCTCGCCTACTTGGAAATGAACACATAGGTGGTATTGTCGTACTTGGTATTGATCCAAATGGCCCAGCCAATGCGGCTGGCTTTCAAAAACAAGATATCATTATCAGTATTGATGGCAATAAGGTTCAGGGGCGTCAGAGCGTTATGGATATCGTCACCGATTTACGGCCTGGCACCACCGTGGACGTCGGTATCATTCGCAAAGGAAAAGAGATGACCTTGAAAGTCACCATTGCTGAAGACAAGCAAGAAGCATAAAAAATCCCAGCCATTGGCTGGGATTTTTATTTGTGCGTTACTCGCTATCGCTCGGTGTTTCCGTCGTATCGGAATCATCTAGCTCAACTTCAATGCGAGTGACTCGCTGCAAACCTCTCGGTAATAACCCACCTCGGCGACCACGTTCGCCACGGAAGTTATCAAGGTCAGACGGTTTAAGACCCAACTTTCGCTTACCCGCGTACAGCGTTAACGATGCACCTTTTGGTAAAGACATTAAGTGAGATAGTACTTCTTCTCGCTCTTTTGCTTTAGCTGCAGGAATGTTGATGATCTTATTCCCTTTACCTTTCGCCAGTTGTGGCAAGTCTTTGATTGGGAACAGCAGCATGCGACCTTGGTTAGTGATTGCTAAGATTTCATCAGAGTCTAAATCTTCAATCTCTTTTGGCGTCATGATCTCAGAGTTGGCAGGTAAAGTGACGAGCGCTTTACCGCTGCGGTTTTTAGACAGCAAGTCCGCACCTTTACATACAAAGCCGTAACCTGCATCTGAACCCACCAGCCACAGCTGATCTTCTTCACTCATGATGACTTGGCGAATACTGCTACCAGCCGTAATATTCAAGCGACCGGTAATCGGCTCACCTTGACTACGAGCAGAAGGCAGTGAGTGCGATTCCAGAGAGTAACTTCGACCGTCACTACCTAGGAATACCGCAGGCTGATTACTCTTACCTCGAGCATGCGCTAAATACTTATCACCCGACTTATAGTTTAAGCCTTCGGCATCCACGTCATGGCCTTTCGCGTGACGAATCCAACCTTTCTCAGAAAGCACAACCGTGATTGGCTCACTTGGTACGAGGTCACGTTCAGTCAGCGCTTTTGCTTCTGCACGCTCAACCATTGGAGAGCGACGGTCATCACCGTATTTCTCTGCGTCTGCTTTGATTTCTTTTTTCAGTAGTGTGTTCAGACGACGCTCAGAACCGAGTAGCTGTTCTAGCTTCTCACGCTCTTTCTCTAGCTCGTCTTGCTCACCACGGATCTTCATCTCTTCTAGTTTTGCTAGATGACGAAGTTTGGTATCTAAAATTGCATCCGCTTGGATATCGGTAATACCAAAGCGTTCCATCAGCACCGCTTTTGGATCGTCTTCAGTACGGATGATCTCAATCACTTCATCTAGGTTGAGGTAAGCAACCAACAAACCTTCCAAGATGTGTAGACGAGCCATTACTTTGTCTAGGCGGTGTTGTAGACGACGACGCACAGTCGTACGACGGAACTCGATCCACTCAGATAGAATTTGCACCAGACCTTTAACTTGAGGACGGTTATCCAAACCAATCATGTTCAAGTTAACGCGGTAACTGCGCTCAAGATCCGTTGATGCGAACAAATGGTTCATCAACAAGTCACAATCGACGCGGTTTGACTTAGGCACCACAACAATACGCGTTGGGTTCTCGTGATCCGATTCGTCACGAAGATCGTCAACCATTGGCAGCTTCTTCGCACGCATCTGGTTAGCGATTTGCTCAAGCAGTTTGGCACCCGATACTTGGTGAGGCAAAGAAGTGATAACAATATCAGAACCTTCTTTATGCCAAACCGCGCGCATTTTGATGCTGCCACGACCGTTGCGGTAAATCTTCTCGATATCCGCTTGCGGCGAGATAATTTCTGCTTCTGTTGGGTAATCTGGACCTTTGACATACTGCATCACGTCCGGCAGTTCTGCTTTCGGGTTGTCGATCAAATGAATAGTCGCATCTGCGATTTCACGAACGTTGTGCGGTGGGATGTCTGTTGCCATACCAACGGCAATGCCGGTTACACCGTTGAGCAGGATGTGAGGCAGACGTGCTGGCAACATTTGTGGCTCTTTCATTGTGCCATCAAAGTTAGGTTGCCATTCAACCGTGCCCTGGCCAAGTTCGCCAAGCAATACTTCAGCAAACTTAGACAGTTTTGCTTCGGTATAACGCATTGCCGCAAATGATTTCGGATCATCTGGCGCACCCCAGTTACCTTGACCATCCACTAATGGATAGCGGTAAGAGAATGGCTGAGCCATCAATACCATCGCTTCGTAACACGCTGAATCACCGTGCGGATGGTATTTACCTAGCACGTCACCAACGGTACGTGCAGATTTTTTGTATTTTGCTGATGCAGAGAGACCAAGCTCTGACATCGCATAAATGATGCGTCGTTGAACCGGCTTTAAGCCATCACCAATGTATGGCAAGGCGCGGTCCATGATTACGTACATCGAGTAGTTCAGATAAGCGTCTTCAGTGAACTTGCGCATTGGCAATTGTTCGACGCCATCGTAGGTAATTTCTGTAGACATCCGTTACACCTCTGCCAAGTCGCCGTTGTTTTGTAGCCAAGAACGACGGTCATCTGCACGCTTTTTACCTAGCAGCATGTCCATCATTTCCATGGTCGCCGTAGAGTCGTCAATGGTTAACTGCACTAAGCGACGCGTGTTCGGATCCATGGTGGTTTCACGCAACTGAAGTGGGTTCATCTCACCCAGACCTTTGAATCGTTGCACGTTGATTTTGGCTTTCTTCTTCGACAAGCGCTCTAAAATGCCATCTTTTTCATCATCATCGAGGGCGTAGAACACTTCTTTCCCGCAGTCGATTCGATACAGAGGCGGCATCGCCACATAGATATGACCCGCTTCCACTAGTGCGCGGAAGTGACGAGTAAATAGAGCACAAAGCAGCGTTGCGATGTGAAGACCATCCGAGTCCGCATCGGCAAGGATACAGATCTTACCGTAACGAAGACTCTCGAGGTTGTCGCTATCTGGGTCAATACCCAAAGCAACTGAGATATCGTGTACTTCTTGAGACGCAAGAACTTGATCGGCAGAGACTTCCCACGTGTTCAAGATCTTACCACGCAGTGGCATCACAGCTTGGAATTCACGGTCACGTGCCTGTTTTGCCGAGCCACCCGCAGAGTCACCCTCCACAAAGAAGATTTCAGTGCGACTTAAGTCCTGTGCTGAACAGTCGGTCAACTTGCCTGGCAGTGCCGGACCGGACGCCACTTTCTTACGTACGACTTTTTTCGCCGCTCGCATACGACGGTGCGCGTTAGCGATACAGACTTCTGCCAATTGCTCTGCGAGCTGAGGCTTTTCGTTCAACCAAAGGCTGAACGCATCTTTGACTACGCCAGAGACAAATGCCGCGGTTTGACGAGAAGAGAGACGTTCCTTGGTCTGGCCTGCAAATTGCGGGTCTTGAATCTTAACCGACAGCACGTAAGAACAGCGGTCGAAAACGTCATCACCCGTTAGCTTCACACCACGAGGTAATAGATTACGGAACTCACAGAATTCGCGCATCGCTTCCAACAAGCCTTGGCGTAAACCATTAACGTGCGTACCACCTTGAGCGGTTGGGATCAGGTTAACGTAGCTTTCGGTGATCATCTCACCGCCTTCTGGCTGCCAAATTACCGCCCAGTTTGCCGCTTCAGTATCCGCCAAGAACTCACCAGTAAATGGTTCTTCAGGAATAACTGGATAGCCTTTTACACCTTCCGCAAGATAGTCTTTCAAACCATCTTCGTAGTACCACTTATAGTCTTTGCCATTAACTTTGTCGGTTAATGTGATTTCTAAGCCCGGACACAAAACCGCTTTTGCGCGCAGGTTGTTGACTAAGCGCGTCACAGAGAAGTTAGCCGAATCGAAGTACTTCGCATCAGGCCAGAAATGTACGCTGGTACCGCGATTGCGACGACCACATGTGCCAGTTACGGTCAGATCAGACACTTTCTCGCCGTGTTCAAATGCAATTTCATACACTTGACCATCACGACGAACTGTTACTTCAACGCGTTTTGACAACGCGTTTACTACAGATATACCTACCCCGTGCAAACCACCAGAGAATTGGTAGTTTTTGTTAGAGAACTTACCACCCGCATGTAGCTTACATAGAATTAGCTCTACGCCTGATACTTTCTCTTCTGGGTGGATATCAACAGGCATGCCTCGACCATCATCGATCACTTCGAGTGATTGGTCAGCATGTAGGATGACTTGTACTTTTGAGGCATGTCCGGCTAGCGCTTCATCGACACTGTTGTCGATAACTTCTTGGCCCAAATGGTTTGGGCGCGCTGTATCCGTATACATCCCTGGTCGGCGACGTACTGGCTCTAAGCCATTCAGTACTTCAATGGCACCAGCATTATATTGTTCAGTCATAATACGGAATTATTCTCAAAGTTTACTTGTTGCCTGAGTATCACCAATGGGCGTACCCATACTCAGGAAACGAAAAAGCCACCCTGTTCACATCACTAAGAGTTTGTAAACATGATGCATAACAAAGTAGCCAGGGTCCTCGACCCTTAAGATCTTTTGGCAAAACATAGTCGGAAAGCATACCGCCCATGTCAAGAAACGGTTGGATATATCAATAAAAACTATGAGCCTTTTCCAATCGCTTTCGAATTACAGTTCTAGAAATTCGATAATCTGTGCAGGATAACGCTCAAAGCCTACAAAACTGTGATCACCGCCTTGTTCTACTGTTTGCTTAGCGTCTGCAAACTTATCTACCGCTTGTCGATAGTCTAAAACCTCATCTTCTGTTTGTTGCAATAACCAAAAAGAATGTGGCGACGCGATGCTTTGTACATCAAGAGCTTTTAACTCGTCAATATGACAAGCTTCAAGTGTATAGGTTTCATGCGTATATGGGTTAGTTTGCTTACCCAAATAATCTACTAGCAACTCATAAGGCTTGACTGCGGGGTTGACCACTACCGCTTTAAACCCAAACTTGTCATTTAGCCACGTTGACATAAAACCACCTAATGAGCTGCCCACTAGACCAATTTTATAGTCGTCTTTATATTGCTCGATAATATCCAACAACATTTTCGCCGCTTGCTGAGGATAACAAGGTAACTGGGGAACAATCACCTTAATATCAGGCCTATGTTGCTCGCAGTAGGCTCTCATCACATTCGCTTTAATGGAGAGTGGAGAGCTATTAAAGCCATGGATATAGAGAAGAAGTGAAGGTTTACTCATAGATATCTCGCACAAAAAAGCGAGCCCGAACAGAGAGCTCGGGCGCGTTAGTAGCCGTTAGAAGAGAAGTCTGGTTGGAACTGGCCATCAGGAAGCCGACCTACTTGGGTCGTAATATCGCCACAAGCGTGTAGTTGCAGCTCCCGCCAACCAGGCGAAGTGGTATCAAGGGCAAAATCATCCGAGTTAGGCTTAAACTGAACACAAGTTGAGGGTGTTGCCATCACTCGAATGCCCTTGTGAAGCACATTCATATCTTGATGAACATGACCACAGAGAATGCCTTTCACGTTATCAAAACGCTCGACAACCTGCCAAAACGCTTCGGCATCTTTTAAAGTATGTTGATCAAGCCACGCGCTTCCGACCAGTAACGGGTGATGATGCAACAAAACAAGTGTGTGTCTTTCTGGGTGTTCGGCTAGCTTTTCTTCGAGTAGCGTTAATTGCTGATCACTCAAGCGCCCATGAGGAACGCCAACAACTTGCGAGTCTAAAAGAATTAACTGCCAATGCTCGCCAAGCAACACATGCTCTGCGGCTTTGATTTGTGGCGAAGGCAAAACACTGCCCATATTAGGCTTGTAATCATGATTACCAGGTAGCCAAAAGCAGTCTTTCTCTAGCGGTTCAATGCCGTTGGCAAAGCGCTGATAAGATTCTGCACTATGGTCTTGGGAAATATCGCCTGTCGCCAAGATGTAATCAAACGCCACGTTGCGGCGTAAAACATCAGCAACAACAGCATTGAAGCTATCGACTGTTTTTACGCTTAGCAAACTTCCCTCATCGGCAGCAAACAGATGAGTATCCGTAATTTGTAAAAGTTTGATGCTGTCACTAGATGATTGCAAAATGAAAACCTGATTCGTCCACTATATCGTTATTTGTTATTTTCCTTTAGTGACGTGACGATCAATTGAAGGCAAGTGGTGTTCTACTGATACCACTTCGTAAACAAAACGTCAGCCATTCACCGAGGAATGTGTTTAATTGATGCTTTTCATCTTTCTGCATCAGTTGGTCATTGGGATAATCATACTTAGCTTTTATGCGAGAGAACTCTCCGCTTGAGCATACTTCGGCTACTCTCGCATCATGATAAAGCCTGACAGACATCGTCGGTAAAGGAAACACTGGCGTTTCATCACTCTGACATATCTCAACAACTGTGGTGTATTTTGTGATTTCATTCACGGTCAATTGGTAAACCATGTTCGCCGCTTGGTAGCAACGTACATCCCCAACTTCAGCAGAAGCAGGCAATAAGGCATTCAATTTAGCGTAGTTGGTCTCATACGTTCTCATAAGACCAGCTAAATCAACATGATATCTCTGTTTTTCAGCCAATTGTGCCATTACTCACTCTCCACCGTTTGGGATAGTCCCCATTCTGACTTTAACTCTTGATGGTGTAATTGCAGCCATTGCAACGCAATAATCGACGCACCATTTTCAAATTTTCCGTCCTTCACCCATTGATACGCCGTTTCACGACTCATGACATGAACTCGGATATCTTCATTCTCATAGTCTAAACCATGAATGCCGTGCGCTTTAGACGCATCCACTTCACCAACAAAGACGTCTAGCTTTTCCGAGCAACCACCAGCCGAAGGATAATAGGACGTAACAGGTACAACGCGCCCCACCTGAATCCCCGCTTCTTCGACAGCCTCTCGACGAATTACAGCTTCAGCAGATTCATCGCGGTCAATCATACCGGCGACAATTTCTAGCTGCCAAGGGTGTTCATGTTCCAACGCGCCAATACGAATCTGTTCAATGATTACGACCTGGTCCGTCTTTGGATCATAAGGAAGCATCGCTGCTGCGTGACCACGCTCGAACATTTCTCGTTCGACAACTCCACTCCAACCACCAGCAAATAGCTTATGCTGAAAGCGGTATTTCACCATTTTGAAAAAACCTTCAAATAAGGTTTCTTTCGAGATGACTTTTACATCTCGCGAAGTAAAATCTTGTTGTTGTTTGTCACGCTGTTGCATTCAACACCTCTCTGAGTGAATCCTGTAGTTTACTCATTGTTATTCGCTTGCTCAAAGGACTTGGCTCAACTTTTTGTATAATAGTTACAAATTAATTTAAGTCTTTGCTAAAAATTTATTGCACAAGTGGATAATTACGTGTAAAAAAGTGCAAACTTTAGAGTAAATATCGTGCAAATTGAGTTAAACTACTGAGAATTAACCAATCTATGGACCGCGGGAATAGAAAATGAAAAAATTGCTTCCACTATTTATCAGTGCAGCGCTAGGTAGCATGAGTACGTCTGCGTTCGCAGACTCTTTGGCTGAAATCTACGACTTGGCAAAACAAAATGATCCACAATTGCTCAGTGTAGCAGCACAACGTGACCAAGCTTTCGAAGCAATCACCTCAAGCCGTAGTGCTCTATTACCACAGATCAACCTTACTGCGGGTTACAATTTAACTCGTGGTGATACTGAATACGATTCAAATTTAATTAGTGACGTATCAAACGATGGCAACGCGCTAACCGCTGGCGTTAGCTTTTCACAAGCACTTTACAACCGCGCATCTTGGATCTCTCTAGATACTGCTGAGAAAAGTGCTCGCCAAGCAGACGCAACTTACGCAGCGACGCAACAGGCACTGATTCTTCGCGTGTCACAAGCGTATTTTGAAGTTCTACGCGCACAAGATAATCTTGTTTTCGTACGTGCAGAAAAAGCCGCGGTTGGCCGTCAACTTGAGCAAACTAAACAGCGTTTTGAAGTAGGTTTGTCTGCAATCACTGACGTGCATGACGCACAAGCTCAGTACGACCAAGTGCTAGCGGACGAAGTGTTGGCAGAAAACGCGCTCACTAATAGCTACGAGTCACTGCGTGAAATTACAGGCCAAGAGCACAAAGATCTCAACATTTTGGACACTGGCCGCTTCACTGCTAGCCCATCGACCGTACCAGCTGAATCGCTCATTGATGAAGCAAAAACCAAAAACCTGACCTTGCTATCATCACGTATTCTTCAAGACATTGCGCGTGACAATATTTCACTAGCAAGCTCTGGCCACCTACCAACACTCTCTCTAGACGGTGGTTACAACTACGGTGATACTTCTCATAGCTCTCGTGACAACACGACAGACAACTTCAATATTGGTGTGAACCTTGCTGTACCGCTATACACAGGTGGTAACGTAACCTCTCAAACCAAACAAGCTGAATACGCGTACGTGGCAGCAAGCGAAGATCTTGAAGCACAGTACCGTAGCGTAGTCAAAGATGTTCGCGCACAAAACAACAACATTAACGCCTCTATCGGCGCATTACGTGCGTATGAGCAAGCGGTTATTTCTGCACGCTCTGCACTAGAAGCAACAGAAGCTGGCTTTGATGTAGGTACTCGTACTATCGTTGATGTACTGGACGCGACTCGTCGTCTATACGATGCGAACAAAAACCTATCGAACGCTCGTTACGACTACATTTTAAGTGTTCTTCAGCTACGCCAAGCAGTTGGTACGCTAAGCGAACAAGACATCTTGGACGTTGATGCAGGTTTGAAAGCGGCAAAATAACCGCTAACTGAATACTTCAGGTCTTAATAAATAAAAAACGCCAGTTGAGTTATCAGCTGGCGTTTTTTATTACTTGTAGTTCAGAGCCTAAAAGTGCCTCTGAACTAAAAGTATCAAAAAGGCCGCACTTAGCGACCTTTATGAGCAAATAGCATTTCAATGCTAACAAACAGCAGGCTTAGCCCTTACCGCCTTTGATTGCATTAATGATTTCACTGGTCGAGCAGCCATCTTCAAAGTTCAATACACGAACTTCACCACCCGCCGCAATGACTTCTTTACCACCAGCAATCTCTTCTGGTTTGTAGTCACCGCCTTTTACTAGCAAGCTTGGTAGAACTTCTGAGATCAAACGCTGCGGCGTATCTTCACTAAATGGTACAACCCAATCCACAGCGCCCAAACCTGCCAACACCGCCATGCGGCGATCGGTTGGGTTTACCGGACGACCAGGGCCTTTAAGGCGTTTTACTGACTCATCGGTATTTACCGCAACGATTAGGCGATCGCCCAGTTCAGCAGCATGGTTTAAGTAAGACACATGCCCAGCGTGCAGAATATCAAAGCAGCCATTTGTCATAACGACTTTCTCGCCACGAGCTCGTGCTTTTTTCACCGCTTCGATCAGTGCTTTTTCTGAAATCACACCGTAATCCGTGTCTTGGCTGCCATGTACCGCTTCTGCTAGTTCAATCTCAGAAAGCGTTGACGTGCCTAGTTTACCAACTACAACACCTGCCGCTGCGTTTGCTAGTGCACACGCTTCTTCAAATGATTTGCCTGCGGCAACAGACGCTGCCAATACAGAGATAACCGTGTCGCCCGCACCTGTCACGTCGTACACTTCTTTCGCTTGAGTTGGAAGGTGGAACGGTTCCTGACCACGACGAATCAAGGTCATTCCGTTTTCGCTGCGTGTCACTAAAAGCGCTTCAAATTCAAACTCTTCAACCAAAGCCAGTGCTTTCTCTACTAGCTCTTGGTCAGATTTCACTTTACCTACAACGTCTTCGAACTCTTTCATGTTTGGCGTAAGAAGTGTTGCGCCACGGTAGCGTTCAAAATCCGCACCTTTCGGGTCAATGAAAACCGGAATATTTGCTGCGCGCGCTTTTTGAATGTATGCCTGAACATGCTCTAACGAACCTTTTGCGTAATCAGACATAATCACGGCTTTAACGTTTGGCAGTGCGGCATCCATTCGAGATAACACTGGCGCAGAATCTGTGTTTTCAAACTTGTCTTCGAAGTCGAGACGAATAAGCTGTTGTCCACGGCTCATTACACGAAGCTTCGTAATCGTTGGGTAATCAGGCAGTGCAACGAAATCGCACTTCACATTGAGTGAGCTCAGCGTCTCCGTCAGCACTTTTGCAGGCTCATCTTTCCCAGTCAGACCAACAATGTGAGCATGGCCACCTAGTGATGCGATGTTCATCGCAACGTTCGCAGCACCACCAGGACGCTCTTCATTGTTTTCTACTTTTACAACAGGAACCGGCGCTTCAGGAGAAATGCGCCCGGTTGGGCCATACCAGTAACGATCTAGCATGACATCACCGATGATGAGCACACCAGCGCTGTTGTAATCAGGTAGAATTGGTTTCATTGTTGGTCTCCAAAAATTAAATCGAAGTGAGTTTATCACAGCCCTTATCGAGGCTAAATATATGGTCTTAACTGAACCACTGATTCCAAGCCTGTTTTACCCACTCCCTTTCGGCAACAAACTTATCTTCCACCACATCAGCGTCTAAATTGAGTAGATTTCGGCGGTGTATTTCGTTGCGCATTGTCGTGTAAGCACGTATCAACTGCATTGCTTGGTCTTCGTCCATAACATCTTGCGCAATGAGCGTTTCAAAGATGCGCACATTATCACACCAACGCGTCAATTTCGGCTTATCGTGACTATAGTTGAGCACTAGGTACTGAGCGAGAAATTCGATATCGGTAATCCCACCTACATCTTGCTTGAGCATAAAGCGGCCTGGCTTTTTACCCCCAAGATGACCGCGCATTTTTTCTCTCATTTCGACAACGTCTTTTTTCAGTTCAGCTTGATCGCGTGCTTTGCACAGCACATCATGCCGCGTATTGTGAAATGCAATTGCCAGTGGTTCATCACCATAAATCATGCGCGCGCGGACAAGTGCTTGATGCTCCCATGTCCACGCGTCTTGATGTTGATAGTCGTCGAACGCGTCCGTTGGACTAACCAACAAACCCGATGCACCGGACGGACGCAATCGGGTATCGACCTCGTATAAAATACCGGAAGCGGTGCGAGTGGAGAAAATATGAATGATACGCTGTGCTAAACGAAGGTAGAACTGACGACCATCAATCTCTTTTTTGCCGTCAGTGTAGACATTGACTGGGCAGTCATGCATGAAGACAATATCCAAGTCGGAGTTATAGCCGAGCTCCCACCCTCCGACTTTACCATAGCCAATTACAGCAAAGCCTTTACCTTCACGATCTTTCACATGCGTTGGCTCGCCGTACTTTTCAGACACTTGCAACCAAGCCTGACTGATCACCGCATCAACGATAGCTTCCGCTAAATAAGTTAAATGGTCACTCACTTTCATCACTGGCAATGCGCCAGCAATATCTGCCGCTGCAATACGCAAAATACAAATTTGCTTAAACTGACGCAACGCTTCCATTTGCTGTTCCATATCATCTTCAGGAATACGCGCCAAATAATCACGTAGCTCTGTACGGTAACTGTCTAATGGAATGGGATTGTACAGCTGCGCAGGGTCGATCAACTCATCAAGCAAGATAGGATAACGAGACAGCTGCTCTGAAATCATTGGGCTTGCGGTACACAAACGTACGAGCTGCACCAGAGCCGCTGGATGCTCATCCAATAATTCCAAGTAAGTCGTGCGAGTGCAGATGTTGTGTAGCAAGTGAAGTACACGAGATAAACCAAACTGTGCATCAGGATGGGCAAAGACCGCATCAAACACTTTCGGCATCAAACGATTGAGCACTTCGCGTCCACGTGGGCCTAACGTTTTTTTGGCCAGATCGGTTTTAAAGTTGATGATGGTTTTCGCGCATGAAGCAAAGTCTTCAATCTGAATATCCTGCTGCAAGATATGCTCAAGAACATCTTGTTTGTCGGCCATATCCCATAGCTCATGAAAATGACGAGCAACGGTAGTCCCCTCGTCTTCTTCATCATCACCAATTAGTGATTCAAAAACTTGGTGAACATTTGCCATATGCTGCTGGGTTTGCTCAATCAATTGATCCCAACAGCTCATTTTCATCGCGGTGGCGAGCTTTAAGCGTTCGGTTTCGCAATCAGGCAGCGTCTGGGTTTGCTTATCCGCCATTGCTTGCAACAAGTTTTCTAATTGACGCAAGTACTTGTATGCGGCTTCTAGATCGCTGACTTCTTGTGGAGTAAGCAATGCCAGTTCTTCAATGCCTTGCAGTGTTTCCAACAGCCCTCGATTACGTAAAGAAGGTTCTCGACCACCTCGAATCAATTGAAAAACTTGAGCGATAAATTCAATTTCTCGAATGCCACCCGCACCTAGCTTAATGTTGTTATTCAACCCTCGGCGGCGAACCTCGCTACTGATCATCGACTTCATTCGACGCAAAGATTGAATCGCACTGAAATCAATATAACGACGAAAAACAAAAGGGCGCAGCATTTGGCGTAGCTCTTGATACTGCGGGTACATCTCACATCCCATCACCCGAGCTTTGATCATCGCGTAACGTTCCCAATCTCGCCCCTGTTCTTGGTAATAATCTTCAAGTGCGGCATAGCTCATTACCAAGGGGCCACTTTCTCCAAATGGGCGAAGTCGCATGTCGACGCGGTAGCAAAAACCATCGAAGGTTTGTTGGTCGAGCGCTTTGATGATGCGTTGACCAAGACGAGTAAAGAACTGGGCATTGGCAATGCTTCGGCGTGCGCCTTGGGTTTCGCCATTCTCTGGGTACGTGAAAATTAGATCAATATCGGAAGAAAAGTTTAGCTCGCCACCACCCAGTTTCCCCATGCCGATAATTAACATCGGCTGCACTTCACCGTCCTCACTTGTTGGCGTGCCCCACTCCTGACAACACACTTGATATTGCCATTGATAGGTTTCAAAAATCATCGCTTCTGCCAACTCAGATAAGTGGCTTAAAGACGTCTCTAGAGACCATGCATGCGTGAAATCCTTCCACGCAATGTACACCATTTCTCGGTTGCGAAACTGACGCAACACGCGATGACCAGACATCTCATCAGGACATTGTTCCAACAGTTCAGCAAGACGTGAGCGGTAAGACTCCTGACGACTTGGCTGCGCTAACATACTTGGCAACTCACGGGCTAGGACTTCATCGCGATGAATGGCTTCGGTTATAAATTGGCTTAAGCCCGCCACATAACGAAATTGCTGCGCAACCTCATCGGGCCAAAGGGGAAAATAACCTGCGTCTTGGGCGTTTTGTACGGCAGATTCAGCGATAGAAATCAGTGGCGAAGGCAGCTGCATTTTTCTTCCTTGTTTGAAAAGCACGGTAACTCATTCTTTATACCAGACTGAAAGCAAATAAAAACGCCCACAAAAGGTTTGTGGGCGTTTTATCAAAAGTTCGGGATCGAATATTAAACTTGGAAAGATTTGATCTTCTTGTCTAGCTCACCTGCATTATTTTGCATCATTTCAGAGGTTTCTAGCAGCTCGGTAACAACAACAACTGAGGCTTCAACCAACTCACGTACATTGGTGAGGTTTTGGCTCATCTCTTCTGCAACACTGCTTTGCTGACCAGACGCCGTCGCGATCTGGAAGTTCATGTCATTGATTTGCGTCACTTGCCCAACAATACCATCGAGCTCAGATCCAGCATTAGAAACCAGCTCGTTTCCATCTGCCGCTTCCACAACGCTTTTTTCCATGAGTTCTACCGCAGATTCAGCACTGGTTTGCAGCTGTGCGATCATCTCTTGAATTTCTACCGTCGCTTGTTGTGTACATTGGGCTAGGTTACGAACTTCATCTGCAACCACAGCAAAACCCCGCCCAGCCTCGCCAGCTCGCGCCGCTTCAATCGCCGCATTCAGTGCAAGCAGGTTGGTTTGCTCAGAAATGCCTTGAATCGTCCCTACAACGCTACCAATGGCTTCAACACGTTCTTCAACTTGGTTAACCGCTTGTGCCGATGAAGCGATATCCGACGAAAGTTCACTCATTTTCGCCATTGTACTTTGCAAGAACTGCTGACCAGAAATTGCTTGTGCGGAAGCTTGCTCTGTCAGAGAAGATGCCGTCTGGGCATGTTCCGCAACCGTTTGGACCGTCGACGACATTTCACTCATCGCCGTAGCAAGTTGATCAATTTCGTTAAACTCTTCTTGCGCCGATTCCTTCGTTTCCGACATGCTCAGTGTCATGACTTCGGTGAGCGTTGATAATTCATCAGACGCATTAATTTGCATTTGAATCACATCGTGCAATTGTCGACGTGTCTTTTCTAATTCACGTGCCACGTCTCCGTATTCATCTTTACAATCCATACCAAATGGAACAGAGAGGTTCTTGCTCGCCATCAGTTTGATCGCGTCGCTCAGATACTGTGTTTGACGCAACATCACTCTAGCCGCCGCTAATAAGAGCACGACAAAAACCACTATCAATAAGGCGGTTTGCCAAGCAACTTGCTTTAAGTATGCTTCATAATGCTGTTGGGCAACTTGCGCGTTTTGTGTCGCCGCTAAAAGTGAGTCGTAAAAAGTGTTTGCGTCCCACAGTTGTTTTGCCACGATCAGGACAGTACTGAAGACCATCAACATGACCATTTTAGGCACCAGTCGAATGTCGGATATGACCCTTTCCCATGGCTTAAATGCCAGCTTTTCCATTGTCAGTTCTCCACCGAGTCTTATATAGTCTTTATCTATAATCTTTATATTACTTATAGTTATGTTCGCGCTTTGCGTGGTTACGCGATTTATTTTGAGCTTCGTATGAAAAACAATGATATCAAAGACAGCACACGACCGATGGGCCTGTTGTCACTAATATTGTCTTTTATGGCACTATTTGTGATCTCTGGCTTGTTGTTTTTCCCGATCGATCACGAAACCCGTCAAGTTCTTATCGGTCTGGATTTCATAATCTGTAGTATTTTTCTACTACAGCTCACCATTGATTTGATCCGGTCCACAGATCGCTGGTTATTCCTTAAACGTCATTGGATAGATTTCGTGGCGAGCATCCCATTGATAGAGCCCCTGCGCTTTGCTCGTATTTTTCATATTATGCGAGTGGTATTAGTACTGCGTTCGTCAAAGTTCATTTTGCATCAGCTCAAAGAAAACCGCCGCGAAACCACGGTCGCCTCTATACTGCTATTGATGGTTATCCTCATAACACTCGGTTCTAGTGCAATGCTGTTTATCGAAGCGAAAAACCCAGAAGCGAATATTCGTACTGGCGCCGATGCTTTGTGGTGGGTATTTGTAACAATCTCAACGGTTGGTTACGGCGATCATTATCCAGTGACCTCCATAGGAAAGTTTTTGGCTGTCATCATCATTGTTTGCGGGGTGGGTATCTTTGGTATGATCTCGGGTCTTATCACCTCTATCCTTACTGCCCCAACGAAACAACAGACGCACAGTTCAATCAATAAAGAACGTATGCTCGAGCAGCTCCTAAGCCAACAAGCGCAAATACTAGAACGACTCGATTTCATGGAAAAAGAGCTACAACAACGTAAAACAGAGACAAAAAAATAGGACCATGCGGTCCTATTTTTTTGTTCTTATCACCAGAACGATCATTCACGCCAATAAGGCTGAACTTCCACACTGATCGCTCGGGTTTGATCCATTGCATGCAAAATTGAGCGCTCTTGACGGTGCAACCAGCGTTCTAACTGCTCTTTTTCTGCGTCTTCCAGCATATCAACCAACGGGAGTAAGTGGTTCAGCATTAGCAGATCATCGATACCATGCACTAGATCCGCCCATGGTAAACGGAAGCTGTTACGCTCATCCGAGTTATACAAACTCGCGAAACCAATACCAGTATAGAGGTTACGCAATAAGCGATAACGCTGATCAACGTACTCTTGCGCCGTCAAATCGCGCTCTGCTGGGAAAGCTTCCATTAGCTCAGCCCAAGTGCGATCGAGCTGAGTAACTGAAAACGGCATGATGTTACTTGCCATTTTTTCACGTGCTTTTTCATCAAGAAATGGCTGCCAACCGCGCGCTAAGATCCAGCGGCTTAGATCCAGCAGTAACCCTGTGTAACGCGCGGAATTGAGCAACCCTAGCACTTCTTCACGGCTTGGCAACTCTTGTAACTGCTGAGTCAACTCAGATACTAAGAACTTACGCGCATCCAACTTGCGCAGCACATTGCCTTTGTCATCTAAAAGCTCTTCAAGGTGTGCATGCTCATCCAACCAACTCAGTTCTTCTTCCAACCATTTAAGCTCTTGGCGCAGAATCGCGCTCGCGCGACGAGGGACAATCCCGCCAAAAATAGTCAATGTTTGACGAATGAAACGAATGGCATTACTGATTTCACGCAGTGCTTCCACGCTGTCACGCTCAGCATAAATTTGCTCGTGATAATGCCAATGAGACAAAGCGTGCTCTAAAGAGTTGATCAAGCAAAATTCAACGGTATCCGTCGGACTACTGTCCACAAGTGCCAATGATTTTACTTCATCACCCGCATAACCGCTTGCAAGTCGATAACCTTTCGCCGCTTTGCTCAAGTTACCCAAACGCATACCACCTTGCTCGCAAAAGCTGCGTGCCAGCGTGAATAAAGCTTCGGTTTGGCCAGACTTAAGTTCCAGTTCAACTTCGCAAATCGGCTCTTGCTTATCTTCTTCGTCTTCACCTTTGGCTACAACTAAACCTTGGTCAAAGGCAACTTCAATCTGACTGCCATCGGGCATGCCAATCAGCCATTGTTCACGTGTGAAGTTGGTCGAGAATAATGGCATAAGCTCGGATTGCAGCGTTTCTGCATCTTTACCTGGAGGCCAAATATCTAGAGGATGAAGCGACAGATCAGGCTCGTCGCTAGTGTGCTCAGCATTGTATTCTGGTCTTTGATGTAAGCCTGCGACGACGCGTCCTGCTGTCTTTACGGTTTGGACGAATACATCATCAAAACGGCGAATTCTTAAACCAATGTCGTGCTTTCTAAGCCATTTATCGGCAGTATCAAAATAGGTGTTACCCAAGTCACGACAACTATGCTGAAGTACTTTTGTCTCAGAAATTTTTTCTTTTAAAGTTTCTGAAAATTCAGGAGAAACAAAAAACTTCAGTTCTATTTCGGTTTCCATAGCTATACCTTTCAAAGCAGATAGAAACAGGATATTGCGTAATTTCTCACACGGCAAGAGAGAAATATCGCCGGAATGATGATCTAAAACAGTTTTAATGAGCGATTTAATGCGTTACCATGCGCGCCTTTATAGCCATCGTTCAACATTTCGCCAAGCACTCAGAAATGGTGTATGTTTTTTTAAGGTTATAGTTATTAGGTTGAATGACCATGCCAGTAAATACAATTATGGGGTTATTTGCAAAGTCCCCAATTAAGCCTTTGCAACGCCACGTTGTGTGTGTCAACGAATGTTGTTCACACTTGGTGAAATTCTTTGAAGTATCTTCAAAGGGTGATTGGGAAAAAGCAGCAGAAATCCGTGCACAAATTTCTCACCTAGAGAAAGAAGCGGATGTGCTGAAACGTGAAATCCGTCTAAAACTGCCTCGCGGTTTGTTCATGCCAGTCGACCGTACTGACATGCTTGAGCTTTTGACTCAACAGGACAAACTTGCAAACCTGGCAAAAGACATTGCTGGCCGTGTATATGGTCGTCAACTTGTCATCCCTGAGGCTCTCCAACCAAACTTCCTCGCTTACGTTCAACGTTGTCTTGATGCTGCCGATCAGGCGCAAAAGGTAATCAATGAACTTGATGAATTGCTAGAAACCGGCTTCAAAGGCCGTGAAGTGACGCTCGTCGCTGAAATGATTCATCAATTAGACGTTATCGAAGATGATACCGATGCCATGCAGATTGAACTTCGCCAACAGTTGATGGTGATTGAAGCTGACATGAACCCTATCGATGTCATGTTCCTGTACAAGATTCTTGAATGGGTAGGTGGTATTGCCGACCAAGCGCAGCGCGTAGGTGCTCGTTTGGAAGTCATGCTATCTCGATCTTAAAACATAAAGTTAACGACATAACGAAGAGCATAATTAACACGTGTCATAGGGACGATGACTATTTTCATCGTCTTATGGTTTGGCGCGCGTAAAATTTTGTTCCGCTTGTTATAAAACAACTAGGTATTACGATGGATATCCTTGCGAACTACGGCACTGTCCTGATTATTGTTGCAGCGATTTTTGGTTTCATGATGGCGATTGGTATTGGCGCGAACGACGTTGCTAATGCGATGGGTACATCTGTAGGTTCAAAAGCGCTAACTGTAAAACAAGCTATCATCATTGCGATGATCTTCGAATTTGCAGGTGCTTACCTTGCAGGCGGTGAAGTAACCGACACTATCCGTAAAGGTGTAATCGAAACTTCTTTATTTGCTAGTCAACCAGATGTTCTTGTCTACGGCATGATGTCTGCGCTTTTGGCAGCAGGTACATGGCTGCTTCTTGCTTCTTACATGGGCTGGCCAGTATCAACGACTCACTCAATCATAGGTGCAATCATTGGTTTTGCATGCGTATCAGTAGGTACTGAAGCGGTTGACTGGGGCAGCGTTCAAGGCATTGTTGGTAGCTGGATTATTACGCCAGTGATTTCAGGTTTCTTTGCTTACGTTATCTTTGTCAGCGCACAACGCCTGATTTTTGATACAGAGAACCCTCTGTTTAACGCGAAACGTTTTGTACCTGTTTACATGTTCATCACAACAATGGTGATTGCACTTGTAACCATCAAAAAAGGTCTGAAACACGTTGGTCTTCACCTGACCAATGGTGAAGCCTGGATGTGGGCAGCAGCAGTTTCAGCACTTGTGATGATTGGCGGCTACGTATACATCCAGAAAAAATTCGCTAATCGCGAAGAAGACCGCAGCTTTTCTGGCGTGGAAGGTATCTTCAGCGTTCTGATGGTTATCACCGCTTGTGCGATGGCATTTGCACACGGTTCAAACGACGTTGCAAACGCCATTGGTCCACTGTCTGCTGTCGTATCGACTGTTGAACACATGGGCGAAATCAGCACGAAAAGCACCATCGCTTGGTGGATTCTACCTCTTGGCGGTATTGGTATCGTGGTCGGTCTTGCAACACTGGGTCACAAAGTAATGGCAACCGTTGGTACAGGCATCACTGAGCTAACGCCTAGCCGCGGTTTTGCAGCACAGCTAGCAACAGCATGTACGGTAGTTCTAGCGTCTGGTACAGGCCTGCCAATTTCAACCACTCAAACATTGGTTGGTGCGGTTCTCGGTGTTGGCTTTGCTCGTGGTATCGCAGCACTGAACCTAGGCGTAGTTCGTAACATCGTGGCATCATGGATCGTTACACTACCAGCGGGGGCGTTATTGGCCGTAGTATTCTTCTACGGACTTCAAGCGATGTTCGCTTAAGACACTCGTCAATAGAATGTAAGCGCTTTGTCATTATTGACTCAAACGCACAGAAAGGGAGGCTTTGCCTCCCTTCTTTGTTGCACCGAGGTTTGAAACTGCATACTATTCGTCTATTTCCGGCTCCAATCATTCGGTGCCAACGCTGTCTCCAAGAAAAATCGTTAAGGGATTTACTGTGAAAAAACTAATCATCACGGTTTTGTTTACTTTGCTAGCAGCGCCAGCGGCCCTAGCAGCAGACCGTTATATTTCTGATGACCTCTTCACTTTTATGCACTCAGGTCCAAATAACACCTACCGTATTATTGGTAGTGTTAACGCCGGTTCTAAAGTACAACTGATTAAAACCAACCGAGATACTGGCTACACGCAAGTTCGTGATGACCGTGGTCGCACTGGTTGGGTACAAAGCAAGTTTGTGACAAACCAAGAGAGCATGGCAATTCGCCTTCCTCGCATTGAGAAAGAGCTAGCCGAAGTAAAAGAGCAGCTTGCTAATGCTCGTCAAACTTCTGATGCAGAGAAAGCCGGTCTTGTTACCTCTCTCGAAACACGTAACCAACAAATTTCAGATCTAGAAAATAAATACTCTGAGATCAGCGATCAGCTTACTTCTGTTGAAACAGAAAACCGCGAGCTACGCGCAAAACTGGATACACAAAAAGATGACATGCTGCTTAAGTACTTCACTTATGGCGGCGGTGTCGCAGGTTTAGGTTTACTATTTGGTTTGATTCTTCCGCATGTCATGCCTCGTAGAAAGCGCTCTCCTGCGGGTTGGGCATAAACCTCACGCTTTTATCTTTAAAAAGAACGCAAAAGCCAGTCGATATCGACTGGCTTTTTAGTTTGCTTCGTTTGACAGAAGTGAGTATTACTCCCCCATTGAACTAGAGGCTCGACGACGATCCGTTGCGCCATAAAGCTTGCCATCTTTTAGCTCAATTGCATTCAAACCGCTTACCACTGGAATAACGTGCACTGGGTAGCCAAGCTCCATAAACTCAGGCACCAGCATTTCTGCGAACGTTTTCTTTTCCACCAGCAAGCCAGTCGGGTCATAAGGCTTAGTGCGGTCTATTTTGGTGCCGTACTGAATGTTTGGTAAGTCAATTGCCTCTTGCGCTGATAAGTTCCAATCCAGCACCCCAACCACGGTTTTGAGTACATACCCCGGGATTTGTGAACTACCTGGTGACCCAACCACCAAACGCAAATTATCATCACTGTCCATCACCATTAATGGCGTAATAGCCGAACGTGGACGCTTGCCCGCTTCAATTGAGTTTTGTGTAGGTTTGCCGTTAACCGTTGGCAGAGGTGAGAAGTTAGCCATCTGCGCATTCAAGACAACGCCATCGACCATCACACCCGAGCCCATACCCGTTCCTACCGTGCTGGTCATCGCAATTGCATTTCCATCTCTATCGACGATAGAAATATGCCCTGTATCTTTGCTCTCGAAGCCTTGATATTGCGCATACTGAGTTTGCGTTATCTGTCCTGCTTTTGGATCCTCTTTTGAAGTGCCATTATCGGGGATTAAATCACGTCTCTGATCTAGATAGGCTTTAGACAACAACTGTTCAACTGGCGCTTCCACATAATCTGGGTCTCCGGCATACGCAATACGATCAGCTTTTGCAATTCGCATCGCTTCAGTCATGAGACGCCAAGGTTCCAAATCCGTTTTCGCCATATGGGCAATGTCATAGGGTGCGAGCAGTTCAAGACTCTGAGCGACCATCACACCGCCCGAAGCTGGGTAACCAAAAGAGACGATTTTATTCCCACGGTAGTCGCTCTCAATGATGTCACGCTGCTTCACTTGGTAATGTTTAAAATCTTCTAAAGACAACTTCTCGTGTTGGTCATCAATACGACTATTAACCGTCTCTACGATGTGCTGACCAAGCTCACCACCATAAAGGTAACGATCGCCTTGTTGCGCGATCTTCCTCAGCGTCTCAGCCATCTTAGGGTTCTTCATCAAGGTTCCCGTCGGCTTAATATCGTCCCCTTGCCAATACAAGGCTTTCACTTCCGGATCTTGCTCAAGTCGGCTTTGCTCTCTTACTACGATGTCGTAGGTGTAGCTGTTCATCGCGTACCCATTGCTCGCCAATGTAATCGCCGGCTTAATCAGCTCTGCCCATGGCAACTTGCCGTATTGTTCATGAGTGGTGTAAAGCAACCGCAATGTGCCCGGAACCGCAACAGAACGAGGGCCTAATATTTCGTTGCGACTGAGTACTTCCCCATTCTCAACAAACATTTCAGGGTTCGCGCTAGAGGGCGCTTCATCTCGACCATCAAGGGCCAGAAATTTTTTCTCGTCATGTTGATAAAACAGCGCGAAAGTCCCGCCGCCAATTCCGGTCATATCTGGCTCAACGACAGACATCACCATCTGCATCGCGACCATAGCATCAACAGCGTTACCGCCTTCTTTCAATATTGAGTAACCGGTACTGCTCACGTAAGGATTCGTCGCACTGACCATGAAATCTTGCCCGCGACTATCTGGTGTAACTGGGAATGGGTCTGGCTTTGCAGCATAGCTTGTCGATGCAACAATGCTTAAAGAAAAAATCAGAATACGCATGTGTCTCTGTTTAGACTCCTATTATGTGATGGGGTCTAACGTGGACCAAGTCATTACTCCGAAGTTCGTGAAGATGGTGTCTTTTTACACAACGCTGACTGGAATCGCGCTATCAATAGATGAATGATATTGGTGCTATTTAAACGACTGAGGAAAGCTATATTTTGCTTGTTTGAGTATCTAGAAATCATCACCAGAATAGATGCAAAAGATGCTCTGAAAAATAAAAAGCCAGCGATATGATTTCGCTGGCTTGATGTGTTTCTACAAGAGTTACCCTTTCCACTCATACAACGCTGGTATACGAATTTGCTCACCTTGGAACTCAACAATCACAGCTTGCGGTTGTATTTCTCTTAGAGTGACCTGATCATCAACGACATCCCCCTGATGATACTCAACATTGTTAATTTTCACCCAACGGCGATTTTCATCACTAGCGTACATATGGGTTTGCAAATTAAGCGCAGGTAGACGCCCTTGCCACTGGTGAGCGTTGCGCTCTAAATCGTTCACGCGTGCCGTTTGTGATGACGAATTGTCATCATCTCGGGATAAGGCATTTTCGACCTTCCTAGCTAAATCAGGAGATAATGAGGATAAATCCAGATCATCCAAAGACAACCCGAGGTCCTCTTCAGCAGCAGAAGTCGTTTGGGTTGATGCTGAGTCGCGTGTTTCATCTCTGCTTGGTGTATGGCTCGTGTATTCATCGGGGGTGGTAAATGTACCAAAATCACGCGATAGCTCTGCACTTGGCCACTCTCTTGGCAATTGGGCCAACTGGGTGTTCTCTGGATAGTCTAATACTTTGAAAGGTGATACCACTTCGACCTTTTCTATCGGGGACGTTGTATCTACTTCAACACTCGGTGCAAAGAGATCTAAGTACCAAGCGACTCCGATAGCAGAAGCAGTGATTGGCAGCAAGAACAGACCTATATGTTTCACAGCTGACATTATACGTCCTCCTTCTCTATTCTCGCCAGTTGAGGCGCATCTGGTTGAACATTTTGCTGAAGTCGGTCTAGCGTTCGCTTACCTGCAATACCATCGACACCAATTCCTTGCCAACGTTGAAATAACTCGACTCGCTCTTTCATCGCACCATCAAAAATAGACGTTTCAAGCAGTGGCTCACTCACCGCTTCTGCTAATAATCGGTCTAATACTTCAATCGCAGGGCCTTCCATGTCTAACCGTAATGTTTCATTCAGCGGAGCATGCCGCAGTTCGATAATATTGCCCTGCCACAACGGCTTTAGCCACGAAACTGGCAGACGCAGACGCTGCTTGCCATTGAGCACTTCAGCTTGGTCATTACCGACGGCATATAGAATGACATACCCAACATCACCTTGATAATTCAACTCCAAGATCACAGGGCGATTTTGTTGCATCAACAGCGGCCAAGTCGCCATTTTACGCTCACAACGCATAGTCGACTGCGGTTCTGACAAACAAAGATTATCGCGAACCGATGCTTGATACCCCCACAAACGATACAAATCATTTACAGCGAGGTTCGACTGTTTTTGTGCTAACAATAAATCACGCTGCTCATCCGTTAACTGTTGGCTTACGACGGTTGGTGTTGGCTCTACTCTTGGCTCCGTCACTTGTGTCAACACTGACGTCGCTTGAGCTGGCATATAATTCACGACCGCCCACCCCGTACTTAATGCAGCAATAAGGCCTACCGTGACAGAGCCCCAAGCAGGCCAACGGAAAGTCCGGCGCTCTTTTTTATCTTGCTGATAAATATCTGCCTGAAACTGCATCACCTCTTCACAGGCCTGCTGAACGGTTTGCTTATCCACCACCACATTACCCTGGTGATAACTAATGTTGAGGGATTTGTCACAGATAAGGTTGATGAGCCGCGGTATACCGTGACTGTATTTGGCTATAAGTTTACAAGAAGCACGATTAAACAGTTGCTGGTCGCCACCTGCTGTATGTAGTCGAAATGCGATGTAATCTTCTGTCTCTTTTTCATCCAACGGCAACAGGTGATAACGCCCGGTAATACGCTGGGCAAGTTGGCGTAGTTGTGTTGTTTGTAATAACCGCTGCAATTCAGGCTGCCCGACCAACAACACTTTGAGCAATTTTCTGGTATCGGTTTCCAAGTTGGTCAACAAGCGCAACTGCTCTAGAACGTCGGCAGCAAGGTGTTGAGCCTCATCAATGACCAGCAATGTCTGCCAGCCTGAACGATAATTACGCAGCAAATATTGATGGATAACCTGGTTTAGCTGTTTGAGGTTTGCATCTGGCGGATAGGTGATTTTGAACTCATCGCAAATGGCTTCGAGCAAGTCTCTACTCGAAAACGTGGGATTGAGAATAAGACCCGCTTTGGTGTTATCCCCCAAATTCGCCAGCATCGCTTTTGCGACGGTCGTTTTGCCTGTACCTACTTCGCCAGTAAGCATAGCAAAGCCACCGCCATCGCCTAGCCCAGCTTGGAGATATGTGATTGCCTCTTTGTGACGTTGGCTTAAATACAAATAACGTGAGTTTGGAACAATCGAAAATGGTTGTTCGACAAACCCAAAAAAGTCCTTATACATTAGGCTCTCCAGCTAAAAAACCACCTGGGAATAGTCAGACATGGTATAAACGCTCTTCTTCTATTCTTAGGAGTAAAGAAAAGTACCATTGCTTGCTACAATGTCCAACGGCATATCCATAAATTAAGAGGTAATTCGTGCAAGTTTATTTAGTAGGTGGCGCAGTTCGAGATAAATTGCTCGGAATTGATAGTTATGACAACGACTGGGTGGTCGTAGGCGCGACGCCCGAGATGATGCTGTCCCAAGGATACACCGCCGTTGGTAAAGACTTTCCTGTATTTCTGCATCCCAAAAGTAAAGAAGAATATGCCCTTGCACGAACAGAGAGAAAGTCAGGTTCTGGTTACACTGGTTTTGAATGTTTCTTCGATCAAAACGTCACCTTAGAAGAAGATTTGATACGTCGTGATTTAACCATTAACGCGATGGCAATGGAGAGTGATGGCACGATCCATGACCCATATGGTGGCCAGCAAGATCTCAACGATAAACTGCTACGCCATGTATCAGACGCCTTTATTGAAGACCCTCTACGCGTTTTACGTGTCGCTCGCTTCGCAGCGAAGCTTGCTGATCTAAACTTTACGGTTGCCGACGAAACCATGCGGTTAATGCGTCACATGGCAGAGTCCGGAGAGCTGAGCACACTGACTCCCGAGCGTGTTTGGCAAGAATGGCATAAATCTCTCTCTACTCCTCGCCCTGATATTTTCTTATCGGTTCTACGAGACTGTGGTGCATTAACCGTGGTGTTACCTGAAATTGATGCACTATTTGGCGTACCTCAACCTGAGAAGTGGCATCCAGAAATCGATACTGGCATCCATACTTTGATGGTGGCAGAGCAAGCCGCAAAATTGAGTAACTCACTCCCCGTCAGGTTTGCCGCCCAAGTGCATGACTTGGGTAAGGGCGTGACGCCAGAGAGCGAATGGCCAAGCCACAAAATGCATTGCCATACAGGATTAAAACTGATCAAAAAGCTGTGCGAACGTGTCCGGGTACCAAATGAGTTTCGTGATTTAGCCTTGATGGTGTGCGAACAGCACTCCAATATTCATCGCGCGGCTGAACTTAAACCACAAACCATAATTAAAATACTCAATAAGCTTGATGGGTGGCGTAAGTCCGAACGTCTGCAAGATATCTTGCTTTGCTGCCAAGCGGATCACGCTGGTCGTAAAGGACTGGAAACGCAACCATATCCACAGGCGGATATTTTTAGGCAAGCCTACCAAGCAGCAGCGGCAGTTGACGTTCAAACCATAATCAAAGAGGGCTTTAAAGGCCCTGCGATTCGTGACGAGCAAGAAAAACGACGTATTGAAGCAGTGAAAGCAGTACTTAAGAAGTAACGAACAAACAAAAACGCCCGCGGATTTCGCGGGCGTTTTTCGTTAGCATCAATTATGCACTTAATAGAAAAGCGAACAAACCGACGCCCAAAATGAGACGGTAAATCACAAACGGTGTCATGCCCATGCGTGAAATCATCTTCAAGAAGAAGTGGATACAGATGTACGCACTGATAAACGATGTGATAATGCCAGTAAGTAAGAAACCAACATGGACAGGTTCACCACTGGTCACTAACTTCATGCCTAAGTAGCTACCAGCTAATGTAATGATTGGGATCGACATTAAAAACGAAAATCGGGCAGCCGCTTCTCGAGTAAAGCCAAGGTAAAGCGCTGCTGTGATGGTCGCCCCTGAACGTGAAGTTCCAGGAATCATCGCTAAGGCTTGAGCAATACCGATAAATACAGCTTTCTTCCAACCCGTTTGGTATTCATCGGCAACGAGTTTAGCGTTTTTGTCTACCCACCATAGCAACAAGCCAAATACGATCGTGGTAGTCGCGATGACGTAAGCGCTACGTAGATACACTTCAATGATGTCTTTCATCAATAGACCGAACACACAAGCTGGAATCGTCGCAATCACGATCATCCAAGCCAATTTAGCCTCTTTACTGCGATCTCCTTTAAAGATCGAAGCAAATAACGCTTGAAACAAAGTGATTACTTCATGACGAAAATAGATCACGACAGCCATTAATGTACCGACGTGAACAGCAACATCAAAGGCCAGACCTTGGTCTTCCCATCCTAAAATAGCGGAAGGCAGGATCAAATGGGCAGAGCTTGAGATAGGCAAAAACTCTGTCAGCCCCTGAATCAGAGCCAAAATAAAGGCTTCAAAATAACTCATGTAAACAACTCAAATTAAAAATGAAAGGAAACGGGTTTGAGCGAATCGACTGGCTGCATAGCATGCCAAATGTCTGCGACTGTGCGTCCATCGCCTGGGATCACTAATTGCGGTTCGAGATCATACAACGGCTTTGTGACAAAAGGATATTTGTAGATATCACTGCGAGGTAGCTCAGGTTTTTTCTTGGAGACGCGCTCACCGAACAACACTATATCGAGATCCAGTGTTCGATCCTGATACTTTTGCGCGTTTTCTTCGCGTCCCCATTTAAATTCAATCTCGCGTAGTTGATGGCTCAACTCTTCTAATGACAACTCGGTACGCATTGCAACGACAAAGTTGTAGAAATTCTTACTGCTAAAACCAATAGGTTCGCATTCATATATCGGTGATACGAGGAGATTTTCTCCAAGCCGTTGCAGCTCCTGATACGCAGCAAGCACATGTTGCTCTCTTTCTACGTTCGTCCCAACACCGATATAGGTGGTGATCATGCTCGGCCTCGCTCAATCACCACACCAACAGCACGTGCTTGCGGCACGGCGCCAGGCTTCGCTAGGCGGATTTTCACCCAAGGCACAGAGAAACGCTGCATGATAAGCTCTGCTACTTCTTCAGCCACGCGCTCGACCAGTAAGAAACGACCATTTTCAATGTGGTTAAGTACCGCCTCACTCACCTGCGAATAATCCAGTGCATCTTGCACATCATCACTTTTGCCCGCAGGTTTATTATCGTGTGCCATTTCAATATCTAGAACCAACTTTTGTTTGATTTGTTGTTCCCAGTCGTACACGCCAATGGTGGTGATTACTTCTAACTGTTCAATAAAAACTTTATCCAGAGCCATCTTATGTCCTTCTATTACAGAGGTCGGATACCCGTGAGGGGTAATTTGATCGTAGTATTCTATACCTAAGTAACATTTACTTTGGTCATCACAATGTTACTTAGGTATAAACTGCGAAAGCATCTTTATATACAAGAAATCACATAATGCAAGCTCTATCACAGTGAGGATTTCTGCATTATGTAAATTCGGGGTATGATAGCAACTACGCGGGAACCGAGCATTAAATTCCAATCCATCAAGGACTTCTATGGACGCACTGGCACTGATAATGACAATGGCCGCCTATTTATTAGGTTCGGTTTCCAGTGCGGTTTTGATCTGTCGACTCTTAAAACTGCCAGACCCACGCAGTGTGGGATCTAACAATCCTGGAGCAACGAACGTATTGCGTATTGGCGGACGAGGAGCCGCTGTTTCAGTCTTGTTGTGCGATATGCTCAAAGGCACTATCCCCGTGTGGGGCGGATACTTTCTTGGTATCGACCCTATCATTCTTGGCGTCATCGCCATTGCTGCCTGTCTTGGCCACATGTACCCCATCTTTTTCCACTTTAAAGGCGGAAAAGGTGTCGCAACCGCGCTTGGCGCTATCGCTCCGATTGGTTTGGACTTAACTGGATTGGTAATGTTAACTTGGCTGTCAGTAGCCGCGCTATTCCGCTATTCATCCTTAGCGGCTCTCGTCACGGTTTTGGTCACTCCGTTTTATACTTGGATGTTTAAACCGCAATACACGTTACCTGTTGCTATGCTGTGCTGCTTAATCGTATTTAAGCATCATCAAAATATTCGTCGACTTTTGTCTGGCGACGAGCCAAAAATCGGCGAGAAAAAACTGACACAAAAAAACTCGGCTTAATGCCGAGTTTTTCGTTTAAAGAAGGATGTATTGGTTACGCATGAACTCGATTCAGGAAGTTCAACAACATCTGGTTGACGAACTCAGGTTGCTCTAAACAACTGATGTGTCCCGCTTGGGGAATCTCCACCAACTCACTGCCTGTGATACAGTCTTTCATTAAATAAGATTCAAAAACTGGACGTGGTTTATCTTCACAGCCCACTGCAATTAACGTCGGCAGAGCAAATTTTTCCGAATCCTCAATCACATCCCGGCGACCAAACACCATGCGCCCCATGCGAGCTACTTCCACCGCACGCTCACCGTTCAGCTCTTCTAAACTGCGTTTGAATGAAGCGACAAGTTTAGGGTTATCCTGATTGACGTTGTTGGCAAAGAACAGCGGCACAACGGCTTCAATAATTGGCGCAGGCACTGCTTGGACTTGGCTGATGGTATCAAGCATTGCAAAATACTTTTTATACGTAACTTCTGGCTCCCAGCCAATGAAGGTATCCATCAATACCAGTGACTTAACACGTTGCGGCGCTTGAGCCGTTAGCTCAGCTCCCCACATGCCGCCAACAGATAAGCCCACTATCGAGAATTCTTCGATATCTAAATGATCCATCAATGCCAACATATGTTGTGCATAGTCGGCCAATGACTGTGTCGATGCAGGTGCAGCGTCCGATTCACCATGTGCCCAAAGATCTGGCACAATACAACGGAATGACTGGCTTAAAACCTCAACTTGTGGCGCCCACATTTGGCTATCCCAAAGGTAACTATGACCAAATAGAAGCACAGGGCCCTCACCTTTATCTAGATAAGCAAGTTGCTGACCTTCAATTTCAAACTTATTCATTGTTATATCCATTTCTTATTCTTCCACGTCATCCTAGCACTGAAACAATCGCGAACTGATCGCATCAGTCAGAATGTAAAACGAGGCGGTTCATTGAATAATTAAAAATAAAGGCCTCTGAGGAGCAGAGACCTTTATTACAAAGAACCGGTTTCAAACCTACCGCATAAATTTGACTAAGCGACAGGTGTTAGTTGATCAATTGGCCAACGTGGACGAGCCTCTACTGACATATCAGCCACTTCGCCATTCTTCAAGCGCTGCATGCCTGCGTAAGCGATCATCGCACCGTTATCTGTACAGAACTCAGTACGTGGGTAGTAAACTTCGCCGCCAACTTTCTTCGCTAACTTCTCTAACTCAGCTCGCAAACGACGGTTAGCACTCACACCACCAGCAATAACAATGCGTTTCATGCCTGTTTGCTCAAGCGCGCGCTTACATTTAATAGCCAACGTAGCACACACAGCCTCTTCAAATGCCAATGCGATGTCCGCGCGGGTTTGCTCGTCATCACCGTTTGCAGCAATCGTGTTAGCCGTAAAGGTTTTTAGACCAGAGAAACTCATGTCCAAACCTGGCACATTCGTCATTGGGCGCGGGAACTTAAAGCGGCCCGGTGTACCTTTTTCCGCCAGTTTAGATAATAGTGGACCGCCTGGGTAATCCAAACCCATTAGCTTCGCTGTTTTATCAAACGCTTCGCCCGCCGCATCATCAATCGACTCACCTAGAATTTTGTACTCACCGATGCCTCTCACTTCCACCATCATAGAGTGACCGCCCGATACTAATACCGCCACAAACGGGAACGGTGGAGGGTTATCTTCCAACATTGGGGCCAATAGGTGACCTTCCATATGATGAACAGGTACCGCTGGCACTCCCCAAGCATAAGCAATACTGCGACCGATAGTCGCACCCACTAATAGCGCCCCAACAAGACCAGGCCCCGCGGTATACGCGACACCATCGATGTCTTTTGAAGTTAAGTTCGCTTCTTTTAGTGCCTCTTTAATAAGAGGAATGGTTTTCTTTACGTGGTCACGTGAAGCCAACTCAGGCACCACACCGCCGTAATCTGCGTGCAGTTTTACTTGGCTGTATAGCTTGTGTGACAAGAGACCGTTTTCATCGTCATAAATTGCGATGCCAGTCTCGTCACAAGAGGTTTCAATACCAATAATGCGCATGGTTTTCTCAGTATGCTTTCTGTATAGAGGAAATTTGGGCGTCATATTACCTCGCCTTGGTGCTGCAAACAAATTTTGTACAGACAATAATCGACAAAAGGCTTTACAAAGTAGTTGTGATCGGATTAAAATTCCGCACCATTTTTGATCAAGCTGGTAAGAGACCTAACAATTGTGATTTGGTCTGTTGAATACCAGCGTTAACGAATAACCCCTGAGGTGAAAGGCATATGCCAGTAGTTAAAGTACGTGAAAACGAACCGTTCGACGTTGCTCTACGTCGTTTTAAGCGCTCTTGCGAAAAAGCAGGTATCCTTTCTGAAGTGCGTCGTCGTGAGCACTACGAAAAACCAACTACAGTTCGCAAACGCGCTAAAGCAGCAGCTCAAAAGCGTCACGCTAAGAAGCTAGCTCGCGAAAACGCTCGTCGCGTTCGCCTGTACTAATAACTGAGCTCCAAAAGGAATTTAGTTATGGCTCTGATTGATCAACTCAAAGAAGAGCAAAAATTAGCGATGAAAGCCAAGGACAAATTGCGCCTTGGTACTATTCGTTTAGCCCTATCAGCAATCAAGCAACGTGAAGTTGACGAACAGATTACTCTGAACGATGACGACATTCTTGCAGTATTGACCAAGATGGTTAAACAACGTCGCGATTCTGTAGCGCAGTTTGAAGCAGCGGGTCGTCAAGATCTTGCTGATGCGGAACAAGCAGAAATTACCGTTCTTGAGGACTTTATGCCTCAACCACTGACAGACGAAGAAGTAGCGGCTCTCATCGAGAACGCGATTGCTGAATCTGGCGCAGCTGGCATGCAAGACATGGGCAAAGTAATGGGCGTTCTGAAACCGCAAATTCAAGGGCGTGCAGATATGGGTAAAGTAAGCGGTTTAGTTCGCGCTAAATTGGCTTAAGGTACCCCACCCAATTGCAGCAAGCCGTGCTATCCTTTGGAGCGCACGGCTTGTTTGTATCTGGATGGATGGAATGAAATCAATGGGCAATACGCTCATTCTTTTAAGGCATTCACTCCACTCATCATCTTCTTTTTTTGTTAGGTTTTATGGCTGGACACATCCCTCGCAGTTTTATCGATGACCTTCTAGCTCGACTTGATATTGTCGATATCATCGACGCACGTGTGAAACTTAAGAAAAAAGGCAAAAACTACGGCGCATGCTGCCCGTTCCACAACGAAAAGACACCCTCATTCAGTGTCAGTCAAGAAAAGCAGTTCTACCATTGTTTTGGTTGTGGCGCGCATGGAAATGCCATCGATTTTTTGATGGAATTCGACCGACTAGAATTCGTCGAAGCCATTGAAGAACTCGCTTCATACTTGGGTTTAGATGTTCCTCGCGAACAACGTAGCGGCGGTAATGGTTCGTTTCAATCAGGCCCACAAGCAAGCAGCAGTGAAAAACGTAACCTATACGACTTAATGGGCAGCATTGCTCAATTTTATCGTAACCAACTCAAACAGCCAGCAAGTAAGGTGGCGATTGAGTATCTAAAAGATCGCGGCCTGTCTGGTGAAATCGTCCAGAAGTTTGGCATCGGCTATGTGGCTGATGAATGGGATTTAGTTCGTAAGAACTTTGGCCAGAATAAAGAAAACCAAGACATGCTCGTCACTGGCGGCATGTTGATTGAAAACGATAAAGGCAACCGCTACGACCGATTCCGTGGTCGAGTGATGTTTCCTATTCGAGACAGACGCGGTCGAGTAATAGGCTTTGGTGGTCGAGTATTAGGTGATGGGACACCAAAATATCTCAACTCACCCGAAACCCCGATATTTCATAAAGGTAAAGAGTTGTATGGCCTTTATGAAGTACTACAAGCGTACCGTGAGCCACCACAAATTTTAGTGGTTGAAGGCTATATGGATGTTGTCGCGCTTGCTCAATATGGCGTAGATTATTCCGTTGCCTCATTGGGAACCTCGACAACGGGCGATCACTTGCAAGTGTTATTCAGGCAAACAAGCACCGTCGTGTGTTGTTATGACGGTGACCGCGCAGGCCGTGAAGCCGCGTGGCGTGCCATGGAAAATGCATTGCCTTACCTAACGGATGGTCGCCAGTTAAAATTCATGTTTTTGCCGGATGGAGAAGATCCCGACTCTTATATCCGACAAAACGGAAAACAAGCATTTGAGCAGCAAGTGTCTAATGCGATGCCCTTGTCTGAATTCATGTTCAGCTCATTGACTCAGCAGGTCGATATGAGCACGAAAGAAGGCATGGCAAAACTGAGTACTCTTGCGGTTCCTCTCATTGATAAAGTCCCTGGCGGCACTTTAAGACTATACTTGAGAGAATTGCTTGGCCGCCGTTTGGGTTTGGTTGATGAACGCCAACTACAGCAGCTAATTTCAAAACAAGGTAAAGAGGATAAAAGGCCTCAACCTCATAAAGAAATCAAGCGAACGCCGATGCGAGAAGTGATCGCGTTACTGATTCAAAACCCACAATACGTAAGTATGGTGCCAGATCTAACTAGCGTTAGAGATTTGCCCATTCCTGGTCTAAGTTTATTTGTTGATGTACTTGATAAATGCCAAGCGCATCCCCATATCAACACAGGCCAATTATTAGAGCATTGGCGAAACAGCCAAAATGAGACCCTTCTGTCTCGTCTCGCGAGTTGGGACATTCCACTCGATGAGGACAACCAAGAAGAAATCTTTTTAGACTCACTGGATAAAATTATTGCCCAGTGCGTAGAAAAACAAATTGAAAACCTGCAGGCCAAAGCAAGAAGTGTCGGTTTATCAGCCGAAGAGAAAAGGGAGCTGCTAGCACTTATGCTAGATTTAAAAGCGTAACCCTGTTTAATTAGTCAGCAACGATTTAATTTGTTATAGTAAGTGGTTTGCATTTCGCATACTGATTCCTTCACCAGATTACGAAGTTGGATACCGTCTATGGATCACAATCCGCAGTCACAGCTAAAGTCACTTGTTATTAAAGGCAAGGAACAAGGCTATCTGACCTACGCCGAAGTAAATGACCACCTACCTGCTGAAATCGTAGATTCAGAACAGGTAGAAGACATCATTCAGATGATCAACGACATGGGCATTAAGGTAGTAGAAACTGCTCCTGATGCTGATGATTTAGCACTGAACGATGACACAAATATTACCGATGAAGATGCAGCCGAAGCTGCAGCCGCTGCACTTTCTAGCGTAGAGAGTGAGATTGGTCGTACAACAGACCCAGTACGTATGTACATGCGTGAGATGGGTACTGTCGAACTTCTAACTCGCGAAGGCGAAATCGACATCGCAAAACGTATTGAAGAAGGTATTAACCAAGTTCAATCGTCTGTTGCTGAATACCCAGGCACAATTCCGTACATTCTTGAGCAATTTGACAAAGTTCAAGCTGAAGAACTACGTCTTACAGACCTAATTTCAGGTTTTGTAGATCCAGATGCTGACGACACCGCTGCACCAACGGCAACACACATCGGTTCTGAACTGACTGAATCTCAGTTAGAAGAAGAAGACGATGAAGACGTTGATGACGACGAAGATAGCGATGACGATTCAGATGATTCTGAAGAAGATGTAGGTATCGATCCTGAATTAGCGCTAGAGAAATTCAACCAACTACGCAGCACCTATCAAAATCTTCAATTAGCAATCAACGAGTACGGCTATAACAGCCCGAAAGCAACCGTTGCTAATGAAATGATGCTAGACGTATTCCGCGAGTTTCGTCTAACACCTAAACAGTTTGATCACCTAGTGAATGAACTGCGTACTGCTATGGATCGCGTTCGTACTCAAGAGCGTCTGATCATGAAGTCAGTGGTTGAATACGGCAAAATGCCGAAGAAATCATTCATCGCGCTGTTCACTGGTAATGAATCAAGTGAAGCTTGGCTGGATGAAGTTCTTGCTTCAGACAAGCCATACGCTGAAAAGATCAAACGTAACGAAGAAGAAATCCGTCGTTCAATCGCTAAGCTAAAAATGATTGAAGAAGAGACTTCTCTAAACGTACAGAACATTAAAGACATCAGCCGTCGTATGTCTATCGGTGAAGCAAAAGCTCGCCGTGCGAAGAAAGAGATGGTTGAAGCGAACTTGCGTCTTGTAATTTCTATCGCGAAGAAATACACCAACCGTGGCCTACAGTTCTTGGATCTGATCCAGGAAGGTAACATCGGTCTGATGAAAGCGGTAGATAAGTTCGAATATCGTCGTGGTTACAAGTTCTCGACTTACGCAACGTGGTGGATCCGTCAGGCAATCACTCGTTCAATCGCGGACCAAGCACGTACGATTCGTATCCCGGTACACATGATCGAAACGATCAACAAGCTAAACCGTATTTCTCGTCAAATGTTGCAAGAGATGGGTCGCGAGCCACTACCGGAAGAACTGGCAGAGCGCATGCAAATGCCAGAAGACAAGATTCGTAAAGTTCTAAAAATCGCTAAAGAGCCTATCTCAATGGAGACACCAATCGGTGACGACGAAGATTCGCATCTAGGTGATTTTATCGAAGATACAACGCTAGAACTTCCGCTAGATTCTGCAACAGCAACTAGCCTTAAAGTGGCAACAAAAGACGTGCTTGCAGGTCTAACGCCACGTGAAGCGAAAGTACTTCGTATGCGCTTTGGTATCGACATGAACACTGACCATACTCTAGAAGAAGTTGGTAAGCAGTTCGACGTTACTCGTGAGCGTATCCGTCAGATCGAAGCAAAAGCACTACGTAAACTTCGTCACCCAAGCCGCTCAGAGACTCTGCGCAGCTTCCTAGACGAATAATCGCAGCGCATACAAGCTTTTAGAAATCAAAAAAGGTGACTTTAGGTCACCTTTTTTATTATCTACTGTTCTAAGTGGATAAAAACTAAGCGCAATTGCCCTAGTTGGTATCTAGACACCTTGCAACGCTTCCCCTATAATCGTTGTCCTATTAAGGCCCCTTAGCTCAGTGGTTAGAGCAGTCGACTCATAATCGATTGGTCCGCAGTTCAAGTCTGCGAGGGGCCACCATATTTCGAAAGGCGTAGCAGGTTAATACCTACTACGCCTTTTTTGTATCTTATATCTTTGGGTACAGTTGCGGTAACTCGTCACTAACCTCGTAATAGCTTTTCCTCTTCCCCTCTTCTTTAACTATTATCTGGCTTTCTATACGAGCAATAGAAACAAAATGTCTGCTCGTGATTTAAACCATTGACCCTCAGACAACTTCTGATAGGATGGACATATAAACGTATGGACGTCTAAAGCAAAAATGGAGCTACAATGAAAAGTATTGGTCACTTAAAGAAACTAGCTTTGATTCTCACGGCAGTAGTCGGCTTAAGCGCTTGTGGAGAAAAAGATGACTCTGTCATTAAAGTGGGCGCGACAGTTGGACCACATGCACAAGTAGTCGAGGCGGTAGCGAAGGAGGCTGCGAAGCAAGGTTTGAATGTCGAAGTCATTGAGTTTTCTGACTACGTGACACCTAATGCCGCTCTTAGCGATGGTAGCATCGATATTAATAGCTATCAGCACCAGCCATTTTTAGACAACTTCAACAGTAGCCATAACGCCCAATTAGTATCAATTGGTCAGTCCATTCTTATGCGTATGGGGCTTTATTCCAATAAGTATCGCTCACTGCAAGAGCTTCCAAACAATGCACGTATAGCGCTTCCAAATGACCCTACCAACGGTGGTCGTGGTCTGTTGCTACTCGCCGATGCAGGTTTAATTGAGCTGAAACAGGGTGTTGGCCATAAAGCCGCCCTAACTGATATCACAAAAAACGCAAAATCATTTGAATTTGTCGAGGTAGATGCCGCTCAGCTACCAAGAACATTAGATGATGTGGACGCGGCTGCGATTACAATGAACTACGTAATGTCTTCTGGTTTAGATCCGAAGAAACAAAGTATCTATCTTGAAGCAAAAGACGCCCCATTAGCAGTCATGGTCATCGCCACTCGTGACGCAGACAAAAATAATGAAGCGTATAAAAAGTTCGTTTCTATTTATCAATCTCAAGCGATTCGTGATTACCTCGATCGCACTTTCAAAGGCACAATCGAAGCAGCTTTTTAATCAATAAAGCAGCGAATATTTTGCCCCACGAATCAGATAGAAAAGAGGCTAATGTTTTCTCATCGCCTCTTCTTTTCATTACTCACTAAATCGACTCATTGTCGACTTTCAGCCTCTAACTTCATTGCCAAATAAGCTTGGTCAGCAGAAACCAATTCAGGACGGTTAATCAACTTCCAGAGGAAGTATGGTGGGATTAAAAATACGATGAAGTAGAGAGATTCATGGAAGAAAACATCGGCTATCGTTTGCTGATGCTCCCAAAGTGCCGTCAGTGCGAAGAGCTCTAACATCACGCCTAATACGCCAAAGACGACAGAGACAACAATCGCTAAACCCAGTAGTTCTCTAACAAAGTGCTTGTATGCCATGATACTAATTCCTTCTAGCAATAAGTCATACTAACTTACGCTCATAAGAAACAAGTGAGCTTGATTATTATCAAACTCACCTCATCACTGTTAAGAACTTAGTTTTATAAAAAAGTACTTGTATATAGCGTCATCGAAGACTGATTTCCCTATCACAGAGCATAGATACCTCTACAAATAGAAGGTGATGGAACGACCAACTATTGACTATATGAGCGCAACTTTAATCAGATAAGTAATATTGAACCGTCGATACCACTCGTACTTTCTTAATGTAAGGCGTGTTGCTGTCTCGGTCATAAATCGAGAACTGCCCTTGAGTTGCACGTTTGATCTTACCCAGTGAACTCTGTGAGTCTTTCGCAAATTTCTCAGCCACTTCACGCGCATTCTTAGTCGCTTCTTCGATCATGTCTGGCTTCACATCATTCAGCTTAGTAAAGCTGTACTCAACACGATTTGCATAAGGATCTTGGTTAAGCAAAACGCCTTGTTTTCCTAGCTCACCTATTTCATTGATTGCCGCTCGAACAACATCAACACTCTGGCTGTAAACCGTAACGGTTCGCGAGGCCAAATAACGATACTCAATGTCTTGCTCGCTCCCATATTGCTGTGCTTTTCTGTCAATGACCGCTGGGGAAGAAAGGGAAACGCTGGTTTCAGGAAGCCCTTTGGCACTTAGAAAGTCCAAAATCAAACGGGTTTGCTGGTCAATTTCATCAAACATGGCTCCCATATCATTACTCGCTAGAGTAAATTGAATCGGCCAAATCACCGTATCAGCAGGATACTCACGCTCCGACAAACCTTTTACTGTCACGACTCTTTCATAGGCTCGGTATTTCACCGCCGTCTGCTGCATAAAATAGCCAAGGATGCCAAGACCAAGTATCAAACTTAGCCCAATCCAAAGTGCTGCTTTATTGGAAACTCGTTCCATTATTTCCCCCTGATAAATATCAACTTAGCTTAATCTTTGTTCTAGATAAGATAGCCTATCTATTGTTTTAAGAGGGAGACATAACGCGAGTTTTGATTCATAGCACAGTGATATACCGTTTTCTTTAGTCAATAAAGCTTCATTGGTTTGTCACCAAAGGCTCATGCTTTTGCCTCTTAACTGTCATCTGTAATTTCTACTATCCAATCAGCAACTTGTACGCTGAGGTAAATATGGATAGTTCAACCCCTTTTCGTCTCCCTCGTAAAACGCCGTTTGGCATTGGTGAAAACGTTGCTGAATGGGCAACCGGTTTAAACCAGCTTGATAAGTTCTACGCTCAACGCCCCGTTAATGCCGATACCAAAACTTTTCTCCGCTTCACGTTGGATATTTTAGGTATCGATTATCGCATTGCTCATGGTTCACTCGACTCAGTGCCTAAACAAGGTGCTACCGTCATTGTGGCGAACCACCCGCTTGGTTGTGTGGAAGGCGTCATCTTGGCCGAACTCTTGTTGATGGTACGAGACGATATCCAAATTCTAGCCAATCAATACCTGAAAACCGTACCAGAGTTAGATCAGCTCTTCATTGGTGTCGATGTGTTTGAAGGCAAAGACGCCGTCAAATCAAATATGAAGGCCCTCAGAGCGGCTAATAAACACCTCGCAAGTGGCGGCTTATTGCTTGTCTTTCCTGCCGGTGAAGTGTCCCAGTTAGTCGATGCCAAACAACAACGCTTGGAAGACAAAGCGTGGAGTCGAAGCGTAAGTAGCCTAATTCGCAAAAACAAAGCCACGACAGTTCCAGTATTCATCAGTGGCCAGAACTCGAAACGCTTCTATATGGCAGGGAAAATCCATCCACTTTTGCGCACCCTACTGCTTGGGCGAGAACTGCTGAACAAACAGGCGCAAACCATCAACTTATCCTTTGGCCAAGCGATAAAATTTAAAGAGATCAACACGCTTAACGATGATCAAGTAGTGAACTATTTGCGGCTCAACACTTATTTGCTCAATCGTGAAACCCATTCAGTGAAGCCTTCTTCTTCATCAGAAATGCTCTCTCCAATAGCGGCAGGGTTACCCGTAGGCGAATTGCTTGAAGAGCTGAACAACTTACCAAAAGAGTCCAAGCTGCTAACAAGTGGTGAGTTCGATGTTTACTGCACGGAGTCGCAGAGTATCCCTTCCCTACTGCATGAAATTGGTCGCCTACGTGAGCTCAATTTCCGACAAGTTGGCGAAGGGACGGGACTAGCAATAGACATTGACCATTTCGATCATGATTACCTGCATCTGTTTGTGTGGGACAGAGAGGACCAATGCTTGGTGGGCGCGTATCGTTTAGGTCTGGTTGATCAACTGATTGAAAAGCGCGGCGTAGCAGGTCTGTATTCACGAACGTTGTTTAACTATGACCAACGCTTTATCGACCAAATGGGTAAATCCATTGAGATGGGGCGCTCAGTGATTGCGCAGCAATATCAAAAGAGCATGAGCGCGCTGCTGCTGCTGTGGAAAGGCATCGCAACGTTCGTTCATCAAAACCCAGATTACACGCACCTATTTGGTCCGGTAAGCATTAGCAACGACTATAGTGATACTGCACGCCAACTGCTTGCCCAATCAATGACACTGCACCACTACGACAACAACTGCGCAGAGTACGTCACGCCTTCTAACCCACTTCCTGAGCACCATCGTGACTGGAACACCAGCATGCTTACTGCTCTGGGAGATTTACAGTTACTATCACGCGTAATTGCCAGAATCGATGAAGGAAAAGGTGTCCCTGTTTTACTGCGTCAGTACTTAAGCCTCAATGGCAAGCTGGTATGCTTCAACGTCGACCCTGCATTCAATAACGCTCTAGATGGATTGATTATGGTGGATTTGCGCGATGTTCAAGAAAAGACATTGGCAAGGTATATGGGACGCGAGCAAGCTCATGACTACCTCGTCTATCATACTAAATAGCAACGATGATTAAGAACAGTGATTAAATAGAGAGTTGGGAATCACAAGAAGAACCGTGTGGCGACTCTCTTTATTTACCCTTTCATTAACTAATTAGGCGTGCTCCGTGAAGTGCGCCGAAAAGACTCTTATAGATACAATCTATCGAAAGATCTAGATAGCATTTATCTCACCAATTCCGTCACAAACTTTCACAAAAAACAAAAACAGATCCAAGTCACACTTTAAATTCACCACAACTCAACACAAAACGTGACATTGATCATCACAAGTATTTAATTCGAATTTCAAAAAAAATTAAAAGTGATCAAAGTCACAAGGTATTTTAATTTTAAATTTGTCAGAAGATCGGATTGATCACTAAGATTTTTATTGACAGACTTGAAAGTGGCTTTTTGTTATTAAGTTACAAGTTAATAAGTTGAACTTGGTCACTTAAAAACCGTTTCTCAGCCTAAGAAATTCGGGCGTAGATCACAAAAAACCCGTTGTCAGTTCCAATTGGAAAATGTGTGGTAAATTGATTGGGTACTAAGCAATCAAACAAACGGTTTTGGCGAACCGTTTACTACAACAAGATTCATCAGAACATCGAACGGGGAATTGTTATGATATCACCAGATGCCAAGATCAAGATACAAAATTTTGGTCGTTTTCTGTCAAACATGGTAATGCCAAACATCGGCGCGTTTATCGCGTGGGGCTTTATCACTGCTCTATTTATCCCAACGGGATGGCTACCAAACGAAACATTAGCCTCTATGGTTGGCCCAATGATTACCTACTTGCTGCCACTACTTATCGGTTACACCGGTGGTAAATTAGTTGGTGGCGATCGTGGTGCGGTAGTCGGTGCAATCACAACAATGGGTGTGATTGTCGGCACAGACATCCCAATGTTTATGGGGGCAATGATGGTCGGCCCAATGGGCGGCTGGGCTATCAAGAAATTCGATAACTACATCGATGGTAAAGTAAAAAGTGGCTTCGAGATGTTGGTTAACAACTTCTCTGCGGGCATCATCGGCATGCTATGTGCGATCCTTGCCTTCATCTTTATCGGTCCATTCGTAAAAATTCTTTCTGGTGGCTTGGCGGCTGGCGTTAACTTCCTAGTTTCTGCTCACCTACTACCACTGACTTCAATCTTCGTTGAACCTGCGAAGATCCTGTTCCTAAACAATGCGATCAACCACGGTATTTTCTCTCCACTGGGTATCCAACAAGCGTCTGAAACAGGTCAATCGATCTTCTTCCTAATCGAAGCAAACCCAGGTCCTGGTCTAGGTATCCTGCTAGCTTACATGGTGTTTGGTAAAGGTACGGCTCGTCAAACGGCAGGTGGTGCATCAATCATCCACTTCTTCGGCGGTATCCACGAGATTTACTTCCCATACATCCTAATGAACCCTCGCCTAATCCTTGCGGCTATCGCAGGTGGTATGACTGGCGTATTCGTTCTAACTATCTTTAACGCAGGTATCGTTTCTCCAGCATCACCAGGTTCAATCTTTGCAATCTTGTTGATGACTCAGAAAGGCTCAATCGTTGGTGTTCTAGCGTCTATCGCAGCAGCAACAGGCGTGTCATTCGCCGTAGCAGCACTGCTAATGAAGACTCAAACGTCAACAGAAGAAGACGGTGATGAAGCAGCACTAGAGAAAGCAACATCACAAATGAAAGACATGAAATCTGCATCTAAAAACGATGCGGTGGTAAACAGCCAAAGCAAAGGTGACGTAGACCTAGCGACAGTACAAAGCATCATTGTCGCTTGTGATGCGGGCATGGGCTCGAGTGCAATGGGCGCGAGCATGCTACGCAAAAAGGTTCAAGACGCAGGTCTGAACATCCACGTAACCAACCTTGCCATTAACAGCTTACCAGAGAGTGCAGATATCGTGATTACTCATAAAGACTTAACGGATCGTGCACGTAAGCATGCTCCAAACGCACACCACATTTCATTGACTAACTTCCTAGACAGCGAAATGTACAACCAGCTAGTCACCAAACTACTAGCCGCACAAAACCAATCCGCAGCCAATGACGACCAAATGGTAAAAGTGTCGCTCGTGGCAGCAAACGACGACAACTTCGAGCCACAGCAAACGTCGGTGTTCCAAATCCAGCGTGAGAACATTCACCTAGGTTTGAAAGCTGCCAACAAAGAAGAAGCGATTCGCTTCGCGGGCAACAAGTTGGTCGAACTTGGCTACGCAGAACCAGAATACGTAGACGCGATGTTTGAGCGTGAAGCATTGGTTCCAACTTACCTAGGCGAATCTATCGCAGTGCCTCACGGCACGGTAGAAGCGAAAGACCGCGTGAAGAAAACCGGCATTGTAATCTGCCAATACCCATCGGGTATCCAATTTACTGAAGACGACGATGATGTAGCGAAACTGGTTATCGGCATTGCCGCTAAGAACGATGAGCACATCCAGGTGATTACCACCATTACGAACGCGCTCGATGAGCCGGAGGCAATTGAGAAGCTAACCAGCACCAACGATGTGGAAGAGATTCTGAACATCCTTGGCGGTCAACAAGCGGCTTAATTACCCCTTTAATTTGCTCCTGAGGCAAATGAGGTCAGCTGTCACCCCCTATGCGGTTGGCCTCCCCCTAGTTTCGTAAGTCAACATTTTAGACATTGGTAGGTAAGAATTATGAAAAACGCAGTTCATTTTGGCGCAGGTAACATTGGTCGTGGCTTCATCGGAAAACTCTTAGCAGATGCAGAAGTCGAGGTCACATTTGCAGACGTTGACGCTCCACTCGTCGACCAACTGAGTCACAAGCAAGAATACAAAGTAAAAGTGGTCGGTACTGAGTGCCAAATCGACACAGTAACTCACGTCACCGCGGTAAACTCAGCCAGTGAAGATGTCATCGACCGCATTGTAAAAACCGACTTGGTAACAACAGCGGTTGGCCCTAACGTACTGGACATCATTGCAAAAACCATCGCTACCGGCATTGCTAAACGCTTTGCAGCAGGTAACGATAAACCATTGAACATCATCGCGTGCGAAAACATGGTTCGTGGCACGACTCACCTAAAAGGTGAAGTGTACAAACATTTGGATGAATCATTACACGCGAAAGCAGACGAGCTAGTTGGCTTCGTCGACTCCGCAGTGGACCGCATCGTACCACCAGCAGAAGCGGCGAACGATGACCCACTAGAAGTCACTGTAGAGAGTTTTAGCGAATGGATTGTGGATGAGCAGCAATTCAAGGGCGAAATCCCTGACATAGCTGGCATGGAAAGAACCAACAACCTAATGGCATTCGTAGAACGCAAGCTATTCACTCTCAATACAGGCCACTGCATTACCGCTTACCTAGGTTGCTTGAAAGGCCATCGCACCATTCGTGAAGCAATTGAAGACCCAAGCATTCACGCTGAAGTAAAACAGGCGATGCAAGAGAGTGGTGAAGTGCTGATCAAACGTTACGGCTTCGACCGTGACATGCACAACGCCTACATCGAGAAGATTTTAGGACGCTTTGCCAACCCTTATTTAGTTGATGAAGTTGATCGTGTTGGTCGCCAACCAATTCGTAAATTAGGTGCAAACGATAGATTAGTGAAGCCTTTACTCGGTACAATTGAGTATGGCACTGAAAATCAAACACTTTTGAAAGGCATTGCCGCTGCGTTGAAGTACACTAACGACACTGACCCACAAGCCGTAGAGCTACAAAACTCATTAAAAGAAGTGGGTGTGAAGAAGACGCTAGCGACATACACAGGTCTTGCAGAAGACAGTGCTGAAGTGGCTCAAATCGAGACACTTTACAACCAACTTTGATTTACCTAGGGGAGCTCGGCTCCCCTTCTATGTCCTTCTCTGCTTGAAGAGTTGGGATAGCTAATAATTAGAAATGTATTCAGTATATGGCAGATAACATCAACGAAACCGAGATCATTGAGCGATTAAACAGCGCACCATCGGTACGAGGCTTTTTCATTGCAGCAGTCGACGTTTTTAACGATTCGATCGACGGGTTGGTGCAAAGAATCTTTCGTAAAGATAACTTCGCTGTTCAATCAGTTGTCGGTCCGCTGCTACAAGACTCTGGACCGCTGGGCGATCTGTCTGTTCGTTTGAAGTTATTGTTTGGCTTGGGAGTGCTCCCCGATGACATTTACCACGACATCGAAGACATCATCAAACTCAAAAACCAACTCAATAGTGACGCTTCAGATTACGAATTCACTGACCCGAATATTCTAGAACCAATTAAGAAACTGCACTTGGTGAAGAAAATGGGCATGGTACAACTGGAAGTCAGCGAACCAGATGACGACATCGACCTTGAGTTTTATCAGCTACAACTGCAACGTCAACAACAAATCATTAAGTCAGGGCTCTCACTTGCCATTGTCGAGATTTGCAATGAGCTCGGCAAAGACAGCCCTTTTTAATCGAAAAACTGGCACGGAAGCCTCCTCAACTCGCCCCCCTTTTTGCACATTCTTCTATACAACGTGCGTGAAAGCCATCACAGTCCATATTCCGATGTCTCTGTAACATCAGACCAATCTATCGCTAGTATTGAAACGGTATCGCATGCTTTCAATCGAAGACACTAAAACTAAGTGGGAGTTTTTCCAGAAACACCACTGGGTATCTCCAGAATTTTCCCGCACTCCCGTCCTCGAGTCGTGGGAGCGTTGCATAAAGCAATGCAGCCCTTACACCTGGTCAAAACCACATATTGCTTCTGGATTTACCTTCTCATCTCTAATGAAGCGCAACGAATATCTCATCGAATGCGCCACGACCGTGCTTGAAGATACGTACGATATGCTTGGTGACGAAGACCTGGTATTGATGGTGACTGACGGCAACGGCTGCGTTCTATCTGTTGTGGGACATAACTCAATGCAACAAGAGATGCAGGCGCTCGGTATTAAACAAGGCTGTTTTCTCTCCGAAGGAAAGATAGGCACAAATGCAGTCAATCTCTGTATCAACACTCATATCCCGTGTGAAGTTTTTGCTGCCGAACATTTCAATCGCCACTTGCACTCTTATGCCTCTGTAGCGGCGCCTGTTTTTGACCAATTTGGCAAATTACGCGGTACAACATGCCTTTTCAGAAAAGCGGAAAGCTATAAGAAAGAAGACTTAGTCATCATCGCGTCGAGCGCGAAAGAAGTCAGCTTGCAAATCCACATTCAGTCGGAACAAGAAAACATGAACCGCCTCACTTGTGCGCATAACGCAACGTTAGAGTGCATGGATGACGGCCTTCTGGCCTGGGATGAAGAGAGCCGTATAACCATGGTAAATCACCAGTCCGAGCGCTTGTTAAACATTAAAGCCAGTCAGGTCTTGGATAAAGAAGTCTTTTCTGTTTTGCGCTTCCCACCGAATGTCCTTACTAGTATTGAGTCAGGTGCGAGCATAAACCGTAAACTCACAACGGTAGAGGTTCGTGGCGAGTTTGTTGAAGCGATCATCACCTTGCGTCCACTCAACGACGGCACACACTTATTGTTCTTGCACCCTATCGATAAAATTCGCGAACTTGCTCAACAACAAATAGGTGGCAGTGCGCGCTATACGTTCAGCACTTTGCCTGTCATTTCACGAAAAATGAAGCATGTCATTACCGTTGCAAAACGGGCCATAAAGTCCAAATCACCGATTCTAATTACGGGTGAAGAAGGTGTAGGAAAAGCCACTCTCGCCATGGCGATCCATAACGAAAGCACTTACAAAGAAGGGCCGTTCATTACGCTCAACTGCCGCTCCATCAATACAGAGCAACTGGTCAAAGAAACTCTGGGGTATGACGAAGGGCAAGGCATGCCTTCAAAGTTTGAGCTCGCCCATGGCGGTACGCTCTTTTTAGAAAAGGTGGAATATCTGTCGCCCGATTTACAAGCCGTGCTACTTAAGTTGTTAAAAACTGGGCTCGTCAGCCGCAGCGACAGTTTGCGATTGATCCCCGTAGATTTTCAACTTATTACCAGCACCGCTTCAGAGATCAGCGAGTATGTCACTCAGCGCTCATTTGGTCGGCAACTTTATTATGAAATCTCCTCGAACGAGCTGCATATTCCGCCACTACGAAAGCGTAAAGAAGACATTGAATTTCTCGTCCAGCAACTTATCAGCCATTATGAACGCCGCCACAATGTGACGATCTCGATAGAGCCAGTCGCACTGGAAGCGTTGATGAATTTTCGTTGGTCAGGCAACAACTCTGAATTAAGAAATCGAACTGAGCGAATTTTGCTTAACCGCAGTTCCAACTTAATCAAGCTGAACGATATTCCTGAAGACATTAAACTGAATTCTCGCCATACCGCAGAAAATACGCCAGTAATCACGTTAGAAGAAGCCGAGAGAAGAGCGATTGTTCAGGCTTGGAATCAGTGTGATGGCAAAATGCATGATATGGCGAAAGCATTGCAAATTGGCCGCACGACCTTATGGAGAAAAATTAATAAGTTTGGGCTGCAGGAGCAAATGAAGCTGTATTAAGTCGTGAATTGGCGTTCCTATAACAAAAGTAAAACCGGCGTAAGCACGCCGGTACAGGTGTACTAACGATAAGATATCGATTAAACATCGACAGACAACTGACGAATCTGCGCTTTTAGTCCCGGTAGCATGCTCGAACTGGCGCTGAATTTTCGCAACCCCACGCGAAGCAATGTTTCTGTGGCATTTGGATCGCCAGCCATCTCACCACACATACTAACCGGTATGCCCGCGCGATCGCCTGCTGCACACGTGAGCTCAATGGCTTTTAGTACCGATGGTTCAAAGTAGTTCACCAATTCAGCAACAGCAGCGTTACCTCGATCGGCGGCCATAACATATTGAGTCAAATCATTGGTGCCAATAGAGAAAAAGTCGACTTCTTGGGCTAACGCATCAGCATTTAATACCGCGGCTGGCACCTCAATCATAATACCAACGGGCAAATGAGTCGCATCCAAGCCGAGTTGGTTTGCTTGATGCGCCAACAGCGCTTTTACTTTTCTCACTTCTTCAACCTGAGCCACCATCGGTATCATCAATTGAATATTCGGTTGCTCGTGAAAGGCTCTCAGAATGGCTCGAAGTTGAGCGGTAAACAATGACTCATGTTGAAGGCACAACCGCACCCCTCTCAAACCTAAAAATGGATTATCTTCCGCTGGCATAGGATAAGCGGCTAAAGGCTTATCACCGCCAACATCTAGACTACGAATCGTAAGTGGCTTATCACCAAGTGCGGCGGCAATATCACGATACACTTGGTATTGCGCTTCCTCAGTTGGCAACTCATCACTGTTTTGAAATAGAAACTCAGTCCGAAATAGACCAACGCCCTCAGCTCCTGATGTTAGTGCATCATCAATATCTTTCGGTCCACCAATATTGGCGAATACTGGAATATGGACACCATCACAGGTGACTGCGGCTTGCTGAGCACTCGCTAATGCACGTTGTCGGATGCTTTGCCACTCAATTTGCTGAGCTTCTAATTCCTGCTGTACGGCATCTGAAGGAGAGAACCATAAATGCCCTCGGAAGCCATCAATAGTCACCACTTGACCAGCACGCACAGCATCAAGGCAGCCCTGAGCTTTAACGATGGCAGGAATCCCCATCGCACGAGCAAGAATCGCACTGTGAGAGGTTTTCCCTCCCTCACTCAAACAGATACCAAGCACTTTCGATTTATCAAGCCCGGCCACATCAGAAGGCATCAGGTCGCGGGCCAACAAAATACTCGGTTCCTGAATGTCGATGGCATTAGGCGTTACGCCTGTCATTTCGACCATAACTTGGCGTGCTATATCATGCACATCTGCTTCGCGTTCCCGCATGTACTGACTTTCTGCCTGGCGAAACTCTTTGGCCAACGTTTGCAGTGATTCTACCCAAGCTTGCTCGGCTATCATGCCCGTTTGAATTCGCGACTCGACCGATGCCCATAATTCTGGGTCACTGAGCATCATGCTATGAGCGGAAAATATTTCCCCTTTCGGCTGCTTCGCTTGCTCCTGCAAATGTTGAACAACCACGCCTATCGCACGCTTAACCCGTTCAATTTCATCTTGTTCACTTTGGAAATCACGTTCAGGCACTGCTGGCATTTCATGAGTAAAAAGGACAGCAGGAGCAGTAGCGATACCGTCATTGACTCTAATACCAACAACAGCACCTTCAATCTGATTTGAGGTCATGCCATCGAGCAGAGTATCCGAGCTTTCTTCAGGTTCGATAATGCCTTGCTCAACCGCCTCTTTTTCTCCGAAGTGCTCACTAGCTAAGGCTTCAAATGCCTTGATTGCTTCACTGGATTGAGGTCCAAGTGCGCATAAGGTGATCGTCTCTTGACTACGAACGCCAAGTTTCGCAATGCTGTTCAAGCTTTTCGCGTTCACACGGCGCTCGCCTTTTTTCAACCATAATTGGCAGTCGAAAGGCGCGAGTGCACCAACAATGGCCGCAGCGGGACGAGCATGTAATCCATGCGGATTTTGCACTACCCAATCAAATGTCCGTTCTTGCTCAAAGTTCTCTGATACTGGCGCTATCTCAGCGGATGTTAGTGGCTGATCACCAAGATGCTCTCGTTTTACGCTTAACGCATTCTGTGCCTCTTCGACTACCGTCGATAAAGGTAGCCCGGCAGCAGCAGCCACCGACGCCGCCATGGTCCCTTCAACAATAGGTGCCGAGATAAGGGTGACATTTTCCCTCACATGATCATCAACCAGATCCAGAGCCATTTCCGTGCTAAGCAACGCGCTGCCAAGATCCATCAACACAACAACCCCTTGTTGATCTTGTACCTGCTCAATCGCTTCCATCACGGCAATGGCATCGGTTCCGATCGGGTTCTCTGGATCATCAATCCCAGCAGCAATCGCAAGCTTGGCTTTGCCTTGCGTCATTTGGGTGGCAAGTTCTGCCACCCCTTCTGCAAGTCGACGACTATGAGATACAACTACAATTCCCACCATCTTAATTACCTGCTATTGCCTGCTGTAGTGCTTTAATCATTAACAGAGAAGAGGTTGCACCGGGGTCTTGATGGCCAATACTACGTTCACCTAAATAGCTTGCTCGCCCTTTTTTCGCCAACATTTCAATCGTGGCAACCGCGCTCGTTTCTGCTAGCTCAACCATTTCATTCAGTAAGTGATCGGCGCTCATGCCATTTTCTAACGACGCCTTCACGCTAACTAAAACGGGTAACCAAACATCACACATGGTTTTATCACCCAGTTCCGCTTTACCACGAGACACTACGCCATCCACACCGCTTTTTAGTGCATCCACTAACTCTTCAAATGTTAATTGCTCTCGAGTTCCGACAGCGGCAGCCGTGCGAATAAACAGCGTGCCATACAGCGGACCACTTGCCCCACCAACACTAGAAAGTAAGGTCATGCCCGTATTCTTGAGAATGCTGCCGATATTTTGGTCCGCAAATTGCGGCAGTTTTTCAGCAACTTTTTTAAAGCCACGGTTCATATTGAGACCATGGTCTGCGTCACCAATATCACGATCAAGGTCGGTCAGAAAATCTTGATTCTCTTGATACGTTTTTGCACATAACTCTAGCCAGTGAACGATATGTTGTTTTTCAATTTGCATGTTTGCTCCCCCCTCTTACCACTTGATCGCGGCCGTATCGACAGGAGCATCAAACAGCTCCAACATCTCTTTGTCTGCCTTCAGAAACGTAATCGAAACGCCTTCCATATCGAGTGACGTACAGAAGTTACCGACCATATTCCGCACGATACGGAACCCCGCTTGCTCGCAGTTATGAGCAAGACGGCGGTACACTCCGTAAAGCTCTGAAGTTGGCGTACCACCCATACCATTCACCATCACGATGTAGTCGTGCTCAGCGGCGAAAGGCTCAATGCTGGATTCCACTTCATCCCATTCACCTTCGTCACGATTCCAAATACGCAATGTGCGCTGATAAGGCGTGTTTTCAGCAACTTCAGCAAACATCTCATCCACTAACGTATCGGCGTCGGTGTATTTCACTCGCTTGATACCTGGTTCACCATGGATACCAACACCAAACTCCACTTCATCATCTTCCAGAACAAAAGATGGTTTACCTGCTGCGGGTACAACACAAGCATTAAGCGCCACGCCAAATGAACGACAGTGATTATTCACGCGACGAGCCAGCGCTTCACATTGCTCCAACGAATAACCTTTGCTCGCGGCAGCCCCAACTAACTTTTCAACCAATACCGTTCCAGCAACGCCACGGCGACCAGCGGTGTATAGGCTGTCTTTGACTGCAACATCGTCATCCACCAACACCGACCCAACTTTGATACCATCGGTATGAAGCAGCTCCACAGCCGTTTCAAAGTTCAACACATCACCGGTGTAGTTTTTAATGATAAACAGCACGCCCTCACCGGTATTCACTTGGTTGCCACATTCGTACATTTGATCAGGCGTAGGTGAAGTAAATACCTCTCCTGGGCAGGCGCCTGTCAGCATGCCTTTACCAATAAAACCTGCGTGCAAAGGTTCATGACCACAGCCACCACCAGAAACCAGTGCCACTTGCCCCGGCGTTTCCTCATGCCACATGTAACGAGGTTCGTAGTTCGCTTTTAGCTCAGGGCGGGACAATGCTAGGCCTTCCATTTGCTGCAATACAACATCATCGACTTGGTTAATTAACTTTTTCATCGTTCTATCTCATTCCATTTATATTTTTATGTAGGGTATGAATTCATCTTAAACAGAGAAAAAACGTGCTCAACAAAAATCAATCTGTTTCATATTGAAACAACGACTTCGGTATTTTCGTTTCAATATGAAACGAAAAACGACAGATTCGCTTGAATAGTGATCGGCGCCATAAAGCATGCTGATGCTTATTACTTCTGACAGTCGGTTTGACACAGAGGTCATAAAAGCATGGAACAAAACCAGAGATATCCTTCACCACCTACCACACCAAACCTAATATAAACCTTATCCCTACAATGGATATTCATTGCAGTCCAAAACACACATAAAAAAGGTTAAAGGTTTGAATTATGGACAAAATTATTATCAGCCCAAGCAAATACGTCCAAGGTGAACAAGTACTTACATCTATCGCTCACTATGTGAAAACATTAGGTGAACGTCCGTTAGTAATTGCCGATGAGTTCGTGACTAACCTGGTTGGTGATGACGTCAAACAAAGCTTTGCTGACGAAAAGCTTCCACTCACTATGAACATTTTTGGTGGCGAATGTTCGCGCGTTGAGATTGAACGCATCACGGACATTTGTGCCACTCAGAAACACGATGTCATTGTCGGTATTGGTGGTGGTAAAACGTTAGATACAGCAAAGGCTGTTGCGTTTTACACAAAAATTCCTGTCGTGGTGGTTCCTACGATTGCCTCGACAGATGCACCAACCTCAGCGCTTGCGGTGATATACACACCTGAAGGTGAATTTGCAGAATATTTGATGATCCCTAAAAACCCAGACATGGTCATCATGGATACGTCAGTCATCGCCAAAGCCCCTGTTCGCTTAATTGTATCGGGGATGGGCGACGCGCTTTCCACCTACTTTGAAGCTCGTGCCAACATGACTTCTGGTAAGGCAACAATGGCTGGTGGGTTAGCGACGCGTTCAGCACAAGCGCTTGCGAAACTTTGCTATGAAACCTTGCTTGAAGATGGTGTAAAAGCAAAAGCTGCGGTAGAAAATGGTGTGAGCACCAAAGCGGTAGAAAACATTATTGAAGCCAATACATACCTAAGCGGTATCGGTTTTGAAAGCAGTGGTCTAGCGGGTGCTCACGCTATTCATAACGGCCTAACTAAGCTTGAAGAGTGTCATCATCTCTATCATGGTGAGAAAGTCGCGTTCGGCACACTAGTTCAGCTGGTACTAGAAAACGCAGCGATGGAAGAGATTAATACGGTTCTTGCATTCTGCCGCTCTGTAGGTCTACCAACCAACTTATTTGATATGGGCGTTAAAGAGCTTAACCACGCTAAGTTGCGCGAGGTCGCCGAAGCCTCAACGGCCGAGGGAGAAACCATCCACAATATGCCATTCCCAGTGACGGCAGAAAATGTCTACTCTGCAATTCTAACCGCTCACCAGTTGGGTCAATAACTCACCCCCTTAAAGTGGGCTTAAATAAAAAAGCGGCACATACTCTCGCATGTGCCGCTTGGATTTTTGCTGTTAAGCGTAATTACTCAACCGTTACCGCTTTCGCCAGGTTACGTGGTTGGTCTACGTCCGTACCTTTGATCAGTGCTACGTAGTAAGACAGCAATTGCATTGGGATGGTGTAGTAGATCGCCGCCGTGATTTCACTAACGTGAGGTATCGTGATGATCTTCATTGTTTCATCGCCTTCGAAGCCTGCGTCTGCATCTGCGAATACATACAGAAGACCGCCACGCGCACGTACTTCCTCAACGTTTGATTTTAGCTTTTCAAGTAGGTCGTTGCTTGGTGCAACCACAACAACAGGCATGTCAGCATCAATCAGCGCAAGAGGACCGTGTTTTAGTTCACCCGCCGCGTACGCTTCTGCGTGGATGTAAGAGATCTCTTTCAGTTTTAGAGACGCTTCCATCGCGATTGGGTAGAACTCGCCACGGCCTAGGAACAATGTGTGGTGCTTGTCTGCAAAATCCGTTGCTAGTGCTTCAATTTCTTTCTCGAAAGAAAGTGCCGCGTTGATTTGCTTAGGAAGTGCATGCAGCGCTTCAACAATCTCTTTTTCTTTCTCTTTGCTGATGCGGCCTTGCTCTTTACCTAGTGCTGTTACCAGCATAAGTAGTGCAGAAAGCTGAGTCGTGAACGCTTTGGTTGAAGCCACGCCGATTTCGACGCCAGCGCGAGTCATGAATGCAAAATCTGATTCACGAACCAGAGAAGAGCCTGCTACGTTACAAATGGTCATCGCCGCCATATAACCTTTCTCTTTCGCAAGACGAAGTGCTGCTAACGTATCTGCAGTTTCACCAGACTGAGACAACGTAATAAGAAGGCTGTTTGGACGAGTCACAAACTTGCGGTAACGGAACTCAGACGCGATTTCTACATCACAGCTAACGCCAGCAATGTCTTCAAACCAGTAACGCGCTGTCATACCTGCGTTGTAAGACGTACCACACGCGACGATTTGTACGTGTTCTACTTTGCTTAGAATGTCTGCCGCGTGCACACCGATCGCGTCTGTCACAACAGAGTCTGCCGTGATACGACCTTCCATTGTGTTGATCAACGCTTTAGGTTGCTCATAGATTTCTTTTTGCATGAAGTGACGGTATTGGCCTTTATCACCTGCATCATGCTCTGCGTTAGATTCAACAATTTCACGCTCAACTGGCTCACCCGTTGCATCAAACACAGTGACTTCACGGCGAGTAATTTCTGCTACGTCCCCTTCTTCTAGGTACATGAAACGGCGCGTAACGTTAAGTAATGCAAGTTGGTCAGACGCTAGGAAGTTTTCACCTACACCAAAACCGATCACGATCGGGCTGCCTGAACGCGCTACTACGATGCGTGAAGGATCTTTGCGATCCAACGCTACCGTGCCGTATGCGCCTTCAAGTTGTTTTGCTGTTTTTTGTACCGCTTCTAATAGCGTTTCTGAAGTACGAAGTTCCCACTCAACCATGTGTGCGATAACTTCTGTATCCGTTTGCGATTCAAACACGTAGCCACGAGATTGAAGCAGCTCACGCAGCTCTTCATGGTTTTCGATGATGCCGTTATGGACAACTGCGATATCACCAGACATGTGTGGGTGAGCATTGATTTCAGAAGGTTCACCGTGCGTCGCCCAACGAGTGTGCGCAATGCCAGTTCCGCCGATCACTTTTGCTTCTTCTACTGCATCAGCCAATTCTTGTACTTTACCCAAGCGACGAACGCGCGTTAGGTTTGATTCGCCATCAACAACCGCAACGCCAGCAGAGTCGTAACCGCGGTACTCTAAGCGGCGTAGACCTTCAACCAAAATTTCTGCAACATCTCGTTGTGCTACTGCACCTACGATTCCACACATGTGTTTATCTCCGTTTGTAGTTTTGTTCTTCCCTAGCCATGATTTCAAATAGAGGCAGCAAGCAAAGGCCTTTATCCAGAGGGAAGTGAAATATGAAACTGATTACATCATTAGGCGCAAATGACTTTCACGCCATGTTGTTCAATCTGTACTTTATGCTCTGCTTGGATATCTGCATCGGTCACCAACACATCAACTTGATGCCAAGCGAGCTCTAAGTTTGGGATCTTACGGCCGATTTTTTCGGACTCTATCATTACGATCACTTCACGTGACGCTTCTGCCATTACCTTACTTAAGCCAACCAACTCATTAAATGTCGTGGTTCCACGCTCGAGATCGATGCCATCCGCACCGATGAATAGTTGGTCAAAGTCGTAAGCTCGTAATACAGATTCGGCTACTTTGCCTTGAAAGGACTCTGAGTGCGTATCCCAAGTACCGCCAGTCATCAGCAGTGTCGGTTCGCTCTCTAATTCATTTAGGGCGTTAGCAACATGCAACGAGTTGGTCATGACCACTAAGCCACGTTTGTCATTCAACTGTTGAATCAGCGCGGCAGTCGTGCTGCCACTGTCGATCACGATGCGATTATGCTCGCGAATCAATGATGCTGCTGCTTTTGCTAAGCTTAACTTTCGAGTCGAAACATTAGCGCCCAATTCTTCGTGAATGACTTCCTTTGGGATAGCAATCGCACCGCCATAGCGGCGTAGAAGTTGGCCGTTTTTCTCTAAAGAAGCTAAATCCTTTCTAATCGTGACCTCTGAGGTTTCGAATTTCTGAGCAAGTTCATCAACGCTGACTTCTCCTAGTTCAGAAACCAAGTTAGAAATGGCGTGTCTTCTTAATTGAGTATTTCGTTTCGACATTTAAGTTTTGACTTTAAGTTTCGATGTGAAACTTATTATAGTCAAACCGAAACTTTCAAGTCCATTTATTTCGATCCAAAAAATTAATATTTCTCGATAAAACCTTGTCCTAAGACAATTCTTAAACAGTGATATTGGATTCATTCAGTGGTAGAATTCGCCACCGAAAAGAAAAAAAATTACAGAATTGAAGGCTATTTTTTTGCAACTTTCTGCATATAAAGTGGGATTAGTCACAAAAAGGTAACCAAAATCGCCGATCTTTTAGTCATAAAATGACTAAACTTGGTGAAAGACTTTCAGAATCTGAAGTTCTAATAATGAGACGAAAAATCGGTGGATGACAGGTACTAAATGTCATCAAAAACGTCCTGACTTCAGAGTAAATAACCGACTTTCAAATTGTAACTATACTTACCGGAGAGTATCTTCCATGAAAAAGACCAAAATCGTATGTACGATTGGCCCTAAAACAGAATCTGTAGAGAAGCTAACTGAACTAGTTAACGCAGGCATGAACGTAATGCGCCTTAACTTCTCTCACGGTGACTACGAAGAACACGGCACTCGTATCGCGAACTTCCGTAAAGTAATGGAAGCTACTGGCAAACCACTAGCAATTCTTCTAGATACTAAAGGTCCAGAAATCCGCACTATCAAGCTAGAAGGCGGTAACGATGTTGATCTAGTAGCAGGTCAAGAATTCACTTTCACAACTGACACTTCAGTTGTAGGTAACAAAGATAAAGTTGCAGTAACTTACGCTGGTTTCGCAGCCGACCTAAACGTAGGTAACACTATCCTAGTAGACGACGGTCTAATCGAGATGGAAGTTATCTCTAAGACTGAAACTGAAGTTAAATGTAAAGTTCTTAACAACGGTGCACTAGGCGAAAACAAAGGTGTTAACCTTCCTGGCGTTTCTGTAAACCTACCTGCACTATCTGAAAAAGATAAGAACGACCTTAAGTTTGGTTGTGAGCAAGGCGTTGACTTCGTAGCAGCTTCTTTCATCCGTAAAGCGTCTGACGTTCAAGAAATCCGTGAAGTACTTGCTGCAAACGGCGGCGAGAACATCCACATCATCTCTAAGATCGAAAACCAAGAAGGTGTTGATAACTTCGACGAGATCCTAGAGCTTTCTGACGGCATCATGGTTGCACGTGGTGACCTAGGTGTTGAAATCCCAGCTGAAGAAGTAATCTTCGCTCAGAAAATGATGATCGAGAAGTGTAACCGTGCACGTAAGATGGTTATCACAGCAACTCAAATGCTTGATTCTATGATCAACAACCCACGTCCTACTCGTGCGGAAGCAGGCGACGTTGCTAACGCGGTAATGGACGGTACTGACGCAGTAATGCTTTCTGGTGAAACGGCGAAAGGTAAATACCCTGTTGAAGCGGTAACTATCATGGCTCAAATCGCGAACCGTACTGACTCAGCGCTAAAAGCTGAACTAGGTTCTCGTCTAGACAGCCCACGCCTACGCATCACTGAAGCAGTATGTAAAGGTGCAGTAGACACAGCTGAGAAACTAGCTGCTCCACTTATCGTTGTTGCAACTGAAGGCGGTAAGTCTGCACGTTCAGTACGTAAGTACTTCCCAACTGCAAACATTCTAGCGCTAACAACTAACAAGAAAACTGCTGCACAGCTAGTTCTAACTAAAGGTGTTACTCCTGTAGTTGTTGATTCAATCGAAAGCACTGACGCATTCTACGTAGCGGGTAAAGAACTTGCTCTAGAATCAGGTCTAGGTAACAAAGGCGATATCGTTGTTATGGTTTCTGGCGCTCTAGTTGCTTCAGGTACTACGAACACAGCTTCTGTACACGTGCTATAAGACTGAACTTTTAACACTTCAGTTTCTTGAGAAGGAGGGCTTATGCCCTCCTTTTTTATATGGCTTTCTTGCTCTCATAATAGGCTAATTGTATTATTTACCTCTATCAGAATTTCGTACTGTTTAATTTTATCGTCACGATTAAAGTTTCTATGAGGTGTATGTGTCTAGTCCCACTCTTACCGACAAAGTATTAAGAATGATCCGTCAGGATATTCTCGATGGCGAGCTTAAACCAGGTCAAAAACTCGTGGTTGCCGAACTCAAAGAGAAGTACAACGTAGGAGCGTCACCCATTCGAGAAGCATTGGTGCAATTATCTTGGAGCAAATACGTCAAACTCGAGCCGCAAAAAGGCTGCTGGGTTGCACCTATATGTAAAGATGAGTTACATGACTTGTACGAAAGCCTGCAAATGGTCTCCGCATGCTTACTCAGTAAGGCAATTACGATTGGCGATGAAAAATGGGAACTGGATGTACTAACTGCTTATCACAAGTTATCCCGAGTAAAACCTGGCGAAAGCTTTTGCTGGAGGGAATGGGAAGAGCGCCAAAATCAGTTTCTTACTGCGCTGTTTGAAGGTGCTGGCTCTGTCAATATGTTTGGGTTTTTCCGCGATCTACTCACGCAAATTAAACGCTACCAATACTTCGCGATGCAGATTTTAGGCACAGGGAACCCTGGGCACTGTAATCTCGATGAGCAAGAAATACTGATGAAGGCATCGCTAGACAAAAAGAGTCAGGATGCTTTAGGTTATCTAGAGCGTTATTTGAGACAGTCAATACAGTGTATCGAAGCCGCCATCGACAACCAATGTCGCATACTGGCTAGCGAATAACGCTGAGACTAAAAAGCGGGGGTCTATCCCCGTTTTTTCGTTTTTGTAAAAGCACTAAGCAATATCATCATAACTATGACATAGCGATACGCAGTTACGCCCTGCACTTTTTGACTCATACAAAGCAATATCAGCACATTTATACGTTCTTGTACGATCAGAGGTTAAATCACTATACCCAGCACTGACAGTAATGCCTCTATCACTACGCATTTGAACCGCGACACGTAGCCTGTTCAATACAATTTCAGCCTCTTCTAGAGTTGTATGCGGCATAATCACTGCAAATTCCTCACCACCGACACGAGATACAAAGTCTGTGCTGCGGACTTCTTCTAGGAGGGTTTCTGCGACACTACAAATCACCTTGTCTCCTTCGTCGTGGCCAAGCTCGTCATTAATACGTTTAAAGTGGTCAATATCAAACAACGCCAAACAAGCAGGAGGGCTATCAGGATAGCGTTCAATAATCCCCGCATATTGCGCCAATTGCTCTTCAAATTTTCGGCGGTTCCACAACCCCGTCAAGCCATCTTTTTCGCTTAGGTTTCGTAATTTTTCTTCTAACTCTTTTTGCCCAGAGATATCCACCAGCGACGTAATGTAATAACTCACTTTACCTGATTTGGTTAAATTCGCCTGAATACGCATTATTGCAGTAAAGACTTGATTAAACTTAGTTCGACAACGAATCTCCCCTTCCCATACGTGTTCACTCTTCAGTGTTTTCCAGATACTCAGGTTTGCTTCGAGATCTTCAGGTAAGAGAATTAAATGATGTGCACTCCAACCTTGGGCATGCTTGGTTGAGTAACCCATCATGTTTTCAAACTCTTGATTAACCATGATGATTCTATGTGAAGCATCCGAGATCATCACCGCAGTCATACCATCAAGAGCAGCTCGAGCCAACTTCGATTCCATACTATGACGCCGATAATGCAGAGCAAGGGCTGCCGTCGGCAAAGTGAAGCCGAGCACCAAACTTAGAACAAAAAACGCTTCTTGGATTAAGTCATCAATATCCCTCTGAGCTCGGGATAATAACTGCTCATTGGTAAGATCAATAACCAGATGAAGAGGTTCGCTAGAAACAAACTGGATGGTGCGATACGCGACCAAATTCGAACCATTGTAAGCATAGCCCGAATCTTTTGAATTTAAACTACGCCAAATGTTTGGGTACATCCGGCCAAAATTAAATTGAGAGCGAGCGGGAATTATATGGCCATACAAACGAGCTGATTTAGGGCTATCAATGTAAAATCCGTCACTCTTAATCAGCTCAATATGGAAATCAAGCACTGACGAATAGTTGAGTCGAGAGGATAAATAGTCAATATCAACATTAAGCACAAGATACCCTTCGCGCTTTCCGTTAAGCGAAATAGGCATCAAAATACGCAGTGACGGGCTATAGGGATAGACTAACTCGCCATACTCTCGTTCTAAACCTATCCCCCACGAAGCGATTTCGCCATCGTCTAAGTTCTTAGCGAATTGAAAGTAATCTCGCTCTGACTTATTTTGCAATTTGATCGCGGGCAACGCAGCGCCTGTTTCAATCTCATAATTAATCCTCACTTTTTCTCGACCAGAAACATCAAGAAAGCGAATTTGCTTATACAACTTTTGATTGATTGCGACCGAGATCCACATGTCTTCTAAGATGGAACGGTTCACCCGGTTAGGTTGGCGCAGATATTCATACAGACTTTGGCTGTGACCAAGTAGGTCACTGATCGTTTCGATTTGATCCTGAATATTGCTGTATTCACGGCCAGTATAGGCCAATTGATGTACCGCTTCTTGAGCGGTGTTCTCAACATTGTTTTCTAACAACGTCAGATATTTCTGATAGTAGTAAGCGGCAGTGAGTGCACTAAAAAATAGTGCTGTCGCCAATAAGGTGCCGACTCGCTTAGGTACTTTCACACGTCTAATGCCTATCATGCTTACTAAAACGACAATTATATCATTAATTGTTATTTTCTAAACAAAAAAGCCACTTAGATTAAGTGGCTTTTCTATATGCAATCAGAGAGTTAAGGTTTGAGAGCTCGCTCTCCTCGCGCAATACCAACGACACCACTACGAGCAACTTCGACAACTTCGGTCACTTCGGATATCGCTTGAATGAAGGCATCTAGCTTTTCACTCGTACCCGCAAGTTGTACGGTGTATTGGGAAGCCGTGACATCCACGATCTGGCCACGAAAGATGTCTGCCGTCCGCTTCACTTCTGCTCGCGCAAAACCACTGGCTTTCACTTTCACCATCATCAGTTCACGCTCAATGTGCTCATACTCGGTGACTTCTTGCACTTTCAGCACATCGATCAATTTGTGTAACTGCTTCTGAATTTGTTCCAACTGCATCTCATCAGATGTCGTGGTAATGTTCATTCGCGACAGGGTTTCATCATCAGTCGGTGATACCGTCAAAGATTCAATGTTGTAACCACGTTGAGAGAACAAACCAACAACACGAGACAACGCACCCGGTTGGTTTTCCAATAGCAATGAAATAATGTGTCTCATATTAAGTTCTCTCCGTTTTGCTTAGCCACATTTTATCCATACCCTCACCTTTGATTTGCATCGGGTATACGTGTTCGGTTTCGTCTACGTTGATGTCCACAAACACCAGACGATCTTTCATATCCAACGCTTTTTGTAGCCCTTCTTCGAGCTGATCAGGCGTTTCGATACGAATACCGACGTGACCATAAGCTTCTGCAATCGCTGCAAAGTCAGGAACAGAACTCATGTAAGAATTAGAGTGACGACCTTGATAAATAATGTCTTGCCACTGTTTTACCATGCCTAAGAATCGGTTGTTCAGGTTGATGATCTTCACTGGAATGTCGTATTGCATGGCTGTCGACAATTCTTGAATATTCATCTGAATACTGCCGTCACCAGTCACAACCACGACCTCTTCTTGTGGCATGGCAAACTTCACGCCCATGCCAGCCGGAAGACCAAATCCCATGGTGCCAAGACCACCAGAGTTTATCCAACGGCGCGGCTTATTGAATGGGTAGTACAACGCCGCAAACATCTGATGCTGGCCCACATCAGACGCCACATATGCGTCACCATTAGTTAGCTTGTGCAGCGTTTCAATTACTTGCTGTGGCTTGATTCGTTCTGGAGACGTTTCATAAGACAAGCAGTTACGGTCACGCCATACTTGAATGTCATCCCACCATGCGGTGATAGCATCTTGATCATTTCCACTACCTTGCTCTGCAAGCAGCCCGAGCATGGTTGTCAGCACTTTTTCCGCAGAACCTACGATCGGCAAATCCACTTTCACGTTTTTCGAGATCGATGACGGATCGATATCAATATGCATCACTTTTGCGTTTGGGCAGTACTTTTCAAGGTTGTTGGTTGTACGGTCATCAAAACGCACACCGATACCAAAAATAAGATCGGCTTCATGCATTGCCATATTAGCTTCGTAAGTGCCGTGCATACCCAACATGCCCAGTGAGTTTTTATGTGTACCCGGGAATGCCCCCAAGCCCATCAAAGTACTCACAACGGGTAGGTTCAGTTTGTCGGAAAGCTCTAAAATATGTTCATGGGCGCCAGAAATCACCGCACCACCACCGATATAAAGCACTGGTTTTTTCGCTTCTAATAGCGATTTAAGCGCTTTTTTAATCTGGCCTTTATGGCCCGAAGTTGTCGGCTTGTAAGAGCGCATTGAAAGCGTTTCTGGATATTGATAAGGCAGTTTGATTTGCGGGTTCATTACATCTTTTGGTAAATCAATCACAACTGGACCAGGTCGACCTGTAGTCGCGATATAAAACGCTTTTTTGATTGTTTCAGGAATATCTTCCGCTTTTTTTACTAAAAAGCTGTGTTTGACCACTGGGCGGGAGACACCGACGATGTCACACTCTTGGAAAGCATCATTACCAATTAGGCTATTCGGTACGTTACCCGAGATAACGATCATTGGGATAGAATCCATATACGCTGTTGCAATACCCGTAATGGTATTGGTCGCGCCCGGCCCCGAGCACACAAGTACGACACCCGGTTTACCGGTAGCTCGAGCGTAACCATCTGCCATATGAGTGGCGGCTTGCTCATGCCTTACAAGTACGTGTTTGATTTGATCGGTTTTGGCATGCAGTGCATCGTAGATATCCAAAACAGAGCCACCTGGGTAGCCAAAGATCTGCTCTACGTGCTCTTCTATCAGAGATTGAACCACCATCTCTGCGCCTGACAACATTGCTGTCATAATTGCTCTCCTTAGCCAGTTTCCTCACCGTAAGGTCAACGGATTGGTCTGGTTTTACATAGTCTAGGTCTTATTCGTAGCCTAATCGAAATACTTCCACGTTTTCGGCTATGTCTTGCGTTCGTCATAACATCCCGCAAGGTTACCCAACAAATGTAACGTTTTATTATCAAAGGGTCTAATGAGAGATTGGTCTACTTTTTAAACAAGATACTAGTAATTAGAATGTTAGTAGGAATAGCAGCCACACATCTCCTATTTCACAGTACAACCTAAAAAGTTAACGCTCAAAAAAAGAACATTATTTCATAAGCTTTTAGCTACAGGGTGCGAAATAGCGTTATTTGACGAGCAGAACAGAAAAAATCAATACAAACAAAAATCCCCAGCAATGCGCGATCACATCACTGGGGATTTTTTCATCAATATAAAATCTAAGTCAGCTTAAGTTACTTTTTATCCGACTTTTCCTTATACATTTCTTCAATTTCATCTTGGTATTTGTCATTGATGACTTTACGACGAAGTTTTTGAGTTGGCGTTAACTCACCATCATCCATAGAGAAAGCTCTTGGTAACAATTTAAACTTCTTCACTTGTTCAAACTTTGCCAACTCTTTTTGAAGATCGTTCACACGCTTCTCAAGCATTTCGACCACCTGGTGGTGCTTAATCAACTCAACGCGATCGTGATATTTGATATTCAGCTCTTTCGCGTACTCTTCTAGCGAATCATAACAAGGCACGATAAGCGCAGAAACAAACTTACGAGTATCCGCAATGACTGCGATTTGCTCGATAAAGTGGTCTTTACCAATCGCACCTTCAATCATTTGTGGAGCGATGTATTTACCACCTGAAGTTTTCATCAACTCTTTGATACGGTCGGTGATGAACAAGTTGCCATTTTCATCAATGTAACCAGCGTCGCCCGTTTTTAGGAAACCGTGCTCATCAAAGGTCTTTTCCGTCTCTTCTGGCATTTTGTAATAGCCACGCATCACCATTGGACCACGAACCAGAATCTCGTTGTTTTCGCCGATCTTAACCTGTGCGCCAGGCATCGACATACCAATAGAGTCGGGGTTAAAACATTTATCATCCCAACACGATACTGTCGCCGTGGTTTCAGTCATGCCGTAGCCCAACTTAACGTTGATACCAATCGCATGGAAGAATCGACCGATGGTTTCATCCAGCTTTGCACCACCACAAGGCATAAAGTTGATTTGCCCGCCAAGTAGCGCACGCAGTTTGCTCAGAACCAACTTATCCGCCAAAGCGTATGACTTACGCAGCAAGAGCGATGGCTGACGTTTTTCTTGATGACAAGCGGCCATTTTTGCGCCCATGTTGACTGCCCAAGTAAACATGATCTTACGATGAATCGGCGCGCGAGACACTTTCTCATGAATCGCAGAGAAGATCTTCTCATAGAAACGCGGTACGGCACACATCACGGTAGGTCGCACCTGGCTCAGTGCATCACGTACTTGCATGGTGTCTTGCAAATAGCAGTTGGTCGCCCCTTTGTACAATACATAAAAGGTCCAAGCGCGCTCAAATACGTGTGACAACGGAAGGAAACATAATGACACGTCACTTTGAGAAAGGCTCAAGCGCTGATCGTGCCCTTCCAATTGCGCCGCAATGTTTGCGTAGTCCAACATAACGCCTTTTGGCTGCCCTGTTGTACCCGAGGTGTAGATCAGCGTGAGTAGATCATCTTCTTTTACCTGATCTAAACGCGCATCCAATTCAACTTGATATGTAGTGTCGCCTTTGGCAACAAATGCTTGCCAAGAGATAACGAAATCATGATCGCCAAGTTCTATATCATCAGACATCGCAACAATGAGCTCTAACTGTTCGCACTGGTCGAAAATGCTCACGGCTGCATCAAATTGAGGCTGTTCACCAACAAACAGAACTTTGACGTCTGCATTGTTAATGATGTACGCCGACTGAGCGGCAGTATTGGTTGGGTAAATAGGTACTGTCACGCTGCGTAATTGCAGTGCTGCGATATCAGCGATCGTCCATTGCGGCATGTTGTTCGAGAAAATGCCGATCTTATCTTGGACTCCTAATCCCTGAGCCAAAAGTGCAAGTGATAAAGCATCAACTTGCTGACCAAATTGCGTCCACGTAATACCTTGCCACTCCTCACCCACTTTATGCTTGAGTGCAACGCGTGTACCACCGTTCGCAATTTGTTCACGAATACGTTTAACGATATGAAAATCTAACTTGGCCATTCTTTTACTTACCTTTTGGCTTACAGGCGTAAGCTAATTGAGCGAACAAGTGTACTCACGGCTTGCTAAAACGCAACTGACCAGTATCAAACTTATCACTAATAAGAGACAACTATCACTTATACGTCGCGAACGTACCTAAAATTGCTGAATGATTACTCTATTTAACTTACTGTTTAGATTGTTTATTACGAAAACAAAAAGCCCCGAGAGACAAAAATCGCTCGGGGACCAATGAATTGTAAAAATTGATGATTACCAATATGGTCTAATCGAGAAGACCAAACGTCATCTTATTTTGCGGCAACGACTTCACCACAAGTGATCATCAGTTGATCGCGTAGCCAAATGTGGCCTTTATCTTTTTCACTTGATTCATGCCAGCTTAAGAATCCGCTGATTTCTTTGTTCGCAAATGGGAAATCAAGAATTTGCAGTTGATCGCTGTTTACCGCATTTTCCGCCATCCAACGTGGTGCAATAGTCACAAGCTCAGATTGACCCACCACGTATAGTAGGTTGCTTAAACTAGAACCTTCATACGCCGCTTGGCAATCCAGTTCACGGTACGCTTGCTCTGAGAAACTACGTTGGCCATGCACTTTCGATAACTTCGCATGCTTTTCGTTAAGCAGTTGCTCAGCCGTCACACCACCTTGAATGCGTGGGTGGGTTTTTGATGCGATAACCACTAATTCATCTTTGAAGATTTCAGTACTTGAGAAACCTTGCTCATCAAAACGAGCGTAGTCGATCACGAAATCAATTTCTTGGTAGCGCATACGCTCAGACAACAAACGGTCAAATTCTGCATCTAGATGAAGCTGAACGTTTGGTGCTTGTTGATTCACTTTTGCCATGATCTTCGGAGCAAAACGCATGTCACAAGGGCTGCAAATCGCAAGCTTGAATAAGCGAGTCGAAGATTCTGGCTGGAATACGGAGCTAGGAAGTTCATTGCGAATCAGCTGCAGTGCTTGGCGAATAGGACCAAACAGTTGACGTGCTCGTTGCGTAGGCTGAATACCACGGCCTTGGCGCATGAATAGCTCGTCGTTAAACATCACTTTTAAGCGTGCCACGGCGTTACTTACCGCCGGTTGAGACATGCCTAGGTTATGTGCTGCACGAGTAATATTTTGCTCTTGCATTACAGCATCAAATACTGTCAGTAGGTTTAAATCTACACCACGCAAAGTGCTTTCCATACGGTAGCTAGCAATTGCGCTCATCGCGTCTTTCTTCTCTAACATTGAGTGCGCCTCTTTTGTAATCGTCAACTTTGTTCATTAAATTCATAACGAATAGAATCCCATCTCGCACAAAAGACGGCGGCTGGATTCGAATCATTTTACGAATAGATAACCTAACTTTTTATTATATTTATCGTCCGGATACTTCCGGCTCGAACTGTACTATCAACTAATCGATTGCGGTTTCGCAACCAGATTGATATTTAATCAGTAAATTTTAGCCAATTAGGTATTTATTTGTTAAATAACAAAGGCTTGATAAAAACATAAAAAACTATAAAACACGTAAAAATGCATTCTTTGAGGACGTATTTAGCAAATTGATAGGACAGGCGGTCAACACAAGCATGCATTTAGCTCAGTTATTAGTTGAAATAAGAACAACAGATGACAGCTATATCTCTGATTGAATTTTGCACTTATCAGTCAAATTATCAGCAAATACACACTGAATAGAAATGAGAGAGGAAGAATAAAAATGCAGCCTTCCAAACAGAAAGGCTGCAACAAAATCGTGTCAAAAATGGAAGGAACAATGTACTTAGAACAACGTACTTAAATGTTCGACACGTAACTTGGAAAATCAACCTGCTCCCACAGTTGTCTGGATAACTCTGCTTTTGAATCCCATGCACCTTGCAGTACCCAATGAACAATAGCCTGAGCAACATCTGGGTATTTCACACTTTCGGCTTGTTGCTCCTTTAGCCACTGGCGTACTGCGGAAATGTCTAAGCTCTCCATCGACATCGCAAGCCCTAAACCTTCTAAGGTCGCAACATTGCTCTGCTGCTCGAATTGACCCGCGAGTGGCTTTAGTAACAATTTTTTCCCCAAAGACAAGGCTTCTGAAGGAAGCTCAAACCCACCATTAGCAATGACACCACTACAGCGATGCAAATGATGTTGGAAGTTGCTGTGGCATAAAGGGCGCAGTTCTATGTTTTCTACCTGCTCACATTCGATCACATCCGGGTGATAACAGATAAACGCTTGTTGATTAAAGTGGAACAATAAGTCCGAGATATCTTCAATCGATTCGAACGGTAGATACACCAACACGAAGTCGTCGTTTTCTGCTTGGCTATCGACGGTATGCACTATCGGCGGTAACAAAGGTTGATCAAAATGATGCCAATGCAAACCAAGGTGGTGTTGAGAAGGCGCAAAGTATTCAATGACGGATTTATCTAACCAACTTGCTCCCTTTAGTGGCACCGGATAACGAAAAGCATTTTGGTGGCTGATACCAATAGAAGGTTTATTTTGTTGTCTCGCTGCCCACGCTGTCACAGGTTCGAAATCATTAATGATAAGATCGTAGGACGACAGATCGAGTTGCTTAACTTCTTTGAAAAACTGCACCAAATTGTTATTCAATGCTGTTTTCGCGTAGTTTACAGAGCCTTTTTCGGTAATAAAGGTGAAGCCTCGGCGAGTCTGGTAATCGCCAAATGCTTCCATTGAAAAATATTTTTCCGGCGCTCGCCCAGAAAACAAAAAGTCGACCTCAACATCGTGCTCTTTAAACGCATGACTCATCGCCCTTGCGCGTGCAATATGTCCGTTTCCTGTCCCTTGAACACCGTACAAGATTTTCATCAATTAGCCTCCCAACATCGCAATCGCTAATCCACCACAAAGACTGCCAAGCAGTGCACCAATGATGACATCGGTAAAAAAGTGCACACCCAATAAGATTCGCGCGGTTCCGATTAAACTTGCCCAAAAGAATGCAGCAACGCCTAGGCTCGGATAGAAATGGTCAATCAGCGTCGCCATGACAAACGCAGCGGCAGTGTGTCCTGAAGGAAGACTATAGCGATCAGAGGGGGTAATAAAAGCAGGAAGGAGTGCACTAAGCTCTTCAGGACGACGACGCTTAAAACTATTTTTCAGCGTCCAATAAATTGGTAGCTCGATAGCAAAAGCAAGTAAACCCGCCAGTAAAAACCAGACTCCTTGCTCCTTATCTAAATACCAAGCTAATAAACCCAACACCAAGTAAAGGTGCCCGTCACCACTGTGGGAGACTCCTTTGCTGATATTGGCGACTTGTTGATTAAAACGGTGCTTAAGACAAACACTAGAGAGCGCTAAATCAAACTTAGCAATGGTTGCAATTGGCTGTGTAATTGTCTCTATGGTTCGCATGTGACCTTTCCTTACTTTGACAACGCCTTTGTGTGAAAAGTAGGAGGTTTAGGTGACAACAGCATGACGGGAGTTTGGACAATTAATGACAAAGGCCAAATTAAGGTGTGCCCAACAATTTATCTATTGGGCATAACCATAAAAATAGAACATTAAGAAGGGTTTGATGGTTGCGGTTGAGGGGTGTCTATATACCAGACTTTTCTCTTCTTGCGGCAGGCGCGCAAAGAGCCCGTCGTCATGTCGCCATCTTTTGTAAGCTCATAGCTCAGTGAGCGGCAAGTATAGTTTCCCGACAGTTCATGCTCTATACTCGTTTGCTCCGTTTTACTCGAGTTAGGCTCTAGTAGAGGGTTAGGCTGAGTAGATAAAATGTCACGATTTATCACATTGCTGCGCGCATAATCCTTATGGACATAACCTTTTATCACTCCTTTCTGTTCAACGAGAAACCAAGGTTGATCAACCACTTTTGCTAGCACATTAAAGACTTCCCCTTTCGATAATACGCCAAGCTTTGCCCCTTCAAGACTCGGTTTGGAGCGTAGGTTTAATGTGGTCTTAGAGCGGTAAGAAACATCCATAAACTCTACTGGGTTTGAAGTATCGACACCTTCAGTGGTTGGTCGGAAAACTTCCGCTTGCTGTTTCTCACTAGGTTGAACGCGGATCTTCCACCAAGAATACGTTTCCGGATCTTTACCTTTAAACTTATTTCGGCTGTCAGACTCAAGGGCAACAAGCATCTGATTCAAGAACGATTCGCGTCCCTCATAACTCAAAAATCGATCCATTTGATCATTGATAACCATGACGCTCTGCGAGTGATCATTCATAACAACGGGGGAAGCCACTTCCACATAGGTCTGCGATTGAAACAGCTGACAACCCGACAAGCTGACCAGAGTAAATACTATGGCTGAACGTCCAAATTGTTTTGTTAACCTCATTCTTTCCCTAACCCTTATTTCTTTTACCTAGTGCAACTGCACTACTATAAATGGTCATTCAAAACTTTTGCCAAACAATTCGGACCTTTGTGTGACAAGTCGCAATCCCGATGCTTGTTTTGGTAATGAAACGTCGCAAACTTGATGAGAACTTACTTCTTCTAGCACGTTTCTATCGCATCATGTCGTTTCACTTAGTGCATCATTTTTTTCAAGCAAACGAAAAGACTCATCCGATATGAATAAAAAATCGACTTTAGGGTTGACGCGCTTCATGGAGTGCGGTACTAATTTGTTAACTTAATTTTGTGGAAAGCTTAACAACTATGTCAGCTCATTTTTCTATCCTGCTTAGCCTCCTCCTGATCGTGACCAGTTCGCGCGGGTAGGCTGTGGAAGAAAAATAACCACACCAATTTCTAAGAACCCGCATGAGAATGCGGGTTTTTTTATATCTAAATACTGGAAGTAAACGATTCACTTGCGCAAAAGTGCAGAAATCAGGAAGGAAGCAAACATGAACGATCAGGTCATTATATTCGACACCACATTGCGTGATGGCGAGCAAGCGTTGTCAGCAAGCTTGACGGTTAAAGAAAAACTGCAGATTGCCTATGCGCTGGAAAGACTCGGCGTTGATGTTATCGAAGCTGGCTTCCCAATCTCTTCACCAGGTGATTTCGAGTCTGTACAAACCATCGCAAAAAACATAAAAAACAGTCGAGTTTGTGCCCTTTCGCGTGCCGTTGCGAAAGACATTGATGCTGCCGCTGAAGCATTAAAAGTGGCTGACCAATTCCGTATTCACACGTTTTTAGCCACTTCCACCATTCACGTAGAAGACAAACTACGCCGCAGCTACGACGATGTACTAGAAATGGCAGTCAACGCCGTTAAACATGCACGTAACTACACTGATGATGTCGAGTTTTCTTGTGAAGATGCTGGTCGTACTCCAATCGACAACCTATGTCGCATGGTAGAAGCCGCCATCAATGCAGGTGCGAGTACAATCAACATTCCAGATACCGTTGGCTACACCGTACCAAGTGAGTTTGGTGGGATTATTGAAACCCTATTTAACCGCGTTCCGAACATTGATAAAGCGATCATCTCCGTTCACTGTCACGACGATTTGGGGATGTCAGTTGCCAACTCTATTGCCGCCGTTCAAGCTGGCGCACGTCAGATAGAAGGCACGATCAATGGCATTGGAGAGCGAGCGGGTAACTGTTCACTTGAAGAGATCGCAATGATCATCAAGACTCGTCAAGAGTTTTTGGGCGTTCACACTGGCATTAAGCATGATGAAATTCACCGCACCAGTAAGTTGGTTAGCCAGCTATGCAATATGCCTATTCAAAGCAACAAAGCAATTGTGGGTGCAAATGCGTTTAGCCACTCTTCAGGCATCCACCAAGATGGCATGTTGAAGAATAAGAATACCTACGAAATCATGACCCCTGAGTCTATTGGCCTAAAAAACCAAGCTCTGAACCTAACCAGCCGCAGCGGTCGCGCTGCCGTGAAGAGCCATATGGATACCATGGGTTACAACGAAGACGAGTACAACCTAGACGCGCTGTATGCGGATTTCTTGAAACTTGCTGATCGCAAAGGCCAAGTGTTCGATTACGACCTAGAAGCCCTAATGCACTTCTCGAACTTGCGTGAAGAAGATGACTTCTACAAATTGAGCTACCTAAGCGTGCAGTCTGGCAGCGTAATGGCTACCACCAGCATCAAAATGCAATGCGGTGATGAAGAAATGTGTGAAGCAGCGGTCGGTAATGGCCCAGTTGATGCGCTATACCAATGTATCTACCGCGTGACAGGCTACGACATCGTTCTGGATAAATTCGACCTAACCGCGAAAGGTGAAGGTGAAGATGGTTTGGGTCAAGCAGACATCATTGCCAACTACAAAGGTCGCAAATACCACGGTACGGGTGTTTCCACCGACATCGTTGAGGCTTCCGGCCAAGCATTATTGCACGTTATTAACAGCATTCATCGTGCAGATAAAATCGAAGAAATGAAGCAGAAAAAGATTGCGACTGTGTAATAACAACCGGGCTACACGGCTCAGGAAAGAACACGCTCGTTGAAATAATTAAGCTCAAAATTAGAAAACTTAAAGGATTAACATGACAGACAAATCGTACAAAATTGCCGTCCTACCCGGTGACGGCATTGGCCCGGAAGTAATGGCGCAGGCACATAAAGTATTGGATGCAATCGAAAAGAAACATGGTATTGCGTTTGAGCGTGACGAGCATGATGTAGGTGGTATCGCGATCGACAATCACGGTTGCCCACTTCCAGAGAGCACAATAAAAGCATGTGAAGAGTCTGATGCAGTCCTATTCGGCTCGGTTGGCGGCCCTAAGTGGGAGCACTTACCACCAAATGACCAACCTGAACGCGGTGCCCTACTGCCACTACGCAAACACTTCCAACTGTTCTGTAACTTACGTCCAGCGCAAATTCACTCAGGTCTTGAAGCTTTCTCACCGCTACGTGCAGACATCTCGGGTCGCGGCTTTGACATCGTGGTAGTCCGTGAACTGACGGGTGGTATCTACTTCGGCCAACCGAAAGGTCGTGAAGGTGAAGGCGCAACAGAAAAAGCATTTGATACTGAGGTGTACCACCGCTTTGAGATCGAACGTATTGCAAAAATCGCTTTTGAATCTGCTCGTCTACGTCGCAAGAAAGTGTGCTCTATCGACAAAGCGAACGTTCTACAAAGCTCTATCTTATGGCGTGAAGTAGTCGAAGAAATCGCAAAAGACTACCCAGATGTCGAGTTGTCACATATGTACATTGATAACGCGACTATGCAGCTTATCAAAGACCCTGCTCAGTTCGACGTAATGCTGTGTTCAAACATCTTCGGCGACATCATTTCTGATGAATGCGCGATGATCACAGGCTCTATGGGTATGTTGCCATCAGCAAGTCTAAACGAAAGCAAATTCGGTCTGTACGAGCCAGCAGGCGGCAGTGCACCAGATATCGCAGGTAAGAACATCGCTAACCCTGTGGCACAAATCCTATCTGCTGCACTGATGCTGCGTTATAGCCTAGGTGAAGAAACGGCGGCGCAAGACATTGAAGCCGCAGTATCAAAAGCACTTTCAGCTGGGGAGCTAACGGGCGATCTTGCTGGTGACAACCCTGCGCTTACAACATCTGAGATGGGCGATAAGATCGCTGAGTACATCTTAAACTCGTAATACAGAACAGATTCATAATAAATACTAAATCCTCTATCCACCAATGACTTACCTCTAAGTCATTGGTGCTAAAACAAAGCAACAAGGATAACGAGGAAAGGAAGCAAACAATGGGCAAAACACTATACGAAAAAGTCTACGACGCACACGTTGCCGTCGCAGCAGAAGGGGAAAACCCAATCTTGTACATCGACCGTCACTTGGTACATGAAGTGACGTCTCCGCAAGCATTTGACGGCTTGCGTGAAAAAGGTCGTAAGGTGCGTCAGGTCAGCAAAACTTTTGCCACCATGGACCACAACGTTTCAACAACCACCAAAGACATCAACGCATCCGGTGAGATGGCTCGTATCCAGATGGAAACGCTATCGAAAAACTGTGAAGAGTTTGGTGTTACGCTTTACGACATTAACCATAAATATCAAGGTATTGTGCACGTTATGGGCCCAGAGCTTGGTATTACCCTACCGGGCATGACCATTGTTTGTGGTGACTCGCACACTGCTACACACGGTGCGTTCGGCTCGCTAGCTTTTGGTATTGGAACATCAGAAGTTGAGCACGTATTAGCAACTCAAACGCTAAAACAAGCGCGCGCTAAAACGATGAAGATCGAAGTGAAAGGCAAAGTGGCTCCGGGTATCACGGCGAAAGACATTGTGCTAGCCATCATCGGTGAAACGACAGCAGCAGGCGGTACAGGCTACGTAGTTGAATTCTGTGGTGAAGCGATCACTGACCTTTCAATGGAAGGCCGCATGACCGTATGTAACATGGCGATAGAGCTAGGTGCGAAAGCCGGTTTGATTGCGCCAGATGAAACCACGTTCGAATACATCAAAGGCCGTAAATTCTCACCTCAAGGTGCCGACTTTGATGCAGCAGTAGAATACTGGAAGACATTAAAAACTGACGATGATGCTCAGTTTGATGCAGTCGTGACACTAAACGCAGCAGACATTAAACCACAAGTCACTTGGGGTACTAACCCAGGCCAAGTGATCGCAGTAGATCAACCTATCCCAGCACCAGAAAGCTTTGCCGACCCAGTAGAAAAAGCATCGGCAGAAAAAGCATTGGCTTACATGGGCCTAGAGGCAGGCAAGTCATTGTCTGATTACAACGTCGATAAAGTCTTCGTTGGTTCTTGTACTAACTCACGTATCGAAGACATGCGCGCAGCCGCTGAAGTAGCGAAAGGTCGCAAAGTCGCGCCTCACGTTCAAGCGCTAATCGTTCCTGGCTCTGAGCAAGTAAAAGCGCAAGCAGAAGCGGAAGGCTTGGACGTTATCTTTAAAGAAGCGGGCTTTGAGTGGCGCCTGCCAGGTTGCTCGATGTGTCTAGCAATGAACAATGACCGTTTGGGTCCACATGAACGTTGTGCGTCTACTTCAAACCGTAACTTTGAAGGCCGCCAAGGTCGTGATGGCCGTACCCACCTAGTGAGCCCTGCGATGGCAGCGGCGGCAGCAATTGCTGGTCACTTTGTAGATATTCGTGAACTAGACTAAGGAGCAAACAAATGTCAGGCTTTAAACAACACACAGGCTTAGTTGTTCCTCTAGATGCAGCGAACGTTGATACTGATGCCATCATTCCAAAGCAGTTCCTACAAAAGGTCTCCCGCCTAGGGTTTGGTAAGCACCTATTCCATGACTGGCGCTTCCTAGACGATGCTGGCGAACAGCCAAATCCAGAGTTCGTGATGAACGCACCTCGCTACCAAGGCGCGTCTATCTTGCTGGCTCGTGAGAACTTCGGCTGTGGCTCATCTCGTGAGCACGCACCGTGGGCACTGGCGGATTACGGCATCAAAGCGATGATCGCTCCAAGCTTTGCCGATATTTTTTACGGCAACTCGATCAACAACCAAATGGTACCAGTTCGCTTGACTGAGCAAGAAGTGGATGAAATCTTCCATTTTGTTGAGGCGAATGAAGGCGCAGAAGTGGAAGTAGACCTAGAAGCGAATGTGGTTCGCGCCAACGGCAAAGAGTACAGCTTTGAAATCGATTCGTTCCGTCGTCATTGCTTGCTAAACGGTTTGGACAACATTGGTCTAACCCTTCAGCACGAAGATAAGATTGCCGAGTACGAAGCGAATATTCCGAGCTTCTTGCGTTAAGACGCGTTAGTAAATACACAAATCAAGGGCTGGCAATTGTCGGCCCTTTTAATTATTTAGACAACTGATTTTATATCGCTTTGCTTACGGAATACCGAACGCCTCTGTTGAAATTCGTCATCCTGAACAGCGACGAAGGAGTGTGATTCAGGAGCGACTGCCAGAGCGCACTGTGCAGATTCATACTGTCTTTACTCAAGATTTTGTGGGTATTAGATTCCTGATATCGCTTATGCTCCTCAGAATGACGGCGAATAAAGGCCACTGATTACTGAAAGAAAACAAGCACTAAACTGGTCTACACTATCAACAATATCTCATTCAAAGGTATCTCTATGAAGCGTCTGTTATTGCTGTTGTGTGCTCTGGTTTCTTTCTCGACATTTTCCGCTCCAAAATCCGACTTATGGCTATATTGGAAACAATCGAATCAAGCCAACCAAGCCCAAATTTCTCATCAAGAATGGCAACAACTACTCGATACTTATTTAGTTGAACAAGGCGAGAATACCTTGTTTCGTTATAGCCAAGTCTCCTCTGCCGATAAAACTAAGCTGAAACAATACATCCAGCGTTTGGCAAAACTAGACCCTCTACAATACAGCCAAGCAGAGCAATATGCCTATTGGGTAAACCTTTACAACGCCATCACGGTAGATCTTATTTTGGATAACTATCCAGTCGAATCAATCACCAAGCTAGGTGGTTTATTTAGCTTTGGTCCTTGGGGAGACGATGTGGTCGTGGTCAACGGGAAGGATCTAACTTTAAACGATATTGAACATCGAATTTTGCGTCCAATTTGGAATGACCCAAGAACACATTACGCGGTTAACTGTGCCAGCCTAGGATGCCCTAATCTGCAGTCTCAAGCATTCACTGCTGACAACACGCAAGCTCTACTGGATAGTGCCGCCAAAACATTTATCAACAGCAGCAAAGGCGTATCTATCCAAGGTAACACGGCACAGCTGTCTTCTATTTATGATTGGTTTGCAACGGACTTTGGTGGAGAAAAACAAATCTTCAAACACATCGCAAAGTACGCACCGCAATACAAAAACTTCTCTGGCAAAGTGAAATACGAATACGATTGGGACTTGAATCAAGCCAACTAAACTGGGGGATGTGAGGTCAATTAGCATTAGGGACATAATAGGCCAAAAGCTAAAGACACCGGCAACTCAAAGACTAAGACATGAAAAAAAAGGGCACTGAGTGCCCTTTTTTACATCCAAATGTTTGATAGAAAACGTCCGACTACTTAAAGCCTTTAACCTTCTTAATAAGATCGTAAGCGTTTTGAATCTCTTGAGATTTCTCTTTCGCGACGTTCATCATCTCTGGTGGTAAGCCTTTAGCCATCAATTTGTCCGGGTGATGCTCGTTCATCAGTTTACGATAAGCACGCTTAACGGTTTTACTGTCTGCATCTGAAGACACATCCAGAATTTTGTACGCGTCGGCCAACTGATCCGCTTGTGAAGCTTGTTGCCAGCTACCACCTGAAGATTGGCCTTGATGCTGACCATGAAAACCGCCCTGGCTTTGGAAACGAAATGCGGCTTCTTGCATTTGCAAACGACGCTCTAATTGCTCAGAAGAGAAACCCAAACCACGTGCAATCTTGTGTAGTACATTTCGTTCACTCGGGTGGATCGAGCCATCTGCAAAGGCCGCCGAGATTTGCAGCTCTAAGAAAAATTGCAACAAGTCAAAGCGACCAGCTGTCGAAATTTTCACACGAACAAGAACATCTTCTAACGGAAAGTCGCTGTCTTTACCTTCACGAAACGCGTCTTGCGCTGCGCGACGCTGTTCGCCATGCAAATTCATGCGGTCCATCATGGCTGAAGCCAGTTGGATTTCCTCTTTGGTGACTTGGCCTTTCGCTTTTGCCACATGTCCCATTACCGCAAACGCCGCTTTAAAAAACTCTTCTTGGCGTTGAGCTTGACTTGGCCCTTTTCCAAAGCCGCCAGTAGAGAACCCGGCTTGACTCAAGCGACGTGCTTTATCGAATTGATGGCCAATAAATAAGCCAAAGAGTAAACCTAGCGGCCCGCCAAGTAACAAGCCAAAAAAGGCACCCAGAATTTTGCCAAAAATATGCATTATGTGTTCTCTATCAATGAATTTTTATCGACGACGGCGGTCTTATAGTGCCGGATGCAACGATTTCCTTTATGATAATGGAATTAGTTTTATTTCGGCTAGGCCATTTCGCCTGCTTATCTTTGCAGCTATTTTGTCGTCATTATGCCACAGTGAATCAATACGCTGGGATAAATGCGACTATAGTTGATTCATTTGGCTATTACGCTAGGGTACAACAAGCCCTATAGCCATCGAGTAGTAGTGACACAGGAAAGTTCAATTCAATGCAACATTTCTCCCGCACATTTTTAGCGGCCTCTATCAGCACCGCCTTGTTTGTACCCACCACTCAAGCTGAAGCGAATATCCATGATAGTGTGCAGGAAATGCCCGCCACAGATCAATGTTTGGTCGATACAAGTGGCGAGGAGGACGCTCTTAATACCCCAGTAGTGGTAGAAGCTGACACCCTGCAAGCCATCAATGGTGACAAAGCTCAGTACTCAGGTAATGTACAAGTCACCCAAGGCCAGAAGAAAATTACCGCAGATAGCGTAACGCTGCACCAACAAGACAACGTCGTGGTTGCCGAAGGCAACGTGACTTTCAATGACGGCCAAGTCAAAGCTCGATCTGATCGTGTTACTAACGACATTAATCAAGATACGTTTTCACTTGAGAACACCGATTATCAGTTCCTTTGCCAACAAGGCCGAGGCACTGCAGCCTATATCGCTCGCACAGGTCAGTCGGTTTATGAACTCGAAGACGGCTCTATCACATCGTGCCCTCAAGGCGATAATTCATGGCGATTGGTTGCGTCAGGCATCGATGTTGACCAAGATGAAGAGACAGCGACGCTGCACCACCCTCGATTTGAAGTGTTAGATGTGCCTGTTTTCTATGTGCCGTATCTAACCATGCCAATTGGAGATACGCGCAAAACGGGTTTCCTCTTCCCTTCTTTATCGTACGGTTCTAGTGATGGTATGGAAGTCGAGGTGCCATTCTATTGGAACATCGCGCCTCAATATGACATGACACTCACCACGCTCTATATGCAGCAACGTGGTACAAAACTCGATACTGACTTCCGCTACCTAACAGATGGTTGGGGAAATGGAGAAATCAAAGGCGAATACCTCAATAGTGATCGCAAATATCAGGACGAGTCTCGTTGGGGCTACCAAGTTAAACACGACGGTATCATCAATAAACAGTGGATAGTCAAAGTCGATTACTCAAAAGTGAGTGATATTGATTACTTCCTCGATCTCGACTCCGACATTGGTAACCGTGAAGATGGTCAACTGGTTCAAGAAGGACAAGTACAATATCGTTCTGACTTCTGGGATGCCTCGTTAACCGTTCGTGACTTCCAAATCTTATTGAAAGAAGAGAACCGCCCTTATCGCCTGCTTCCTCAGTTAGACTTGAACTACTACACGCCGTTGTGGGGAGATTACCTTAACTTTGACGTGAAGAGCCAAGTCAGCCGCTTCGATACGAGCGATGCTGCGCGACCAAATGCGACCCGTGTTCACATTGAACCAGGGCTTACATTACCACTCTCAAACTCATGGGCAACGTGGACAACAGAAGCGCGTGTGCTCTCTACGTATTACTCTCAAGACTTAACGGGTTTGACAGATGTAAACTTGCAAAACCAGTTGGATGATGAAGTTTCTCGTGTTATTCCTGAGTTCCGTACGCATGCGCAACTTTACTTAGAGCGAGATACAAGCTGGATCAAGGGCTACACACAAACACTGGAGCCTCAGCTGCAGTACTTGTACGTACCTGAAGAAGATCAAACCAACATCTACAACTACGATACCACCTTGCTACAAACCGACTACTACGGGCTATTCCGCAGTCGTAAGTACAGTGGTATTGATAAAATCGCCTCGGCGAACCAGTTAAGCTACGGTGCGAGTACTCGCTTCTTTGATGATGACTATAAAGAGCGTCTTAACGTTTCATTTGGTCAGATTTACTACTTCGATAAAAAGACCAAACTGAGCAACAGCCCAAATCTTCCGGATGAGACAACCAATTACTCATCATGGGCAATTGAAGCTGATTTCAACTACAACGATTACTTGTTCTATCACGGTGGAATTCAATACGATATTGATTTGAGCTCCATGCAGTTGGCAAACAGTACCTTGGAATACCAATTCAACGGCGGCTTTATTCAGGGTAACTATCGCTACGTTACGCGTGAATACATCGAAGATACGATCATTCTCGAAAACCTAGACACAATTACTCGTAAAGGTATTTCTCAAGCAGGTATTGTAGCGGCCTACGAGTTCAACCCGAACTGGTCTGCGAGTGGTCAATACTACTACGACCTCAATGAAAATGCGGACCTAGAATGGTTAGCGAGCCTACGTTACCAATCTGACTGTTGGTACATTGGCGTCACTTACTCAAACCAATTGCTTGGTTGGGAAGACCAAGCTATCGGCAGCACCGGAGCATCACCTGAATACGAAAATAACTTCAGCGTTAACTTCGGTATTCAAGGCTTTGCGACCAACCAGCGTGAAGACACTGCTGTCAAAGAACTGGATGGTTCTGACAACGCGATTAAGTACGGCCGCCCATTCTATCTGAACAATTAATCAAAATAGGCGTCTTAAATGAATAAGACGCCTATTCAAAAATACTGACGGAATTTTAAATGAAAATTTGGAAATCAATCTTATTCACGACCCTACTCTCTTGCGGAGCGGTTGCAGCACCAGTAGAGATCGATAAGGTTGCGGTCATCGTGAACGACGGTGTAGTTCTACAAAGCGACATCGAAACAGCGATGAAAACGCTGCAAGCCAACGCACGTCAAAGTGGAAAGAGCTTACCTTCTACCAGCGTATTAAAAGAACAAGTTGTTGAAAAACTTATTATTGACACGTTGCAAGGCCAAGAAGCAGACCGTATTGGTGTGCGTATTGACGACAACCGTTTAAACCAAGCGATTGCAGAGATCGCACGTAATAATGAGCAAACAGTAGAACAACTCGCCGCTTCTGTAGAAAGTGAAGGTTTAAGTTACTCAGAATTCCGCGAACAAATTCGTAAGGAAATCGCCGCATCAGAAGCTCGCAATGCACTGGTTCGTCGCCGTATTAATATCCTTCCAGCAGAGGTCGATAGCCTTGCTGAACAACTATCACAAGAAACCAATGCGACTGTTCAATACAAAATTGGACACATTCAACTGCGCTTCTCTGACGATAAAGAAAAATCTGCTGTAGAAGCAGAAGCTAAAGTGCTCGCGAAAAAGCTAAACGAAGGTGCAGATTTTACGGAGATGGCCTACACCTACTCTAAAGGACCTAAAGCTTTACAAGGTGGTGATTGGGGCTGGATGCGTAAAGAAGAGATGCCAACCATCTTTGCTGATCAGATCAAGATGCAAAACAAAGGCAGCATTATTGGTCCTTTCCGTAGTGGCGTTGGTTTCCACATCCTAAAAATAGAGGATGTAAAAGGCCTAGAAACGGTTGCGGTAACGGAAGTAAATGCGCGTCATATTTTGATTAAACCAACCGTGATTCTGAGCGACGAAGGGGCGAAGAAGCAACTGAATGAATTTGTACGCCGCATCAAAGCCGGTGAAGCAACGTTCGCTCAATTGGCAACACAATACAGTCAAGATCCTGGCTCGGCAGCACAAGACGGTGAACTAGGTTATCAAACACCAGATCTTTACGTGCCAGAATTCAAGCACCAAGTAGAAACTCTGCCAGTTGGCTCAATCAGCGAACCGTTCAAAACCGTTCACGGCTGGCATATCGTTGAAGTGTTGGATCGTCGCCAAGTTGACCGTACTGACTCAGCGATGAAGAACAAAGCTTACCGTATTCTATTTAACCGTAAATTTAATGAAGAAGCGGGCGCATGGATGCAAGAGCTACGCGCAAGTGCGTTTGTTGAAATCGTGGATGACAACAATGACAACTAATACAATTCGTAGAATTGTCGTAACCGCAGGGGAACCTGCGGGTATCGGCCCAGACTTAGTGCTTGCCCTATCGAAAGAAGATTGGGCGCACCAAATTGTCGTCTGTGCCGATAAGAATATGCTGACGGAGCGAGCCAAGCAGCTTGGCATCGAAGTCCAACTGTCTGATTACAATCCAGAAGAAGCACCTAAAGCACAAAAAGCGGGCACGCTTATCGTTGACCATATCCAAATATCGGAACCTGCGGTCGCAGGCGAGCTCAATGAAGCGAATGGCCACTATGTACTAAAAACGCTAGAAAGAGCGGCTTTAGGCTGTATGAATGATGAATTTGATGCTATTGTCACCGGCCCTGTTCATAAGGGGGTGATTAATCGCGCAGGTGTTGCATTCAGTGGTCATACTGAATTTTTCGCCGAGAAGTCACAAACGCCGCTAGTCGTAATGATGCTAGCAACGGAAGGACTACGCGTGGCGCTGGTTACAACACATATTCCTTTAGCTTATGTGTCCAAAGCTGTCACCGAAGAGCGATTAGAAAAAATCATCGATATTCTTCATAAAGACCTTGTAGAAAAGTTTGCTATCGCACAACCAAACATCTACGTTTGCGGGCTTAACCCTCATGCTGGCGAAGATGGCTGCTTAGGTCGTGAAGAGATCGAAACCATCACTCCGACACTGGAAAAAATTCGACAAGAAAAAGGTATCAACCTGATCGGCCCTCTGCCGGCTGATACCATTTTCAATGAAAAATATTTAAATGATGCTGATGCTGTTTTAGGCATGTACCATGATCAAGTGTTGCCAGTATTAAAATACAAAGGCTTTGGTCGTTCAGTAAACATTACTCTTGGTCTACCTTTTATTAGAACATCGGTGGACCACGGTACTGCATTAGATCTGGCAGGGACAGGTCAAGCGGATACAGGGAGTTTCCGAACAGCGCTCACGCATGCGATAGATTTGGTAGAGAAGAAACAATGAGAAATGATGTCCATTTAGGACACAAAGCGCGTAAACGTTTTGGTCAAAACTTCCTGAACGATCCATACATTATTGATGGAATCGTATCAGCGATTAACCCAAAACCAGGTCAAAACCTGGTTGAAATCGGTCCTGGTCTTGGAGCAATTACTGAGCCAGTAGGTCGTGAAGTAGATAAGTTCACAGTTATCGAATTAGACCGCGATCTGGCGGAACGCCTACGTACTCACCCTGAACTGGCAGATAAGTTGACCATCCATGAGGGTGACGCTATGCGTTTTGACTTCACTCAACTAGTGAAGCCAAACAACAAGCTGCGCATTTTTGGTAACTTGCCGTACAACATCTCTACACCATTGATGTTCCACCTTTTTGAGTTCCATAAAGACATTCAAGACATGCACTTTATGTTGCAAAAAGAAGTGGTAAACCGCTTAGCCGCCGGCCCTGGCAGCAAAGCTTACGGCCGTTTAACGGTAATGGCTCAGTACTACTGTAAAGTGGTACCGGTACTGGAAGTACCGCCAACGGCATTCGTTCCACCACCGAAAGTGGATTCTGCCGTTGTTCGTTTAGTGCCTTACGAAGAGCTGCCATGCCCGGCGAAAGATCTGCGTTTGCTCGATCGCGTTTGTCGTGAAGGCTTTAACCAACGTCGTAAAACAGTTCGTAACTGCTACAAATCGTTGTTAAGCACAGAAGTACTAGAAGAGCTAGGTGTTAATCCAAGCATGCGTCCAGAGAACCTGACGCTAGAACAATTCGTCGCAATGGCGAACTGGCTTGCGGATAACCCGCAGCACTAAGAACTCAAACAATAAGCCAAACCCTTGTAGGTTTGGCTTATTATTATTGGGATATTACGTTTCTGAGGAGTGCACATGGACGTCATTCAACCTTGCATCAAAATTCAAGTTCACACCAAATACATCGAAGAACAGTCCAACCCAGAGCTACAACGCTACGTTTTCGCTTATATCATCACCATCAAAAACCTTAGCCAACAAACCGTACAGTTAGTGAGCCGCCGCTGGCTAATCACAGACTCGAATGGCAAGCAAATGACGGTTGAAGGTGACGGAGTGGTAGGCCAGCAGCCCTTTATTCCAAGCAATGATGAATACACGTACAGTAGCGGAACCGCGTTAGAAACCCCTGTCGGCGTTATGCAAGGACACTACAAAATGCTGGATGAGAAAGGGCAAGAGTTCATCACCGAAATCGAACCATTTCGCTTGGCTGTTCCAAATGTTTTAAATTAGTAAATTGGAGATTCAGTGGCTACCTATATTGTTGGTGACATCCAAGGCTGTTTTGATGAATTGCAGCGATTACTAGAAAAAGTATCTTTCTCTGCGAAAAAAGACCAACTTTGGCTTGCTGGTGATTTGGTCGCCAGAGGGCCTAAATCACTAGAAACGTTACGCTTTGTGAAGTCACTTGGCGCAAGCGCAATCGTGGTGCTTGGTAATCACGACCTTCACCTTCTCGCAGTGGCTCACGGGATAAAAAAGGTCAAAGACAAAGATAGAACCGCACCTATTTTCACGGCCCCTGACAAAGAGGAACTACTGACATGGCTAGCTCAGCAACCTCTAATGGCCGAGCATGACGAGTTCGTGATGTGTCACGCTGGCATATCACCGCAGTGGAATCTAAAAACAGCGAGAAAGTGTGCCCGTGAAGTTGAGCGCATCATCCAAAGCGAAAAGCTCCCTTGGCTATTAAAAAACATGTACAGCAATCAACCTGATTCCTGGGATGACTCTCTACAGGGTTTGGAGCGATACCGTTATATTATCAATGCTTTTACGCGGATGCGCTTTTGTTTCCCTGATGGTCGTTTGGATATGGATTGTAAATTGCCACCGCAACAAGTTTCCGGTAACGAACTTATTCCATGGTTTGATGTGCCTAAACGTATCCACTTAAACAAAGCGGTGCTCTTTGGGCACTGGGCTGCACTACAAGGCTATATGAACAACGAAGTCATCGGGCTAGATACTGGCTGCGTTTGGGGCGGAAGCCTGACCATGATCCGTTGGGAAGATAAGAAAATTTTTACTCAGGATGCACTACATTAATAATGAGCCCTTTAGATAAACAAAAGCACCGCATTCGCGGTGCTTTTTTGTTATATCCGATGACTTTTCTGACTATTGCTTTTCTAACACCGTAAAACGCATGTTGTAGGCGTTCTTCTCATCGGCTTGATACATTTCTGAGTAAGTTTCCTTAAACTCGTCTCCCCAATCTGGGAACTGAGTATCACCATCAATGGCCGCTTCAATGTGTGTTACATACAGTTTATTGGCCATAGGCAGACAAGATGCGTAAATCGCACCACCACCAATGATCATCACTTCTTCCACGTCACCAGCCACGTCCAAAGCTTGCTCAATCGATGTTACGGTAGTGACACCTTCGATCTTTAGTGTCTCATCACGGCTAATAACAATATTCAAGCGACCAGGTAAAGGGCGACCAATAGACTCATAGGTTTTGCGTCCCATCACAACCGGTTTTCCCATGGTACAACGCTTAAACCAAGCGAAATCGGCGGGAAGATGCCAAGGCATTTGATTGTCTTTGCCAATGATGCGATTGTCGGCCATCGCGGCAATCATACTAATGATCATGTTAGGTCCTTATACAATTGGTCTGCGGCGATAGAATAACAGCCCCGGAACCGCAAGACCAACTGCTAAACCTGCAATAATAAACATGGCCTTAAGAAAGTTTTCCATACAGGTTGCGACAAGCTCGGGTGAGTAGCCAACATGATTGATTTCTACCATAGCGATCATTGCTTTGTACGCAAACACACCCGGCACCATCGGGATCAAAGCAGCCACAGTAAACACTTTTGGATGCGCGAGAAAACGGTGAGACCAGTACACACCAATCATCCCAACTAACGTCGCGGCAAAAAAGGTTGCCCACTCAATAGGAATGCCAAACTGCATCATCAAGTAGCGGCTACCATGACCAATCGCACCACCAACAGCGCAATACACTAAAGCTCTTTGTGGCACGTTAAAAACCAATGCAAATCCTACGGCGGGAATCGCCGCAAAAAACATGTCATTCAAAAGGCCAAACATCAAATCAAATAAACTCATTAGATTGCCCACCCCCAAATTCCAGTTACACTCATCGCAGCAACGATCCCCAAACATGTCGCCAACGTTAGTAAACTAGCCATCACAAATCGAGCAATGCCCATATTAATGTGGCCTTTCAACATATCTGCGACAGAGTTAATGAGTGGGAAACCAGGTACAAGCATTAATACCGACGATGCCATTGCTACGGTAGGTAGATTACCGATTTGGTAAATTTCCGCCTGTGCTGAAATTAAGGTAGTCACAAAAGCGGTCGCAGCAAAGTTCAATAGAGGGTTGAAATGACGATGACCAATTTCTTGGCGAACGATCATGCCACCAGCTGAAGCTAAAAAGGTCATGATGAATACTCCCCAATCACCACCAGCTAGATGACTGAATGCCGCACAAGACAAGCCAATCATAAACACCACCAACCAGCGGTTATAACGCTCTGGACTGATAGCGTTCAGCTTTTTCTGCGCCATGGTTGAATCGAGCAAACCACGTTCCATCATGATACAGATTCGTTGAATTTGCGTAATAACGCGCATATTGATGCCACGATCAGCGCAGCTTCGGGTGGTGGTGATGCAATGCCCATCCATTACCGTCGTCACAACCAATGCATTAGCTGATAGTGCTACCGCAACTTCATTCACCCCACAAGCAAGGCCAATACGACGCATAATATCGCTCACAAGAGTACTTTCAGCACCATGAGCAAGTAGCATTTGTCCGGCTTGGGCGACAAGACGAGAAATCGATCGTTGAGTAGATACCGCCAACTCTCTAGGCGGTATGGTTTCTAGAGTCATAAATAAGTCTAATTCCTTTTAGGGTGTTACTCATTCATACGCGCGAGGGCCAAACTAACCCTCAAAAAAAACACGACGTATCAGTTATTGTGCCGTAAATCACATCACCTAAATATGATTTAGATACAAAAAAAGCCGCAATAAATAATTGCGGCTTAATGAATTATAGGCAAACAGGCATTGTTTGACCGTTCTGATTAGTCACGAACGTAGACAACGTGACCGTCATCTTCTTCATCGTCCCAGTCATCCCAATCGTCGTCGTCATCTTCAGTGATAACGTCTTTACCCGCCATCGCATCTTTATGGTAATCATCCCACATGAAGTTAACTTTATCTTCTTCAGCCACTTCTTCCTCTTCGCGAGGTAGGTTATCCATAAAGTCAGCCAGTTTGTAACAAAGCTCTTTAGTACCGTTACGATTGATCGCCGAGATCTTAAAGTACTCGTCTTCCCAACCTAGTGCGTCTAAGATTTCTTGGATCTTCTCATTCGCTTCTTCTTCAGGCATTAGATCAACTTTGTTGAACACTAACCAGCGCGGCTTACTTGCCAGTTTCTCGCTGTATTGTTCTAGTTCATCAATAATCGTCAATGCATTTTGCACCGGATCGGACTGATCAATTGGCATTATATCGATCATGTGCAGCAACACTCGACAACGCTCTAAGTGCTTCAAGAATCGAATACCAAGGCCAGCGCCATCTGCTGCACCCTCGATCAAACCAGGGATGTCTGCAACAACAAAGCTTTTCTCTGGTACGACACTTACAACACCCAAGCTTGGGATCAAAGTCGTGAATGGGTAATCAGCGACTTTCGGTTTTGCTGCTGATACTGCGCGGATAAAGGTTGATTTACCGGCATTAGGTAGACCAAGCATACCCACATCAGCAAGAAGCAATAGCTCAAGGCGAATTTCGCGTACTTCACCTTTTGTACCCAATGTTCTCTGACGAGGCGCGCGGTTTACTGAAGATTTGAAACGCGTGTTACCTAGACCGTGCCAACCGCCTTTTGCGATCATCACTTTCTTACCGTGTTCAGCAACTTCCGCCACGATTTCATTTGTGTGGATATCCACAGCGCGCGTACCCACAGGTACACGAAGAACGATGTCTTTACCACGCTTACCTGTACAGTTACCACCGCGACCGTTTTCACCACGCTCAGCTTCGTAGAAGCGCTGGAAACGGTAATCAATCAGGGTATTTAGGTTTTCATCGGCTTGGATATAAACATCACCACCGTCACCGCCATCACCGCCATCAGGGCCACCTTTAGTGATGAATTTTTCACGCCAGAAACTGACAACGCCACTACCGCCATCACCAGCCTGAACTTTTACTACCGCTTCATCTACGAACTTCATCTTTTACTCCGACTACTTCGTGCGTGGATTAAATCTTACTATGTCATCCGACAATTTTAGCAGATGACAGATCTAAGCTCCCAGATTCAAATCGCTTAGGATCTTAGCGAGAAACTTCGATATGTCGACTGCCACAAATAAAAAACCCCGCCGATTCGGCAGGGCTTTTGAATTCAGCTTAAAGCTATTAAGTAATTTGGTTAAAAACCTAATTACTCAGCTTCGATGCTTACAAACTTACGGTTCTTAGGACCTTTCACTTCGAACTTCACTTTACCTTCAGTAAGAGCGAATAGAGTGTGGTCTTTACCGATACCTACGTTGTTACCAGCGTGGAACTTAGTACCACGTTGACGAACGATGATGTTACCTGCAAGTACAGATTCACCACCGAAACGCTTAACACCTAGACGTTTGCTTTCTGAATCGCGGCCGTTACGAGTAGAACCACCAGCTTTTTTGTGTGCCATTGTTAAACTCTCCTAATAGATTAAGCGTTGATACCAGTGATCTTCACTTCAGTGAACCACTGACGGTGACCCTGTTGCTTACGAGAGTGCTTACGACGACGGAACTTAACGATTTTAACTTTATCGCCACGACCGTGTTGCACAACTTCAGCAACAATTTTGCCGCCCTCTACAAGAGGAGCACCAACTTTGATGTCTTCGCCGTTAGCAACAAGAAGAACTTTATCAAATTCTACAGTTGCACCAGTTTCAACGTCTAATTTCTCTAAACGAAGAGTTTGACCTTCGCTTACACGGTGTTGTTTACCACCAGATTGGAAAACAGCGTACATATTTTACTCCGCTTTTTCCGCACAGCCTTTCTTGAGGGTGTGCGCTAAACTAATCATCAATAGGGCGCAGATTCTACAGAATAGATGCTCCTATGACAAGCCATATTTTGAAAAAATTGGCGAAAAGCTAATCGCCAAAGAAAAGTGCGGCAATCATGCCCTTTAGTAATGTATTAATCAACGTTTTTTAGTGTATTATTCGACAATTATATAAATCGAATAAGCCTTGCAGGGTCTAACTTCAGCCGGATATACGATGGATTTTAAAACTATCCAAGCGCTTACTGCCGATGACATGGCAAAAGTGAATGAAACAATTCAAGCCCAACTTAATTCTGATGTCTCTTTAATCAACCAGCTCGGTTTTTATATCGTGAGTGGTGGAGGCAAACGTCTAAGACCGCTTTTAGCGATACTGTCAGCCCGTGCACTTGGTTACCAAGGCAATGGTCATACAATGGCAGCTGCGTTTATTGAGTTCATCCATACAGCGACTTTGCTGCATGATGACGTGGTAGATGAATCAGACATGCGCCGTGGTAAAGCCACTGCGAATGCAGCATTTGGCAATGCGGCTAGCGTATTAGTTGGGGACTTTATCTATACACGCTCATTTCAGATGATGACGGAACTAGGATCCATGAAGATCCTTAAACTAATGAGCAATGCCGTAAACGTGATCGCCGAAGGTGAAGTACAGCAGTTGATGAACTGTAACGACCCTGACACGACAGAAGAAAGCTACATGCAAGTCATCTACTCTAAGACTGCGCGCTTATTTGAATCCGCAACTCAAATCGGTGCAATCTTAAATGATGCTCCTGAGCATGTGGAAATCGCAATGCAAAATTACGGTAAGTATCTAGGCACTGCGTTTCAGCTCATTGATGACGTCATGGATTACACTTCTGATGGCGAAGACATGGGTAAAAATGTGGGTGATGACTTGGCCGAAGGCAAGCCAACTTTACCTCTACTCCATGCTATGCGTAATACCACACCAGAAAACGCCATCATGATTCGTGAAGCGATTGAGAAAGCGAATGGCATGGATCGCTTAGAAGAAATTCTTGCGGTCATGAAAGAAGCAGGCTCTCTGGAATACACAACGCAAAAAGCTCTAGAAGAAGCAGACAAAGCAATCGCAGAACTATCAGTGTTGCCAGAGTCTGAATACAAACAAGCGCTTGTTACTCTGGCTCATGTCGCAGTACAACGCACGAAGTAATCAATAGCTACCCATAACGCAAGACTTATAGCAAAAAGGAAGAGCATGCTCTTCCTTTTTTACGTTTGATACCTAATGACGACGCCGGAGGCGCTAGTAATATCTGTCACTACCGCCATGCAGTTGTGGATCATCTTCTATTTCATCAAAGCTAACGGCGAGCTGCTGTTCAGTCCCTTGTTTGGACAACAATACCGTCTCTGCTTCATGGTCGACCACTAATATCGTACCGACGCCTTGTTGGCACTCAACAACCATGCCTTTACGGATTCGACTCGCTTCCATCATCTTCTCCTTCACTACGTGGTTTTATTCGACCATTTTTACGAAGTTGAGAAATCAAGGATCAAAAAAGCCGATCAAAATGATCGGCTTTCTTCTTATATAGGCTTTCTAGATTACTTTGCGAATTCAACACCAATGTTGATGTCGCCATTTAGTGTTTCTAGCATACCGTCTAATGTAGACTTTTCGTAATCGCTGAGTTTGCCGTAGCTTAGTACTTCTTCAACGCCTTCTTTACCCAGTTTCACAGGTTGCGCGAAGTAAGTCGCGTGTTCGCCGTCGCCTTCAACGTAAGCGCACTCAACTACGCCTTCTTCACCTTGAAGAGCACGAACCAGAGACAGACCAAAGCGACATGCAGCTTGGCCCATTGATAGTGTTGCACTACCACCACCCGCTTTCGCTTCTACAACTTCAGTACCTGCATTTTGAATACGTTTCGTTAATGCTTCTACTTCTTCAGCTGCAAACTCAACACCTTCTACTTGAGACAGTAGAGGTAAGATCGTTACGCCAGAGTGACCACCAATTACTGGCACGCGAACGTCACCTGGATCTTTGTCTTTTAGCTCAGCAACAAACGTTTCTGAACGGATAACATCCAACGTTGTTACACCAAATAGACGACGCTTATCATAAACACCCGCTTTTTTAAGAACTTCAGCAGCAATTGGCACTGTTGTATTTACAGGGTTTGTGATGATACCAACACAAGCTTTCGGACAAACAACCGCAATCTTCTCCGCTAGCGATTTAACGATACCAGCGTTTACATTAAATAGATCCGCACGATCCATACCTGGCTTACGCGCAACACCAGCAGAAATTAGCACAACATCCGCGCCTTCTAGTGCTGGAGTAGGATCTTCACCAGCGTAACCTTTGATAGAAACTGGCGTAGGGATGTGGCTAAGATCAGCGGCCACACCAGGAGTTACTGGAGCAATATCATATAGGGCTAGATCAGAACCAGCAGGAAGACGGTTCTTAAGTAGAAGGGCCAGGGCTTGACCGATGCCACCAGCGGCACCAATAACGGCGACTTTCATGTAGTTCTCCTTGAGAGTATTTCTCTTATAAACGTATTCGTAGGGTAGTTTGTAACCAACTTAAATAAAGCTATCGGAATCACAACTTGATTACAATCAATTAACGCTAGCTTTGCGACCTCGCGCAACTCGCTGTTACCGTGCTACAAATGGGGCTTGGATTATTCTTTTATTCTGTTGAAATGACAAGGAATTCAAGAAAACAGATACAGCCCTACTTCAGCGCGCTAAAGAATTCTATGTGGTATATAGTTTACAGTGACGCATCTAACATAATCCTGGGACTCTTTGGCACCGCCTGAATATATATGCGAGAATATGCAAAATTGCTGACCCGTAATAAGAGATTTGTAATGACTATGCGCAATTCAGAAAAACAAGACAACTTAGTTCGCGCCTTTAAAGCCCTGTTAAAAGAAGAAAGCTTTGGCTCACAGGGCGAGATTGTTGACGCACTCAAACAGCAAGGGTTTGAGAGTATCAACCAATCTAAAGTCTCACGTATGCTGACTAAATTTGGCGCCGTCCGTACGCGCAATGCAAAAATGGAAATGGTTTACTGTCTTCCTGCTGAGCTAGGTGTCCCAACAGTCAGCAGCTCTCTGCGTGAACTGGTACTAGACATCGATCGTAACGCAGCGTTAGTGGTAATTCACACCGGCCCAGGTGCAGCACAGTTGATTGCTCGCTTGCTTGATTCACTCGGTAAATCCGAAGGTATTCTTGGCGTTGTCGCGGGTGACGATACCATTTTCATTACGCCAACCATGGCAATTACGACTGAGCAACTCTTCAAATCAGTGTGCGAGCTGTTCGAATATACTGGTTAAGTTCTATAAAGCTTCAATCAGCTAACTCATTGTGGGTTATAAAAGAAGTCTCATTTTGTAGCCCATAATTTATGTAAATTTTTTGCTTACTCCGCTCATTCTTTAACCACCCATTTTGTGATTAACATCACGCAATTGATCTTTTTCATTTCAGTCACTAAACGTTAATTAAGTAATTGTTATAAAAAGAATTAAATCACAAATTGAATCCTATCTCCTGATACAAAATTCAGACTTATCAACTATAACATTTAACAATTGGATAATTTTCTGCCAATTTTTTGTTATGATTCGCTCGCTTTTTCAAACGATTGGATTGAAAAAGGTGCCGTTTCCAAATAGGAAACTCCAGAAGTGATTTATGGTTATTTCCGGGTAAATAATGAATATAAGGAAGGGAAATTCATGGCATTTAACAAACTTCTCAAAGTAGGCGCTATCGCTGCAGCCGTAATGGGCGCAGGCGCAGTTAACGCTCAAGAGTTTATTACCATCGGTACTGGCTCTGTGACAGGTGTTTACTACCCAACTGGTGGTGCTATCTGTAAGTTGGTAAATAAAGGTCGTAAAGACCACAACATCCGTTGTTCAGTAGAATCGACTGGTGGCTCAATTTACAACGTTAACACTATCCGTGCAGGCGAATTAGATTTTGGTATCGTGCAATCGGATTGGCAGTACCACGGCTACAACGGTACGAGCAAGTTTGAAGAACAAGGCCCGTACAAGAAGCTACGCGCAATGTTCTCTCTTCACACAGAACCTTTCAACATCATTGCGCGTGCAGATTCAGGTATTGAAAACGTCCAAGACCTAGCAGGTAAGCGTGTCAACATCGGTAACCCAGGCTCTGGTGACCGTGCAACGATGGGCGTTGTCATGGAAGCGATGGGTTGGACAAACGACAGCTTCAAATTGGCGTCTGAGCTAAAAGGCTCTGAACGCTCTCAGGCACTTTGTGATAACAAAATTGACGCCTTCATTTACATGGTCGGCCACCCGAACGGTTCAATCAAAGAAGCAACCACATCATGTGATGCGAAGCTAGTTTCAGCAACAGGCCCTAAAATCGATAAAATTGTTGCCGACAACCCATACTACGCCTTTAGCTCAGTACCGGCTGGTATGTACCGCGGTACAGACAAAGACGTAAACAGCTTTGGTGTTGCAGCAACAATGGTAACGACCTCTGATGTTTCAGACGATGTCGCTTACAACGTGGCAAAAGCTGTGTTTGAAAACTTTGATACCTTCAAACGTCTACACCCTGCATTCGCAAACTTGAAGAAAGAAGACATGGTGAAAGCTGGTCTTTCTGTTCCTCTTCACCCAGGTGCAGAAAAATACTACAAAGAAATGGGTCTAATTAAGTAATTTCCTCAGACTCTACATACAGGCAGGAAAGAATATTTTCTGCCTGTTTGAGCATACAGGTTGTAGCACGTTCTAACTGTATGCTTCATTCGCCAGTTTTCTTCTGAAAACTGCGAGCTCATACCCAAGAAAACTTAAACGCCGCCTAACAGAGTATCCAACAATCAACACTTTGAGTTCAGGCAGCAAAATACTCGAAAGCAAACTTCGCTCCATTCACTACACTGATAGAGGCGAAGTGTGGTTCTCGATAAAAATCAGACAGGACCATCAATAATAAGGAAAAAGTACATGGCGACGAATCAAGCTCCGTCACAAGATGTGCAAGAAATGGTGGCTCAGGCAGACACAGGTGCACGTAGCCCTTCGGGAATGCAAGGACGAATCCTTTGGTTTGTTCCTCTGTGTTGGTCACTATTTCAATTATGGTACGCATCCCCGTTACCATTTATTTTCAATTTTGGCGTACTGAACGACACGGAAGCGCGATCTATCCACCTTACTTTCGCGATCTTTTTGGCTTTCACTGCTTATCCAGCGATGAAGAATTCTCCTCGCGATCATATCCCTCTTGTTGATTGGATACTCGCGTTGGCTGGCAGCTTTTCAGCAGCCTATATATACCTTTTTTATACCGAGCTAGCAGGACGCTCAGGCGCACCGACAACGGTTGATATCGTTGTTGCTGTTATCGGTATGCTCCTCCTTTTAGAAGCAACACGCCGAGCACTTGGTCCACCATTAATGGTCGTGGCTGCTGTTTTCCTTACTTACACCTTTGCAGGCCCTTACATGCCTGACGTTATCGCGCACAAAGGGGCAAGCTTGAACAAGGCCATGTCTCACTTGTGGCTAACAACAGAAGGCGTATTTGGGGTTGCGCTAGGTGTTTCTACCTCTTTTGTCTTCTTGTTTGTATTGTTTGGAGCAATGCTGGAACGCGCTGGTGCTGGTGCTTACTTCATTAAAGTTGCCTTCTCGTTACTTGGCCATATGAAAGGTGGTCCAGCTAAAGCCGCCGTTGTTGCATCAGGTTTATCTGGTCTGGTTTCTGGTTCTTCAATCGCAAACGTAGTAACAACTGGCACCTTTACGATTCCACTGATGAAGCGTGTTGGCTTTCCCGGCACAAAAGCGGGTGCGGTAGAGGTAGCGGCTTCAACCAATGGTCAGTTAACACCGCCAATCATGGGTGCAGCAGCATTTTTGATGGTGGAATACGTCGGTATCTCCTACGTTGAGGTGATTAAAGCCGCCCTACTTCCAGCGCTAATCTCTTATATTGCTTTAATTTACATTGTTCACCTTGAAGCGTGTAAAGCAGGCATGACAGGCCTTCCTCGTCGCCACAACCCAACACTAGTACAAAGTCTGCTGTCCTTTACTGGCACAATCTTAGGATTGTGTGTGATCAGCGCATTGGTTTACTACGGAGTGGGTTGGACAAAGGACGTCTTTGGTGATGCCGCGACACCAATTGTTACGGTTGCACTGTTAATTGCGTACGTTGGCTTGGTGAAAGTCTCAGCAAATCACGTGCAAGATGGCGCAATTGAGATTGATGCAGAGTTAACAGAAGTACCTGATCCCGGCCCAACCGTTAAGTCTGGCTTGCACTATCTACTGCCTATCGTTGTATTGGTTTGGTGTCTGACTGTAGAGCGCTTCTCGCCAGGTCTTTCGGCATTCTGGGCAACGGTGTTCATGATTTTCATTTTGCTGACTCAACGTCCGTTGATTGCACTGCTGTCAAAGCAAGGTGACATGCTTCAGCAAACCAAAGATGGCTTTGTCGATCTTGCCGAGAGCTTAGTTTCTGGTGCGCGCAATATGATTGGTATCGGCGTTGCAACCGCGGCAGCGGGTACCGTTGTTGGTGTTGTTACACTAACGGGTATCGGCCTAGTGATGACCGACTTCGTCGAGTTTATCTCTGGTGGCAGCATCATTCTTATGCTGCTGTTTACCGCCATCATTAGCTTGGTTCTGGGGATGGGTCTGCCAACAACGGCGAACTACATCGTGGTCTCTACGCTAATGGCGCCGGTTATTGTTACGCTCGGCGCAGCGCATGGCTTGATTATTCCGTTGATAGCTGTGCACTTGTTCGTTTTCTACTTTGGTATTTTGGCCGACGATACCCCACCTGTAGGTCTTGCGGCTTTTGCAGCAGCAGCAATTGCGAAATCAGATCCAATTCGTACCGGTATCCAAGGTTTTACTTACGATATTCGAACCGCTATTTTGCCGTTCATGTTTGTGTTCAATACCCAGTTATTGTTAATGGGGATCGACTCTTGGTGGCATTTGGCACTCACGGTCATCTCATCGATCATTGCAATGCTGATATTCTCTGCGGCAACTCAAGGGTGGTGGTTCACGCGTAACAAGTGGTGGGAAACAGTCCTATTATTAGTACTGACGTTTTCGTTTTTCCGTCCAGGTTTTTGGTGGGACATGCTGTACCCAGCGAAAGTTCTTTCTCCTGGCGTTGAGGTAGCTCAAATCACGGAAACACTAAATGTAGGAGAATCATTGGAGTTACGTGTTGCCGGTGAAAACCTTGAGGGCGACTACATTGAGAAAACGGTTCGTCTTCCATTCGAAGACAGTGCGACAACAGCAGACGCACGTATTTCATCTATGGGTCTGATGCTGACCGAAAGTGACAACAAAATGATTGTCGATATGGTTGAATTTGGTAGTCCAGCAGAGTCCGCAGGTATCGACTTTGATTGGGAAATCAAGTGGGTTATCCAGGATGCAGACCGTCCGATGAAAGAGTGGGTGTTTGTACCATGCTTAATGATTTTGCTGGTGCTTGCAATGAACCAAAAACGTCGTGCTCGTAAGGAACAATTGAGCGCATAACCGATTTGGCCCCGAGGATAAAGGGGCCTTAATGAGAGACATTGAATGTACAAACAAATTCTTGTTCCGGTTGATCTAAATGACCAAGGCTTTTCAGACCGAGCGGTTGAACTAGCGGTTTGGCAGGCAAAGCAAGCAAATGCTCAAATCCATCTTCTGACGGTACTACCTGGTATTCACATGTCGATGGTTGCCACATACTTTCCGAAAGATGCTGCGGCCAAAATGAAGCAAGACGTGAAGCAGCAACTAAAAACTTTCGCTAATGAGCATATTGCTGAAGATGTGGTTTACCAAGTGCATGTTGCTGAAGGCAAGGCCTACGCGACCATTCTTGATTATGCAGAACGCTTAGGCGCTGATCTCATCATTATGCCAAGTCACAAGCGCTCTAAAATCAATAAAGTAATGCTTGGCTCCGTCGCGAGTAAGGTTGTGGAATATTCTCCAATCAATGTGATGGTCGTAAAACCGCAAGGCTAAGTAAATACAGAAACGAAAAAGGACGCTAACATTAGCGTCCTTTTTATATTAAACAAGTAAGGGTTATACCATCACTGGGTAATCGGTATAACCTTCTGCTCCACCCAAATAAAAGTGTTCTGGTTTCGCCTCATTAAGAGGTGCATTTTTCTTAAATCGCTCAACTAAATCTGGGTTTGCGATAAAGGGAACGCCAAATGCGACCACATCCACTTTGTTTTCTGCAATTGCTGTTGCCGCTTCTTGTGCACTGTAGCCCACGTTCGCCATTAAGTGACCTTTATAGTTTTCGCGTGCTGGCTTGAGAACATCTGCTTTTTGTACGCCTTTCAGATCCGCACGCATCACGTGCCAATAAGCAAGATCGAAAGAATTAAGTTGCTCTGCTAAGTAACGCACCAAGCCAACTGGATCACTGTCTTTCATGTCATTAAATCCATTTAGCGGAGATGTGCGCAGACCGACTCTTCCAGGTCCCCACACCTCAACGACTTCTTTCACTATCTCAAGTAAAAATCGAGCACGATTTTCAACCGAGCCACCGTATTCATCGGTACGTAAATTTGAACCGTCACGAAGGAAGTTATCAATAAGATAACCATTGGCGCCATGTATCTCGACCCCATCAAAGCCGGCTTTCTTGGCGTTTTCTGCACCTTGTTTAAACGCCGCAACAATGGAAGCTATCTCATCCACTTCGAGTGCTCGTGGTACCGTATATGCTTGCTTACCCGAAGGGGTATGAACTAATTCATCACGAATGGCCAATGCGCTCGCCGCTACAGGTGTTTTTCCTTCATTCAGATCAGGATGACAAGCTCGTCCCGCATGCCAAATTTGCAGTACAATCTTACCGCCTCTCTCATGAACCGCATCCGTTACCTTTTTCCAAGCTGCGATTTGCTCTTCGTTGTAAATGCCCGGCTCTGCCATGAAAGCAGACGTACCTTCCATCACCATGGTGCATTCAGCAATGATAAGTCCGGCACTCGCACGTTGAGCGTAGTATTCAACCATAAGGTCATTAGGAATATGGTCTGCGCCAGCACGAGCTCGCGTTAAAGGCGCCATAATGGCACGGTTATCTAATGCTAATTGACCGAGTTCGATAGGAGAAAATAAGTCTACAGCGTTGGACATGGTGTTTACCTCAAATGACAATAACTTGATGGCTAAGGATGAGGTGCCAGACTATAATCAGATTAATATTGAAACAATATGGATAATTGAAAGTGATTGTTCGCAATTTAGAAACAATTGACTTTAGAACGCTTTCTATCTTTGTCACAAGCTGTCGACTACTGAGCTTAACCAAGTGCGCGCTGGAGTTAAACCTACCAAAATCTACTGTTAGCAAAGCCATAACCAAACTCGAACAACACTTTGAAGCCAAACTGCTAGAGCGCACAACCCGAAAGTTAGTGATCACCGAAGCTGGCCAAATGGTTTTAGAGCGTGCTGCAAGCTTAGTTGAGGAATTCCACTCAATTGGCCATGACGTTCAGGAGATGGAACAACAGATCCAAGGCCGGCTGCGTATTTCCGCGCCACCAGCGTTGGATGCGTATATGGCGGAGCACATCTTTTTGCCATTTTTAAAACAATGGGCAAAAGTACAAATTGCGTTAGAAGCATCGAACGATTTTGTTGATCTGTTTTCACACGGCTTTGATATGGCAATTCGAGTCGGTCAGATAGTTGATGATCGATTAATCGCGAAAAAATTAGGCTATACCACTCGAGTCCTGGCTGCTAGCCCTGAGTATTTAGCTGAGTTCGGCGTACCTGAAACGCCAGAAGACCTGACAAAACATAACTGTTTGAGGTATCAATATGTTTCAGAAATAGGACCTTGGACGCTGATCTCACACGATAATACCGTCAATGTTTCAATAACCAGTAACTTCTCAAGTACAACTGTAGAAGCAATATTGAAAGGCGCACTTAAAGGACTAGGCATCGCGAACTTACCTGTGCAGAACATGACGCAAGAGCTAGAAAGTGGCACCTTAGTCAGAGTGTTACCGCAATGGCACACGGTACCAATGCCTATTTATTTAGTGTATCGTCCTGGAGCAAACCGCCCACGGCGTGTACAAGCAATGATTGACCATATCATGAGCTTAAGATCTCAATTTGAATTTGGCCCTCGGCATGGTTTGTGTTGCGGAGAAGCATAACCTAGCAACTATCAGGCACTAGCATGCTGCTCGGATAAATGCCGCAAGCTTCTCACTAGCATGCTGTTCACTCAATGCAGACATATCACCCGCGGCTTCCACTTTACCATCTGCCACAAACACAAAGTGGCTGGCAATCGCTTTGGCATCGCTTAAATGGTGCGTGACCATCAATACAGTTATTCCCCGCTCTGCTGCGAGTTTTTTTACCAAGCTCAGCATCTCTTCACGCAACACCGGATCAAGCGCCGAGAACGGCTCATCCAATAGCCACATGGGATGAGGCTGAACAAAACAACGCGCTAAGGCAACACGTTGACGCTGGCCACCAGAAAGATGCTCTGGCAAACGGTCGAGGTACTCTGCAACACCAACTTGCTGCGCGGCTTGTTCAATCTGACGATTTTGGTCCACCGTAAGCTTTAGCCCTGGGTGTAAGCCCAAACCGATGTTGTCACGCACCGATAAGTGAGCAAACAAATTGTGCTCTTGGAACAACATAGAGAACGGACGCAGATAAGGCTCTTTACGCACAATGGACTCACCATCAACACAAATATCACCACGGTCAGGATGGATGAATCCTGCCACCAACGCCAGCAAGGTTGACTTCCCTGCCCCACTTGGTCCCATCAGCGACACAATCTGTCCTTGCTCAATCGTTAAGTCAAAACGAAACAGTTCACGTTGGTAGGTGTACTGCACATCATCCAACACTAACATTACGCTCTCTCCTTCGTTTTCAATACTTTCTCAATCAAGGCAAAACAGCCCACACTCAACAACAATAAGGTCACCGATACCACCGCAGCCGCGTCCATCTGATAGCTGCCAAGCAGCTGGAATAAATACAGAGGTAAAGTGCGGAACTCTTGTCCACCAAACAGTGCGATGGCACTTAAATCCCCTATTGCAAACATAAAGCTGATCGCAAACGCATGTGCAAACGGCTTGCGTAGCGCCTGCCACTCCACCACTTTAAACCGTTGCCAGCCACGCATGCCTAAGCTGGCACATACATACTGATACTGTTGTTCAATGTGCAGCATTGGCTGCGCTAGCGTTTTGATCACGTAAGGCAAAGCCATCAAACCGTTCACCAAAATCACGACAAAAAATGCCAAGCTAAAAACATCGGTAAATGCGCGCAGTAGTAAGAATAAACCGGTGCTAATCACCAGACCTGGAGTCACCAAAATAACGGTGCCGATTAACTCAATCTGATCGGCTCGCGTGTTTTTGTACTGCAACCGCCAACGGCGACTGGTCAATAGTATGGACACCCCTGCAGCGACCGCAAGCGCGCTAGCGACACAGGCGACTTTGAGGGAGTTCAATAGCGCAGACCAAAAACGCTCATCGGTTAATACTGTCCAAACTTGTTGGTTGATGCCACTCAGTAACACCATCAATAACGGCGGTATTACCAGTAAAAAGGCACCTATGATCCAAAAGCTATCCCAAGCTTTTGACCACCCATGATCCTTCGTTAAATATTGCTGTACCGATGTGCTTCCAGCACTGATAGAAACAGGCCTTGTTAACTTCTGCACTCCAATAGCAAGCAGTCCACATAACAGCATCTGCCACAGCGCCAATAACGCCCCAGCTTGTAAATCAAAATCAAACTTAATCGCTTGGTAAATGGCCAATTCAATGGTGGTGGATTTTGGCCCGCCCCCCAACGCCATTACAGTGGCAAAACTGGTAAAGCACAACATAAACACCAACCCACAAACGTGGGGAAGCTGCTGCCTTAAACGCGGCCATTCTACCCAGCGAAACTTATCCCAATGGCTCATCCCAAGATGCGCGCAAAGCTTATGCTGCTCGGCAGGAATAGACTCCAAGGCTTGCAGAAGCAATCGTGCCGCGTAAGGTAAATTAAAGAACACATGGGCGAGTAAAATGCCGTTCAAACCGTAAATAGAGAATGGCAGTTTAGTGTCGAAACTTTGCAACCACTGCGCCAACAAACCACTGTTGCCATAAATCGCTAACAGCCCAAAAACACCAACCAAAACCGGCAAAACCAGTGTCGATGCAAACAGCTTAAGCAGTAATGATTTACCAATAAATTGGCGACGCGAAAGTGCGTGCGCTACTGGAATGGCAAAGCCAACACTGAGCAATGTGGAAAGAAACGCTTGGTAGAAACTGAACTTGGTGACATGTTGATAGTACGGGTCGCCCCATACCACAGACACATCAAGTGAAGGGGCTTGAACAATCAAAGCACCTAGGGCAGAAATAACAAAGGTCGCGATGATCATCGCGACCCCTAAACCTATTTTTGGAACAGAATTCAAAGGTAAAACCTATCTCATTCAGATGAGGATGGAAACGTCAGCTAAAACGTCAATGCGCTTTGCCATTCGCGAATCCAAGACTTACGCATTTTTGCCACTTCATCAGCACTAAAGCTCAACGACTTGCTTGGAACACTCAAAGTTTCAAAACCTTTAGGTAACTCAACGTCAGTGACTGGGTACATCCAGTTACCCGTTGGCATCGCCGATTGGAACTCATCACTTAAAATGAAACTCATAAATTGATCAGCAAGTTCTGAATTTTTTGCCCCTTTCACTTTAGCGGCTACTTCAACTTGCATGTAGTGGCCTTCAGCAAAATTCGCCGTAGCAAACTTCGAATCGTTTTCCGCAATTAAGTGGTACGCAGGTGAAGTGGTGTAAGAAAGCACTAAATCGGACTCACCATTGAGGAACATAGAATACGCCTCAGACCAACCTTTCGTGACCGTTACGGTTTTGCTCGCTAGCTTCTGCCACGCTTGCGTCACATCGTCGCCATAAATAGATTTCATCCATAGCATTAAGCCTTGGCCCGGCGTTGAAGTCCGCGGATCTTGGTAAATCACTTTCAGATCGTTGCGCGTTTCCACCAGCTCTTTCATGCTTTTCGGCGGATTAGCCAGTTTCTCTTTGTTGTACACAAACGCGAAGTAGCCGTAATCGTACGGTACAAACGTCGTGTCACTCCAACCGTTTGGTAACACTGTGTTAGCCGTATCCACATTGTGCTCGGCAAGCAGATCGGTTTTCTTCGCTTCTGCCATCAGATTGTTATCCAAACCTAATACGATGTCCGCTTTGCTATTACCGCCTTCAAGACGAAGACGATTCAGAATCGACACACCATCGTCCAACGCTACGAAGTTAACGTCACAGCCACATTTTGCTTCAAAAGCTTGCTCGATTTTAGGACCCGGCCCCCAATCTGCGGCAAAAGAGTCGTAGGTATAGATGGTTAATGTGTTTTCAGCGGCAAACGCTGAAGTAGAGGTGATTGCAGCTAGGGCAATCAGATTTAGAGTGGGTTTCACTGCTCGCTCTCCATGAGTATTTCAGAGAAATAAGTTGAGCGGCACAGGGTTTGAGGCGGCTATTAAGGACTTCCAATATCCAGACTCAATTCCTACGCCAGCATTATCTGGTTCAGGTAATACGGGTCCCTAGTTAAACACTTAGGTCTCAGCGCCCCAATGCATTGATTGACTCAATGCTAAATGGGTTTGCTCCCCGATGAGTTGGATGGATTGTAAAGGTATTTGAGTGGTTACACAATCAGCTCACGAGCGCTGGTCATAACCCCAACGAGGCACCAAACCTTGCTCAATACCTAAGTGGTCAAGAATTCTCGCCACCATAAAATCCACTAAGTCTTCAATACTCTTTGGCTGATGATAGAAGCCTGGAGCTGCTGGCATGATGGTGACGCCCATTTGCGACAGTTTGTGCATGTTCTCCAGATGTAGCGTTGAAAATGGTGTTTCGCGAACCACGAGCAACAGCTGCCCGCGCTCTTTCATTACCACATCAGCGGCCCGCTCGATCAAGTTATCTGACATACCATGCGCAATCGCTGCAACGCTTCCCGCAGAACATGGGCAAACCACCATTTGCTTTGGTGCAGCAGAACCAGACGCAACCGGTGAGAACCAGTCATCTTTACCGCAAACGGTGATGTTATCGGGATTGCAGTTCAGGTGCTCTACTAATGCTTGCTGCGCCGCTTCTGGGCCACTTGGTAGCTTAAGATTATGCTCGGTTGCCATCACAACACGAGCCGCCGAAGAAATCAGAACGTAGACATGATAATCCGCCGCAACCAAGCATTCTAAAAGACGAAGGCCGTAGGGAGCACCAGAAGCACCCGTTAATGCCAACGTGATGGCTTTTTTGTGAGAGGGTTGTGTTTTGTTTTGCATATCAATCAGGCTTTTTGTTTTAACTGCTCAAGAAGTTTTCCGTGAATACCACCAAAGCCACCGTTACTCATGACTAGAATTTGGTCACCTGGTCGCGCACGTTCGACGATCTTGGCTACAAAGTTATCTATATCGGCATCGACAAACGCTGGCTGTTTGCATTGGTCGGCAATGTCTTGCACAGACCACTCGATATTATCTGGCTGGAACAAGAAGACTTCATCTGCACTGTGTAGTGACTCTGCAAGTGTGTTGTTGTGTACACCACGCTTCATGGTGGCAGACCGCGGCTCTAACACAGCAAGGATGCGTTTTTCACCTACCTTGTTACGCAAACCACCGACAGTAAGTTCAATTGCCGTTGGGTGATGCGCAAAATCATCGTAAACCGTCACACCTTGTTCTTCACCTTTCAGCTCTAAACGGCGCTTGGTATTGATGAAACGCCCTAATGCCTGGCAAGCAAGATCCGGAGTGACTCCAACATGTCGTGCAGCAGCGATTGCCATCAGCGCATTATCCACATTGTGGTCACCCACCAAATTCCATTCGACGGTACCAACCTTCTCGCCTTGCAACGCAACGTCAAATTTTGAGCCATCAAGCACTAATTTGTGCGCTTGCCAGTCACCATTCTCACCAGAGAACTGTTTTTCAGTCCAGCAGCCACGCTCTAATACATCCGCTAACGCCTGATCTTTTCTCGGCGCTAAGATCAATCCATTGCCCGGTACAGTTCGCACTAAATGATGGAATTGGCGCTTGATCGCTTCTAGATCATCGAAGATATCAGCATGATCAAACTCAAGGTTATTCATGATTAAAGTGCGAGGATGGTAATGCACAAACTTAGAACGCTTATCGAAAAAAGCACTGTCATATTCGTCCGCTTCAACGACAAAAAACATACTTTCACCCAAACGAGCAGACACTCCGAAGTTACCGAGTACCCCACCGACTAAGAAACCCGGTTGATAACCACAATCTTCAAGTATCCAAGCAAGCATGCTCGACGTGGTCGTTTTCCCATGTGTACCCGATACCGCCAATACCCAACGATCATGCAGCAAAAACTCGTTGAGCCACTGCGGGCCAGAGGTGTAACGCATGTTAGTGTTGAGCACATGCTCGACACAAGGGTTGCCACGGCTCATCGCATTACCAATCACCACAAGATCTGGTTGAGGGTCGAGTTGAGACGGGTCAAAGCCTTCAATAATTTCAATACCTTGAGACTCAAGCAGTGTGCTCATTGGCGGATAAACGTTGGCATCAGAACCAGTGACTTTATGTCCTAATTGGCGCGCTAGAATCGCTGCGCCGCCCATAAATGTGCCACAGATACCCAAGATATGAATGTGCATAAACTAAACCTTGTAATGCGTTTTTTAATGCTTTCATTATCGCGATTACCGCCTGAAAAGCGAGTGACTTTAGCCTTCTTCTTGCAGTCCCTTTCACAAATATGACAAGGTTGAACACAGACTGTACAACCTCTTGCTTACTGATGAATCCCTCAAACAAGTCTACAAATAAATTGAGATCTCAAACAGTTACTTCATTACCATTAAAAAGATCTGCGACTTAAACTTACATCCAGCGCAATCGTTTAACATCCATAAAGAGATGCTCACTTGCGCACTACCCCCAATGAAATGAAAATGTAAGGATTAACCATGTCAGGACTGCGCACCCTAGGCGAGTTCATTGTCGAAAAACAAGCGGATTTCCCCCACGCTAGCGGTGATCTATCATCCCTTTTAGCCTCCATTCGTTTAGCTGCAAAAATCGTTAACCGCGAAATCAACGCAGCGGGTCTCGGTGATATCACTGGTGCTGTAGGCACGGAAAATGTCCAAGGTGAAGATCAGCAAAAGCTCGATGTTTACGCGAACGATAAGTTCAAAGCCGCGCTTGAAGCTCGTGATCAAGTGTGTGGCGTTGCCAGTGAAGAAGAAGACGAAGCAGTTGCGTTCAATAAAGAACTCAACCAAAACGCCAAATATGTAGTACTGATGGACCCACTTGATGGTTCTTCTAACATCGATGTGAACGTCTCTGTTGGTACTATCTTCTCGATTTACCGTCGTGTTTCTCCAATCGGTACTCCACCAACTGAAGAAGACTTCCTACAACCTGGTCACAAACAAGTGGCTGCGGGCTACGTAATTTACGGCTCCTCCACCATGTTGGTATACACAACTGGTAACGGCGTAAACGGCTTTACTTACGACCCATCTATCGGCAGCTTCTGTCTTTCTCATGAAAACATGATGATTCCTGATGATGGTAAGATCTACTCCATCAACGAAGGTAATTACATTCGTTTCCCTCAAGGGGTGAAGAAGTACATCAAGTACTGCCAAGAAAACGTGCCAGAAGACGGTCGCCCATACACTTCTCGCTACATTGGCTCGCTGGTTGCTGATTTCCACCGCAACCTACTGAAAGGTGGTATCTACCTTTACCCAAGCACACAAAGCCACCCACAAGGCAAGCTACGCCTGCTTTACGAATGTAACCCTATGGCATTCCTCATTGAGCAAGCTGGCGGCATTGCATCGGACGGCGTGAATCGCATTATGGACATCAAGCCTACTGAGTTGCACCAGCGTGTACCTTTCTTTGTGGGTTCGAAGAACATGGTTCGCAAAGTTGAAGAGTTCCTTGAACTGCACCGCGACGAAAAATAATTTCAGACCTTTGTCCAACGCGGCAGGTGTTTACCTGCCGCGTTTTTGTCGCTAAAGTGAAACGCGAATTTATCATCAGATGAAGCCGCTTTTGTGTGACTCATCGTTAATGAAAAGGAATATTCTAATGAGCTTAAACCATGTACCAGCAGGCAAGTCGCTGCCTGAAGATATCTATGTCGTTATCGAAATTCCTGCAAATGCAGATCCAATCAAGTACGAAGTAGATAAAGACTCTGGTGCTGTATTTGTCGACCGTTTCATGTCTGCACCAATGTTCTACCCATGCAACTATGGCTACGTGAACAATACCCTGTCTCTTGATGGCGACCCAGTCGACGTATTGGTACCAACACCATACCCACTCATGCCAGGTTCAGTCATTCGCTGCCGTCCTGTTGGCGTTTTGAAGATGACAGATGAATCGGGTGAAGATGCAAAAGTGTTTGCGGTTCCCCACTCAAAAATCTCGAAAGAGTACGAGCACATCCAAGATGTGGACGATATCCCAGAACTACTGAAAGCGCAGATCACGCAATTCTTTGAGCGTTACAAAGAGCTTGAAGCAGGCAAATGGGTGAAAGTGGATGGTTGGGCAGATGTTGCTGCCGCCAAAGCTGAAATCCTAGAATCTTACGAACGAGCTCAAAATAAATAAGCGCTCCTGATGCTAAAAAATTACAAAGGCTAACTCATACGAGCGGTCCTTGATAAGGGCCGTTTTTTAGATATGACGCCACCAGATGTTTCAGGAGCACTCTCATCCAGAATTACGGATACTTTTCAGGTTTTGGAACTGGCATCTTCAAGTTGAACTGGTATATATAAAAATCATGATGTCACATCAAAGTAAGCATTTAAGCCGTTAATCTTATGAGTTAACTGACAGCGCTTAGCTTTAAATTTATAACTAAGAGTATCGCCGCCAGAAAACGATCTAACAGCAATTAATAGTTTAAATACTGAGCCGTTAAAAAAAGCACCTTGCAAGACTACTTGACCTGATTTTCTTGATGCTTGGTATTTTTGAAGATGTTGTAGGTTTAAGCTTAAACGGTAGCCACGAACATTTGGTAAAAAAACTTCTTCCGTAGATAGAGTCAATGGAAATTCATCGTCAAAGTTACTATCCGTTCGATGTCCGTATCTTTGAGAATGCATTTCAGCAAACAATTGTCCGAATTTGCTTGTAAACAATGACGGGAATTCAATGTTTAAGTTTTGTCCTGCCCTGCAAGCACTGACTGCTTGCATTATGTATTCCGGATCGGCGAACGAACTACCCGCAGTTTCAACAAAGTGAGCAATAATGTGCATTAGCGCTTTTTTGGAAACGCTATTCGTTGCGTTATAAGAATCCCACACCATGGGATCAAAAGCATCGTTAGCAAGCAAAGCAATTTTGCTTACAAGCGATTTATCATAGGATTTCTTCGATGCGTACCGACTATTTACGTAAAAGTAAAAGAAGTCGCGATGTATACTTTGTGGTGCTATATATTCATATTTACATGTTTTTCTTCATCAATAAATATCGTAAAGGCTAGCTGAAAACTACCCTGTATTTTTAATCCACATTAACGCATTCTCCAATGAGAAATAAGACTAATCGGTTATGTTCATAAAATTCATGCCAATACCCGTGATCATCAAAAATGCTTAAATCAGATTCATGCTAAGCACCAAATAATGGCTTATGTACAAGCTAGTTTGGTATCTCTATACCGTAGATGGAATGAATAAATTGAATGAGTATAGATAGCGAATATGATATTTTAATTGATGGTTAAGTTTTATAAAATTTCGGTTTAATACAAGTTTTAAAAGGAGGAATTAACCCTCCTTTTTATTCTTATTCCTCAATTTGAATAAATGAAGACAAAGAGGAATGAACAGAAACATCTTCAACGTGATCCTGTCCTTTATCTATTACATCAATCTGCACAAGTGAATTACTCAAAGTGCAGAAGTTCATACCAAGAAAGATGCTCTCCCCATTTATTTCACTATTAGTGACAACTTTACCTAAAGGTGCAAGTGGTATGAATTTAGAAATGATAAGTTTTACTAAATGATGATCGAGGTCATACTCGAAATTAACAACTTGAAATTCAAGAGGTTTATATACTAAACGTCCTATTCGTGAGACTTCTGGTTTTAGATCAACAACAACGACAAAATCCAGATTTGACAGCATCGATTCTAGAACTAACCCTAAACCATGAATATTCATACTTGCCCCTTAGTTTTAAAAAATGCTAATTGGTTTGATAATTCGTTCAAACGTACATCTCTAATTTTCATATCGTCTGAAGCTTGATATACATTCTGAATATTTTCTTCAAGCCCACGATTAATCTCGTTAATACGCATGGAGATCTCCTCAGTCACCGTCGATTGCTCTTCGGATGCCGCCGCAACCATAGCATTAATTGAAGTCAGTGTTTCTACCTCTTCAGAGATACTGCTAAATGCATGATCTAGTTCACTGGCAATCTTAATTGACTCGTCAATTAAATTGTTATTTACCGACATAACCTCATCAGCCTCATTGGACTTAACCTGCAAACGAGCAACCACTTCTTGAATATTAACCGTAGACTTTTGTGTCCTTTCAGCGAGCGCGCGGACCTCTTCTGCTACAACAGCAAAGCCGCGCCCATACTCACCAGCCCTAGCCGCTTCAATTGCTGCATTAAGTGCTAATAAATTGGTTTGTTCGGATACTGAAGCAATCATTTCTACTATAGGGTTAATTTCTTCACTATAAGCACGAAGCTCACTGACAATATCAGATGACGAACTCAAAGAACTATTAATCTCTGTTATGACCTGTTGGGCACGGCCTAGGACTGCAACACCACCTTGTATTGCCTCATTCATAGTACTGTTTGCACGCTCAGCATTAACAGCATTATCAGCAACTTCACGAGCAGTAGCGGATAATTCTGCGGCTGCAGTAGCAACTTGTTCAATTTCCAAACGCTCTTGTTCTGAATTGGCAATAAAAGTTCCAACAATGACTTTTGTTCGTTTGTCGCTAGCCAGAATAGCAAGCGTAGTACTGAGGGATCCCCTCATAATTTCCCCAAAGCACAACCATGTTTGAATAGATTTTGAGCAAGCAGGGTTGCAGCCGC
>NZ_JAWPON010000089.1:0-1105 GCF_033344315.1 Vibrio sp. 2132-1 | reverse complement strand
TGATTATTCATGCACATACATCAGTAAAACGCGTCGAACTCAGGAATGCGTGGTTTACCTCTGAGTAGTAAGAACTTCAAGAAACGACGGGTTGAAGTCGTTAGGATTTTGTCCTTCTCCACGCCATGTTTTTCCAGCAATTCAATGGCAAGATCCAGTTTTGAAATCTCTTCGCAAAAGTGCGCATCAGAGCCGGTACTGAAATACACGCCAATCTCTTTTCCTAAGGCAACAATTTGATCACAGCGCGCATCACTGCCCTTTCGGCTCTTGCCTGTGAGAGACGTATTGTTCACCTCAATCGCTACATTGTGGGATTTAGCGCAACGCAACACTTGCTCCATATCAAATGGGTAATTGGGATTACCTAAGTGCCCTAACACGTCCACTCTGCCACTTTTAATGACGTTAATCAGCGCGACAGTGTGCTCCGCTTCGGTTGCGGGTCTAAAAACGGGCTCATGAAAGCTAGCAATTATCCAATCAAGATGTTGATCAGAGGAAGGCGGAAGATCGATCTCGCCTTTGACGTTTAAAGTGTTGGCTTCAACGCCACGGAGAATACCGACCTCATGCAAAAAGCGGGGCAAAATTCTTTGATTATTGAAGTGCCAGTAGTGAGGGGCTCCTGGCATTTCGGGAGCATGATCGGTGGTACAAAGAAGTTTTAACCCCTTATTCTTGGCTGCCAATGCGTTCTCTAAAATGGTGCTGTAGGCATGTCCACTGGCAATAGTATGGGTGTGGCTATCAACGACGATATCCATGGTGACCTCCTAAATTGTGGACGAATTATCGAATTTCGAACGAACCGTTTTGATTGAGAAACAGCGTGAGATCCGCTGGAATTGAGTGATTTAAAACCTTATCTACATTTACGGCATCTGAGTTTAAATAAAACGCTAATGCGGCTTCTGGTGCGGTGCCACCACGAATCTTACGGTTTACTAAGCGTTCTTGCAGAAACTCAGGCTGTGTATCGACGAAGACGGTAAAATCTGCCAAACGATGCAGTTCATTCCACACCGGTTCATTAAGCAGTAACCAATTCCCCTCAACGACAACAACATTGCGATTCACTAAAATGGCGTCGTCGACTGGATCA
>NZ_JAWPON010000896.1:0-507 GCF_033344315.1 Vibrio sp. 2132-1 | reverse complement strand
ATTCGGGCTAAGTTGCGACACTGGGTTTGCTGTTCGTAGGCTTCAAACAGCGACAGTAATCTTAGTGGTGATTGATAGGTTAAAAAGCGACTGGTTAACCACCAAGTTCGCAGCGCTAAGCAGTACGCAGTGAACCAGCGTTCAAACATGATATTTTCCTTCTTAATGCCTTGTCTTACAGATAATTGCAGTGCATTGAACCGGAAGTGCGTCACCTCCGGCTTAGTTCAGGAAAATCGTCACCATGTTTTCTAACCTCGTATGATTGGAAAGCTCTACAGCACTATAGCGAGCCGAAAAAAGAAAGCAAAAGCACTCAAGCGAACAAAATGGCAAGAAAAACAGAAAAGGGAAACAAAATGGTGCCGCTACTCAAGCCTCTGGCAGTTAGTAGCAGAAAAGCCAAAGTCTTGGCATAAAGTGGTGATTTTCATACCACCAAGAAACAAAAAAAGCAGCGATGGCTCGCTGCTTTTTTCTATCCAAAAACGCTTGTCGTTACACGTC
>NZ_JAWPON010000895.1:0-507 GCF_033344315.1 Vibrio sp. 2132-1 | reverse complement strand
ATCAGAGTCCTTATAACGGATGGTAAAAGATGGTTCGAACTCCCAATCACCCCGCTCGTAATTTGCTGCAATTCTGTAGTTTGAGTGAAACTGAAACTCGTCATCCGTCATCAACTCCACTTCAGCGCGCCAGTTTTCATTGAAGTCATAACGCAGTTGGCCACCAAAATCGACGCGATCACCTTCAAACGCGTTTTGAACGGATTTAGGAATGTCGACAAAACGAAGACGCGTAATCGCGCTCACTCGCCAGTCAGAATCCTCTTCGTTAAACAGAAAAGCGCCGCCCTCGAGTCCGTTAATGTACAAATGTTCATTTTCAAAAAACATCATCGGCACGAAGGTGCTCACCGTAGAGTCATCGTTAGCAGTGTAAAAAGGAATCGAGGCCGTGCGATACATGGCGGCAATGCCCCACGTTTGCTCATCTGTTGCATAAGCCGTTGATACCGCCGCAGCGAGCGGAAGCATCATGGTGGCTTGTTTCCATCTCTTCATGGGTTTTAA
>NZ_JAWPON010000894.1:0-507 GCF_033344315.1 Vibrio sp. 2132-1 | reverse complement strand
AGTGAAGGGCGGGAATCTTTCTTAAATCAAATGCTGGTGGCGCTTGAGTCGGACAGCCGAGATAAATTCAAAGGCAAAGACCCTGACACCTATTCGTGGTGGAAGATCCGCGTGCAACCTAATGAGTGGCAACAAGCGGAGATAGTCAGGCCAGTAGAAGAGGGAGTGGATACCTCTAACAAGCTGGAGTTTATGGATGTCTCCTATCGTTCAAAAACGGGGTTAAATTTGCGCTCCAAACCGAGTGTAGAGAGTACAAAGCTGGGGCAACTTGAAAAAGGCGAAGTGTTCAATGCGTTGGCGAGAGTTGAAGGAGAACCTTGGATTCTGGTTGAACAAAAAGGCGTTATTAAGGGCTACGTGCATCAAGATTACGTACGCAGCAACGTAGTGAATCGCGATATTTTGTCGACTCAACCGAATCCGTTGCTCGATGCTCAGCAAGCGACTCATTCTGTATCGAGTGCCCGACACGAGCTGCTGGGCAGCTTCACTTGTCGAGCGCTG
>NZ_JAWPON010000893.1:0-508 GCF_033344315.1 Vibrio sp. 2132-1 | reverse complement strand
AGGTTACTTGGGTATATACATACAGCGTAGACAGGATCTGGAGAATTTAAAGTGAGCTCACTCGAGATCGTGAACTCACTATCAGACTGCTAAACAGCCAGAGCAAACAAACCTTGTAGGCTTGTCATGGAAGCAAGAGCAAGCAGCAAAGCAATGCTCAGTTGCACTTTTTCTGGCGCCTTGTGTGTGAAGATATGCCAACACCAAACCACAATGGTAGAGATAAGCAGCGCTAAAGAGATCAAAATCGGCTGCGTTGCGCTCGCAAGCGTAGCTTCCTCCAATTGGTACGATGAAAATAAAGTCGCAAGCACCAATAGCATGCCAGACACAATACCCGTTACAGGTAAAATACGGTGGAACGCCTGTAGTCGGCTACGGGCAATCGTAAGCAGCAATTGAGAGAACGACGCACCTAAGAAGAAGATCATCACTGCCATCGCTGCTGAAGCGGGCCAATTCGGCTGTTCAAACACTTGAATGCTCACGTAAGCAAACGCCAAACCAT
>NZ_JAWPON010000892.1:0-508 GCF_033344315.1 Vibrio sp. 2132-1 | reverse complement strand
AACATCATGAACGCGTTCTTTATCCCGCGTTTGGGTACTCAGATTTACGCGATGCCAGGCATGGTGACTAAGTTGAATCTGATCGCTAACCACGAAGGGGACTACAAGGGCTTTGCGTCGAACTACAGCGGCGAAGGTTTCTCGCAGATGAAGTTCACCGCATCGGCAATGCCGGATCGCGCAGCATTCCTCAACTGGGTGCAAAAAGTGAAAGCGAGCCCTGATCGAATCGAAGATTGGGAGCAATACAGCTCGCTGGCTGAGCCAAGCGTTGCTGCGCCTGTCACTCTGTTCTCACGTGTTCCTCCGTTTCTGTTCAGCAACGTCGTGACCCAACATCCGGGTTCCATGAACTGTTTGCCTGAAAACCAAGGATAATCACATGTTTGGAAGATTAACTCTGGATTCAATTCCATATCACGAGCCGATCATCATCATCACGCTCGCGATCGTCGCGTTGGTGGGATTAGCCGTGGTGGTTGCCGTAACCCCAGCTGGAAACTGGCAA
>NZ_JAWPON010000891.1:0-508 GCF_033344315.1 Vibrio sp. 2132-1 | reverse complement strand
GATTTCTTTCTCTTTGTCTTCACTAAACATTGGAACGTTGTAGTTGTTCAAATCCAACACGTTCACTTGCGCGCCTTCTACTTGTTGAGCGGCGTAAGTAGCAAGCTCTTTGTTGATTGAGGTTGAGCTGGTAGATGCACCGAATGCAACAATTTTCATGGTTATATTCCTTTGTTCACGTTTTATGCTTTGCAGAATAAAAGTTAAACAGGCTGGCAACAACCACAAAAATCTTATGGAGAGATTCGAATATTTCGAAGGAGTTGATTTCAATTAAAAGGCGAGATAACGATAGAAAAGATATGCTCAGAAATAGCCAAGAAGCACGCCTAGAATAAGGTGACGTTTGATATAACCCGTTGAAAAAAATAGTCACAACAAGGTTAACAGGCTTTCATTCAGCTACACTGAGCACTCATTTACTGCAATTCGTAGAGATTATGCTTGTGATTGCAGTTCTTGCCATAGATCGCTAACAATCACGCGATCCGCAGGCGTCAGTTCTGCC
>NZ_JAWPON010000890.1:0-508 GCF_033344315.1 Vibrio sp. 2132-1 | reverse complement strand
GAACCAAGGTGGTTGCCGCCGATGAGAAAGATGAAGAAGTACAACTGACTTGCGTTTCCGATGGGCAATCTATGCAGTTGAACTGCAAGTTTCTAGTCACTTGCAGTGGATTGATGGCCGATCGGATGACAAAAATGATGGGCATTCCGACCGATTTTCAAATCGTGCCTTATCGCGGTGAATACTACCGATTAGACAGTAAGCATAACCAAGTGGTGAATCACTTAATCTACCCAATTCCAGATCCAGATTTGCCATTTTTGGGGGTGCATTTGACTCGTATGATTGATGGTTCTGTGACGGTTGGTCCAAATGCCGTTCAGGGTTGGAAGCGAGAAGGGTATGGAAAAGTGAACTTTAACCTGCAAGATACACTGCAAATGCTGAGTTTTTCTGGCTTTTGGAAAGTCACACAAAAGCACTTAAAAACGGGCTTGGAAGAGTTTAAAAACTCGTGGTGGAAGCCAGGGTATTTAAAACTGGTCAATAAATATTGTCCGAGTATTCG
>NZ_JAWPON010000889.1:0-509 GCF_033344315.1 Vibrio sp. 2132-1 | reverse complement strand
ACGATTGAGTAATTATCATGAAAAAGACACTAACATTCGCAACGCTGCATTTTACTATCGCATTTAGTGTCGCTTACGTGCTTACTGGCGACATTCTAATTGGTAGTTTAATTGCCATGATTGAGCCATCAGTAAACACCGTCGCTTTTTACTTTCATGAAAAAGCTTGGGCAAGCGTTCCCGCTTTAAAAGCTCGTCAATTCATGACCAAGCTAAAAACCGCGAGTTTCGCAACAGTACACTTTAGCGTAGCGTTTACGGTGGGTTACTTGTTAACGGGGGATGCATTTAACGGTGGCGTTATGGCAATGCTAGAGCCATCATTAAATACCGTAGCCTACTACTTCCACGAAAAAGTTTGGTTACGTAAATCGTCTGATCAGAGTTCAGCGCCGCATTTTTGCTTCCACAAACACGCATAAGAGCGGGTCGAAACCGAAGCAACAGCGAGCTCAAACCGATTCATCATTGACAATGTTGCGTACCGCAATTAAATTAATTGCGGTACG
>NZ_JAWPON010000888.1:0-509 GCF_033344315.1 Vibrio sp. 2132-1 | reverse complement strand
GTGCATCTCCATCGTTAGAAATCGCATTTGCAATCTGCGCGGATAATGGTGCGGCACCAGTAATGTACAAACTGGTGACGAGAATCTGTGGGCCGCAGCCTGGTAGCATACCGATGGCTAAGCCAGCCAATGGCATCCAGATGCCCCAATTTGAGAAGGTAGCAGCCAAATCAACGCCTGAAAAATAGGTCGTTAGTTCAAACGCAAGAAACGCCACGATAACCCACGCGCTGACAAGGTTGGTGTGTTGAGCTGCTTTTTGAATCGGGTGTGAATCAACGATTTTTTCATCTTCTGACACCGTCGATTGATAATCTCCCAGCTCTTTTGTCATTGCCCACAACGACATGGAGACCACCGCAAATATCGCTCCTAACCATTCAATGCTACTTGGACTCAAATTCAGTAGCTGATTGATATCCACTTGGAATGAGGTCATTACGGCCACCATGCTCGCAGGGATTATCAACCACTTCCAGAATGCACCTTGAAGATTAATCGCACGTTGC
>NZ_JAWPON010000887.1:0-510 GCF_033344315.1 Vibrio sp. 2132-1 | reverse complement strand
GGTTTCAATTTCTTCTTGAGTTAACGTCGCCGCTTCGGGTTCTGGCTTGTCGACATCTTCCGAACTGACGGTGAAGATGACGCCTAACCCAAGTATCCCAGCTACCAACCACCGCAGAAACATTGCTTTCATAGCTCTTCCTTTTCTTATCCTTAGTTGTCAAAGCATTGTGTTCAATGACGAATTCAACGGTAGTCGTATACCTTGTGAACCTTATCTACCCCTTGTGACTGACCAATAGCATGGCAAGTCGCACATTGTTCGGAGCCCGTTGCTTGTGCTGCTGTGTCTGCTCCAAATACCGCGCCGTGATTCAGCATATGGTTCAGAGGCGCATCTCCTGCCACGGTATCCGGGTCAGCATTAGCTAAAGATGACTCTAAGTGACACGCGCCACAGGCGACTAATGCAGGACTAAAGTACTTACCACTCGCCAGAGAAGGGCGCGTATTTTGTTGGCTAGGTAAGTTGTATTGAGTATTGGTATGGCAGGCCTCACAGTTGTTGACT
>NZ_JAWPON010000088.1:0-1106 GCF_033344315.1 Vibrio sp. 2132-1 | reverse complement strand
TTATCTCTAGAGGGCACTCAATCCTACAAAAATTTCAAACTTCTGCTTCGAAGCTAAACAACGTCCAGAAGCTAGCATTAGCAATAAAGATATTTGACCCAGATGACATGGATGCATTAGAAAAATACATGACACTATTATCGGAGTTTATTCGCCACCATCTACAAGAGTGCATTAAACCAAACAGTTTCAATTGTCCACAAAGCATAGACTCAAACCTAGCATGGAGAAGGTTTTTATGTTCATCACTTAAGTATTTCACCAATAATAACCTAAAACAAATGACAGGTTCTTGGTCAAATTGGGTACGTAGTGCTAAGACATTAGTTCGAAACCTATCAAGTCAAAAGTTCATCATACAAGAGATTGCCCAAGTCATATCCCCACTAAATAATGTAAATTTGGCATCGCCCTCTGGTCAAGCAGGCAACCAAGTTGACACATTTTTAGGACAAACAACTAAAACAACAACATTGCACCGAAAGACTACAATTCATGGAGCGAAAGGCGAAACACACGATGTCACCATGTTAATTTCAACGGCACGCGCGGGCGGGCAGCCTGGTTCTCATTGGCGCAGTTGGATTGATAGTCAAAGCAGTGAAGCTGCTAGGTTCGCATATGTTGCCTCATCAAGGCCTAAACACTGTTTAATATGGGCTGTGAAAACTTTAAATGATGCTGATAAAACAAGATTAAAAGATATGGGATTTCACTTACTTTAGACATTTTACAAAGGTCAAACTCAAAAATTGAGCATATTTTACATTACCTATACTAATTTCAATATTGTTGGCCTGACTCATTTTGGGGCTAAGCCGAGTTTACCGAGAGCATAGATTTCTGTGATCATAGATTGCTATGAGCGGTTCTATCAAAGCTCAAACAAGGCCTAACCGCTTCTCAAAATTAGGGTTTTAGTCATGCTGATAAGCATGACAAATACAAAAGTAAAGCGACTAAATCAGTTTATAGTTAACAGCTTTATGAAAATGAGCAGTAACCTTCTGTGTAGTTTTTTCAAATTTCAAGCCGCAATACGGACAATGAATGATGTTAAAAGCAGTTTGCCACAGCAACTCTCCTACCTCATTAAGTTCATGACT
>NZ_JAWPON010000886.1:0-510 GCF_033344315.1 Vibrio sp. 2132-1 | reverse complement strand
AAAATTGGAGAGTGTTATGAAATCAACAACTAAAAGAACTCAGCGCGATTACTCCCTCGCTTTTAAACTCACTGTAGTTGATGAGGTTGAAAAAGGAAGCCTCACTTACAAACAAGCCCAAGAGAAGTATGGCATCCAAGGTTGCTCTACGGTTTTGGTTTGGCTTCGTAAGCATGGTCGACTAGATTGGTCTAAAGGGACACCTAACTTTATGTCCAAAGGAGACTCTATGACCGAGTTCAATTCACCTCCTACACCAGAGCAACGTATTAAAGAGCTTGAAAAGCAGCTCGAAGATGCTCAACTCAAAGCCGACTTCTTTGAAGCTGTCGTGAACGTTATGGAACGTGACTATGGTGTTAGAGTGACAAAAAAGCACAAAGAAGCGTTGTCCAAGAGAAAACCATAGTAGGTTTGAGCGTTACGAAGTTTTGTCAGTTAGTACAAATCTCTCGCCAAGCTTATTATAAGCAATGCCAAACTCAATCTCGTTGTGAACATCATGAGCAT
>NZ_JAWPON010000885.1:0-511 GCF_033344315.1 Vibrio sp. 2132-1 | reverse complement strand
ATGTTGCAGGCTTGGATACCACGCCAGACGCCATCATCGCGTTAGCAGGCGGTGATAATCCTGCGGCGAAAAAACTGACCTCTTACAAACCACTGTCAACCGAAGCGATGGTAGAGATGCAACCCGATGTCATTTTAGTTAGTGGCCGCAGCTATGAGACCATGGGCGGTGCAGACGCCATTTTAAAGGCGATGCCGTTACTTGCAGCAACACCAGCAGGCCAGACAAAGAACATCATCACCATTGATGGACACGCTTTGGTTGGCGGTTTGGGACTAAAAAGCCTGTCAGAGGCTAAACGTCTCAATGCCTTGCTTTACCCATAGAGATTTTCGATGCTGTTACGACGTATTCCTTTATCAACCACGCTGATTACGCTGTCTGGATTTTTAGCGTTTATCGCCATTGCTTCTATAACCGTCGGCCCGATGAACATCAGTTTCACAGACAGTCTGCGCGGCTTAATTGGCGCGCATTCAGAGCTGGCACCACACATTCAACTCGTTATCAA
>NZ_JAWPON010000884.1:0-511 GCF_033344315.1 Vibrio sp. 2132-1 | reverse complement strand
GGACAAGTGTCGAAAGGTGCCGCATTCGCATAAGCGCTTACGAACAGTGATCCGAGTATTAGTGATGTTCTTTTCATGATTCGCCCTCTCATTGATTTGTTTTATATGCAATGAAAGGAGCGTGCCAATTCTTAAGTGGCTGTTTTTGATGGATATTGACAACTAAAAGTTCGAGGTTTTAATTTTGAATCTCAGAATAAGAAAAAAGCCCAACGTTGCGTTGAGCTTTTTGAGAATCGATTGACACGGGAGCGAATGCGTTACTTACCCACAAACAGGGCAGGTCGGCATTTTCATCAAGTTCATTTCTCGCCACGACATGCTGAGTGCATCGAGAATAAGGATTTTCCCTTTCTTTGGCTGGCCGTAATTTGCGATCACCTTGATGGTTTCCATCGCTTGTACAGCACCCACAATCCCGACCACTGGTGCCATTACACCAGCTTCAACGCAGCTTAGTGCACCGCTACCAAATAGTGCACTCAAACACTGGTAACAAGGTTGAGTTGGA
>NZ_JAWPON010000883.1:0-511 GCF_033344315.1 Vibrio sp. 2132-1 | reverse complement strand
GGAGCTATTCGTTGAAACAGTAAAAAATAGTGATAAAACAAAGCCACCCATCGGTGGCTTTGTTTTTGCTCATCTCACAAGGTTAGACTTAGTGCGTCACGCACGGGCAATCTTTAGGTAGCACCAACTTCAAACTCTTTGGCTGCACTTCAAATCGAATTTTACGGGAATGATACGGTTCGCCATCCAAATTAAGTGGTAGAGGATTCGGAAAATCGATCTCCAACCAACTGGCTCGGGTGTGTTTCACAAACTCGCCTTTCTCGGATGGGTTGTTAATCTCTTCAATGACTTTGGGCAATTCATGCGGTAAAAACGGACGAACCAGCGTTAAGTCCATCAAACCATCATCAATCATCGCATGAGGAGCGAGCTGTTGACCGCCACCAGCTAAGCGGCTGTTGCAAAATGCCCCTAACAACATTTCGCCATCGTAGCGACCCCCTTCGATAATGATGCTGCCATCATAAGGTTTGAAGCCGAGCGCCTTCACAACGCCAGTCAGTGTGTA
>NZ_JAWPON010000882.1:0-511 GCF_033344315.1 Vibrio sp. 2132-1 | reverse complement strand
GAATTTCAATACTTGGGTATTGCGCCAAAAATGTCGAAAAATCTGGAGTCTCACCTTTAGGCAGATGAACACTTAGCCATTGTTCGGTTACTGCATGGCGATCTTTCAGGCCTGCCCAACTAACGTCTTTAGACTTAACACCACAAGCTTTCGCTAGCTCGTTAGCGACGAAACTGGTGTTCTCACCTGTTTTTCGAATGCGCACCATTAAGTGTTCACCTTCTCCCGTGAAGGCAAAACCCAAATCTTCGCGAACCTGAAAGTGTTCTGGTTGCGCTTTAATTTTTGCTGATGCTACTGGCTTGCCTGTGAGGTAAGCCAATGAGGATAAAATATCTGACATGATGTATTTCCACTGCTTACGCAGCTTTAAGGAGCAAATTATTCGATCATTGCTTAAATAGAAGCACGACTGCTTCTGTAGCAATGCCTTCTTTGCGTCCAGTAAAACCAAGACGTTCTGTCGTCGTTGCTTTTACGTTGATGTTGCTAATATCGGTTTCTAGATCTT
>NZ_JAWPON010000881.1:0-511 GCF_033344315.1 Vibrio sp. 2132-1 | reverse complement strand
CGTTGGCTCAGCCACACTCCAAAATAAGAGGCCAATACCCATACCTGCAGCAAACAGCATTGATAGCCATGAAACGGTTGAGTGATCCGGCGTCGCCTCTTTACCGCCTAAGCGAATCTTACCTAATGGCGAGAAAAGCAGAGCAACAGCGAACAATAAGAAGAAATTGGTAGACCACATAAAGAATGCATCAAACTGTTCAATAATTCCGTTTTTGATCCCGTTTAATGCGTCGCGAGCGGTGACTGGTTCGACAAGAAGAAGTGAAATAAGACAGAAAACAACGAGACCAGCACTGATGCCGAATACGGGATTGTGTATATCGAAGCCCCATTTTTGAACGTTGTCTTGGCCAACCTGATAGTCTGTTGTGTCGATACTATATTTTTTAAATGCATTATCCATAAATACAAATTTAACGTAATTTGAAACGCTTCTCAGGGGAGAAGAACTCCAATACCGCCCTCCATTAATTTGAACTCTAAACTTTAAAAACGATGCAAAGTTTATC
>NZ_JAWPON010000880.1:0-511 GCF_033344315.1 Vibrio sp. 2132-1 | reverse complement strand
TACTTACCAAGATTGTTTTTGTCGTTATCGACAATGATGGTGTAGCCTGTGTCGCCCCACTTAATCTCTTCTAGTGCATCAAACAGAGTTTGTGTGGCTTGGTCTACTGGCAAACCGATAAATGACAAGCCAGATACGTTACCGTTAGCGTCTTTGATTGGCGCGTAATAGGTAATGTAGCGTTCACCATATAGTTTGATTTGCGCGTAGTAAGGTTTTCCGCTCTTTAAGAGTTGGTAACCAGGATGGTTGCGTCCAAGAGTCGTGCCTACTGCACGCTTACCTTGCGGATCTTTTAATGATGTTGAAACGCGAATGAAGTCATCACCAAGTGGTGCAAATAACGTTGCGATTGCTCCGGTATCACGCGTGAAGCTGTCGACCAGCTTTGTGTCGTTAATCAAACTTTCGCTGTATTGCGTGATATTTGGTACTTCATGGCCCATGAAGTCTACCGTGTAGTTTTCTACATAAACGCCTGCAAGGTAACCATTGCGAAAAGTTGATTCGA
>NZ_JAWPON010000879.1:0-511 GCF_033344315.1 Vibrio sp. 2132-1 | reverse complement strand
CGAGATGAACGCTCATCAAACCGTGATGAGAAGGTAAGTAACCAGCGCAGAATCCTAGGGTCGCTCGCCCTGATTTTACGTTTTCAACGATTCTCGGAGTGTGATTGGTCGAGATTCTGAGATAAGGATCGCGTGCCAGTTGCTCTTCCATAATCATACTCAGATAACCTGCGACGAGAGTTTCTGAGCAATCCATTTTTATTAATGACGTATCTTCGAGCTCTTGCTGATCGTAAATCTGTCCTCGTAACTCATTGAACGTGGGCTCTATCGTATTGATAAGGGCCAGAGCATCCGAGGTTAGTTTAATGTGTCTGCCGTTTGGCTCGATCAGTTTCTTTCCTAATTTTTTTTCTAAATTGGCGATACGTTTACTCACCGCAGATTGGCTGATGTACAGCTGACTACCAGTGCGGCTCATGGTTTTTTCTTTACTTAGTACAAGTAACGTTTCAATGCCTTCTAATAACATAGCAATTAATGAAAATTAGGAATGAGACGGATAATTTAA
>NZ_JAWPON010000878.1:0-512 GCF_033344315.1 Vibrio sp. 2132-1 | reverse complement strand
ACTTCGTGAGCAAATGCAGATGGAGATTAAACACCTGCACGAAAAGCTCGGCATTACGATTTTGTATGTCACGCATGACCAAGATGAAGCGCTCACTATGTCTGACCGAATCGCAGTTTTTAATCAAGGCGAAGTGCAGCAACTTGCCCCGCCAACGGAGCTGTATGAATCTCCGAGTAACGCGTTTGTCGCTCAGTTTATTGGTGAAAACAATCAGCTTTCTGGTGTGGTAAAAGAGTGGCAATCAGAGCGATGCCAAGTCCAGGTCGGCCCCGCTCACTTCGTTGCCAAACCGGTTCGAGTGACCCAAAACGGCGAGCGCACCACCTTGTCTATTCGACCAGAGAAAATTTCCATCCAGCCTGATGACGAATCGTGTGATAACCAAATTGAAGGCGTACTGCGTGAGCTAATTTATCACGGAGATCATTATCGTCTAGTGGTCGACGTTGAACTGGTTGGTCAGTTTGTTGTGAAAGTGCCGAACGACAACCGAACGCATCTGAACCTTA
>NZ_JAWPON010000877.1:0-512 GCF_033344315.1 Vibrio sp. 2132-1 | reverse complement strand
CCGGATGATGACCGCCCGAATGTGACTATTTCAGACGCTGGCACCATCAATGAGGGTGAGACAGCGAACTTCAAAGTGACGTTGTCGAACGCCGCCGAGTCCACTGTTCAAGTCGAGCTAGGCCTGAACTTGGGTGACACCGAAGCCGGTGACTTAGGTACCTTGGAATACAACACCGGAAGTGGCTGGGTGACAGTGCCAAACGATGGTGTAGTAACGGTGCCAGCAGGGCAAACCGAGTTTGATGTGCGCATCGCTGCCATTGATGATGCTGTTTATGAAGGCCCAGAAGATTTCAGTGTGACGGTGACTGGCATTGGGGCGGTGCAAGGCAGCGATAAGGGTACGGCAACGATAGTGGATGATGGTACGGGTCCGGGTCCCGATCCGGATGATGACCGTCCAAGCGTGACTATTTCAGATGCTGGCACCATCAATGAGGGTGAGACAGCCAACTTCAAAGTGACGCTGTCGAATGCCTCCGAGTCCACTGTTCAAGTCGAGCTAGGCCT
>NZ_JAWPON010000087.1:0-1140 GCF_033344315.1 Vibrio sp. 2132-1 | reverse complement strand
GACTGTCGCAAAGGTCAAACCAAGCGTGAAGCCATCTTCCCAACCAAGACCCGTGAAAATATCTCCCACAACTGAGGCTGAACCATGACCACCCATGAAACCCGCAGACATTGTTACGCCAAAGCCAGGATTGATTTCTGGCCAGAAAAATGTAGTTAAGAGCAGGCCAAACATTGCAGCAAATAACCACTGTGAGACAGAAGCAATTTGGTTAAATGCCCATAACGAGCCTGCACGTTGTGCGACAACTTTTGGGGATGGAACATCCGTTGCTAACCCTAACGCAGAAAAAAGTGCAGCAGTTAATAGGCTTGCGTTAGCGGTAAACGTGTCTGTCCACGGTAATAGATCGAGCATGGCAGGGCCAAACACGAGACCAAATAAACCTGCCAATACAGCAGATGGAATGTACATGCGTTGTAGCAATGGCGTATGCACGCGAATCACTTTCGCTACAATCAAAAGTAAGCCTGCGATGGCTAAGTCAGTCAGCATTAGACCTTTTGGCATTTTTTGTCCTCCAGTAAATGCATTCAAGGGGCATCATCCGTTTGACCAACCTTGATGAAATAAATAACTCCACGTAAGAAAGCGCGAATACGAAATCTTTCGAGTACGGAGCAATGGTCGTTTCAATCAGCGCTCAAGTGCGCTAAAAATCATGAAATGAATATAATTGTCTAGAATGTTCGTGAACTGTTGAGAAACTCGAGCAAGTTTCTCGATTTTATTTTTGATAGTTCACTCAGGAAGGGCGTGTATCCTAGTCAGTTTGAATAGGCAATGCAATTGAGCAGAATCAATAAAATAAGCCTAATAAAACATCAATCATAGGTAGGTGTTTGATAAGTAAAAATATTGTATGAAAAATTAATTTTATCGATACGACAATTATTTGTAATTCTCAAGATGGGAAGGTGGTTGAAGTTTAATGAAGCCAAGAGTGGAGCTAGAGATATGGCCAGAAAAAGCACACTGTGATAAGAGCCAATGTGCTTATCAACTTGTCGTTAGAGTCGATTATCGCCGGTACTAAATGCAATGATTTGACTGATTTCGGTGAGGCTACGACCGCTCTCTTTTTGCCATTGCATAAACGCTTGGGTTGCTGCATCGTGAGATTTTTTGGTGTCTTTTCCG
>NZ_JAWPON010000876.1:0-513 GCF_033344315.1 Vibrio sp. 2132-1 | reverse complement strand
CACTAAATAGCCATCAAATCTACGCGCACGTTCCCCAAGATAAAGTGATTGAACTGGGTGTACTGCAAGCATTTGGTTTAAAACCGGGGTGGATTGACTTAAGGCCGACATCAGTGGGTGAAGTCCCGCAACAAGGTAAATCGATTACCGTCGCTTATCAGAAAAAACATCCGATGTTTCCTGTCATTGCCAAAGCAATTAAACACTTGCTCAAACCGCACAGTGTCGATGTCGAGTTTATTCGCTACGATACGCAGCCGCCAAATCCAGAAGAAGTCGACGTTTGGGTAAAAGCAATGGGTATTGCGACCAATCGCAACGATGCCTTAGCGGGTTGGCTACTTGATTACAGCGACATCGAAAAATTCAGCGCGGGTTACGATTTTTCAGAATGGGCGACATTAGTCGATCAATGGCGTGCAGGCATTCACGCCGACTTTCCTGCTCGCGAATTAGGAAGGCAGTTAGTGAAAAGCTGCCAGGTTATTCCAATGTTCCATTGCTGGCTTGGTG
>NZ_JAWPON010000875.1:0-513 GCF_033344315.1 Vibrio sp. 2132-1 | reverse complement strand
CATAGTGACTTAGCGCCGCTTTGTAATCCCCAAGTTTTTGGTAAGCATTGGACAGCAACAGTTGTGCTCTCGCTTGTAGCAATGGCCTTGAATTTTCCATTGCTAGTGTGAACGCTTCTTTACCGTGCTCGATCGCCTTTTCTGGCGCGTCATTTTTCAGATAAGCAAAACCAGCGGCTAAATGCCCCTCGGTTTGTAAATGGTTGTTTTCGTATCGCTCACCCAAACCGAGTGCTTTGTTAATGTATTTGACGGCTTGTTCAAGGTTGCCAATTTCAGCAATGGCGGAAGCAAGACCCAAATACGCCAAGCCTTGTCCATACGGATAGTGGAGCTCTTCCAAGATTTTCAATGAATTCTGGTAGTGGTTAATGGCCTTATCGAAATCTTTCGATTTGTTATACATCCGAGCTAGGCTGTGTTCGACTTGCGCCACTTTGAGTGGGGCCTCCTCAAGTTGACGCGCAAGCAAGGATTGGATGAGGTATTGCTCCGATTGCTCAAACTGTCCTA
>NZ_JAWPON010000874.1:0-514 GCF_033344315.1 Vibrio sp. 2132-1 | reverse complement strand
CTTCAAACAAGCGAGTAGGCGCAGCCGCTGTCAGGCGAGTGCCTTCATAACCCAACGCTTTCGATGCTCCGCGGTCGATCCCTTCTACCGATGAGAGTTTTAGCTGACATGGCGCATCGTAGCAGGCGTGGCAAACCACACAGCGGTTATCGACGATAGGTTTTACCTCGCGTTGGAAGAAATCTGCCTGCGGCGTTTCAACGCTGGCAGTACGCTCACGAACCAACTGAGGGCCGAACAATTGGTCAAAGTTCAGGCCAGCATAAGTAGCACAACCAGCAAACAGACTGGCAATGCAGAGTATAAAAATTAGACGCAAATTCATTGAGTTATTTTGAGTAAATTGAATTTTCATTAATTAAAGCAAAATAAGTGACGAAATACCAAAAATCGAGACAAATAGCCGCGCTTTCTTTACCTATTTATGGATTTAAATAGATAACCCTTACGGTGAATTGTCTGAATTTGATCTGGTGGCATGCCTTCGGCAATCAAGCGTTTTCGCATTCGACTG
>NZ_JAWPON010000873.1:0-514 GCF_033344315.1 Vibrio sp. 2132-1 | reverse complement strand
AGTGATTGCTGACGTGACTCAACCCCACGCCAGTGTCTTTCACTTCAATTTGCAACAGCTGTTTCTCTTGCTTTATCAGCAATTGGACTTCGCCACCTTCACGTTTTGGCTCGATGCCGTGAATAATGGCGTTCTCTACCAAAGGTTGCAGCATCATCGGAGGCAACTCTGTATTTCCTAACCCTTCTTGCACCTCGATTGTGTAACTTAAGCGCTCGCCTAAACGAATTTTTTGAATACCCAGATAAGCGTCAATCAAGGCGATTTCATTCTCAACCGTGGTGTGATCCTCACGCGAGTTTTTTAGCGTTGCACGCAATAACGCCGTGAGTTGATCCAACATTTGTTTGGCTTTATCGACGTCTTGCGACATCAACGCGCTGATATTGGCAAGCGTATTAAACAGAAAATGCGGCTCAATTTGGCTTTGCATCTGCTTGAGCTGGCTGAGTAAAAGGGCTCGTTCTTGTTCGGCGTTTTCACGTTTGATGCTCTCTAGCTCACGCTGTGCAAT
>NZ_JAWPON010000872.1:0-514 GCF_033344315.1 Vibrio sp. 2132-1 | reverse complement strand
ACGTCATTGAAGACTGTGACGTTACAAAAGAAGATCTCGAAGAGAAATTCGGCAACACCGTCGCTGAGTTGGTTGATGGTGTATCTAAACTGGACAAACTCAAATTCCGTGACAGGAAAGAGGCTCAAGCTGAGAACTTTCGCAAGATGGTTCTGGCGATGGTGCAAGATATCCGCGTTATCCTGATCAAACTGGCTGACCGTACGCACAACATGCGCACGTTAGGTGCACTTCGACCAGACAAAAAACGTCGCATCGCTCGTGAAACACTAGAAATCTATGCCCCATTAGCTCATCGTCTTGGTATTCACAATATCAAAACTGAGTTAGAAGAGCTTGGTTTCGAAGCGCTGTACCCAAACCGTTATCGCGTACTCAAAGAAGTCGTGAGAGCGGCTCGCGGTAATCGCAAAGAGATGATTCAGCGTATTCACAGTGAAATCGAAGGCCGACTGCAAGATGTTGGTTTGAATGCACGCGTCGTAGGTCGTGAAAAGAACCTGTTCTCCATCTA
>NZ_JAWPON010000871.1:0-514 GCF_033344315.1 Vibrio sp. 2132-1 | reverse complement strand
CTGCAACACCTGGAGAAGTATTGTCAACGACTTCCAAATGATCATTGCTGGCCGTTAAACCAAAATCACGCTGCAAGTTAAAATCGTAGTCTTTGCTGTATACCATTTCATAATCTTGCGTCGTCATCGCTTGGCCTTGCGCTTTCGCAACTTTGATCACAACGTTGAATTGAATTGGTTGGTAAAAGTCACCGCCATCATCTTCAAACTTAAGACGATATTCGCCCGCGGTATCCACTTCTAAGTTGCCATCCTTCATTCGAAGACCTTCAGGCAACCCACCAATCAGACTGACTTTGCCTTTCTGACCAGCAAACGCCATTGGAATAGCCAGTTTAGGCTGATAAGTGAGAGACATTTCCACGTCTTTCATTACCGGATGAGGTGCGCGTTCGATTTCAATGTTGAAGCGGGTTTTACTTGCTGGATAATTACGCAAGTCGTATTCGTAGGCTTCAACTTCTGCGCTACCAACGCCTTTGATCAGCAACGCTTTACCATCCGTAGTTTTAGC
>NZ_JAWPON010000870.1:0-515 GCF_033344315.1 Vibrio sp. 2132-1 | reverse complement strand
CGTACTCTTTTACTGCCCATGCACGTGCAAGCTCGGCAACGTAAGGCGCAGACACTTCAATTTCTGCACTGTGGTAACGAGCAATGATTGGTTCGTTACGTGCTTCATCGAATTGTTCTTGCGTAATGTACTTTTCATCGAGCATACGCATTAGCACAACGTTACGACGTTTTGTTGCACGTTCTAGCGAGTAAATTGGGTTCATGGTTGAAGGTGCTTTTGGCATCCCCGCCAGTGTCGCAATTTCGCTAAGCGAGAGCTCATTTAGGCTCTTACCAAAATACACCTGAGCTGCTGCACCAAAACCGTATGAGCGATAGCCAAGGAAGATCTTGTTAACGTAAAGCTCCATGATCTCTTGTTTGCTCAGCAGTTGCTCAATGTGAATGGCAATGAAGATCTCTTTGATCTTACGCATTAGTTTCTTCTCGTTGGATAAGAAGAAGTTACGCGCTAGCTGCTGAGTGATGGTACTCGCCCCTTGCTTTGCTGAGCCGGAAAGAGCAACCACGACA
>NZ_JAWPON010000869.1:0-515 GCF_033344315.1 Vibrio sp. 2132-1 | reverse complement strand
GCAAGCGAAAATTCTATCTAGCCAAATGAATGCGTTCCCAGCCCGTTCCGTTTTTCTAATAAGGAGCCGAGAGAAAATTTGGTTAAAGATAGCGTTTGGTTAACGAGTTATTTAAACAGGAAGTCAAGGTTCATGTGTTGTTCTATCGCATCCGCAATACGGTTAATACCTTGTTCTTTCAATGTTTCAAAATCTTGCTGTTTGATCTGAGTGCCATTCACCCACTCAGTAATGAGGTTTAGCGCTTCCACTTCGTCAAAAAATCCGTGCAAGTAGGCTCCCATAATTTGGCCACATTCACTAATGGCACCGTCACATTCTCCGTTGTCGAGTTCAAGCGGTTGTTCGTCAAGTACCTGGCTTCTACCAACATGAATCTCATAACCTTTCACCTTCGCTTTTTGGTTATTGAGATTGAGCACAGCTTCAGTCTTGGTGAGCTGTTTACTACCAGTCAGCACAGTATGAACATTCAATAGTCCCAAACCTTCGCTTGAACCCGGCTCACCTTCTAC
>NZ_JAWPON010000868.1:0-515 GCF_033344315.1 Vibrio sp. 2132-1 | reverse complement strand
TGGTGACCAGCCACAAATAACCGTCTATTCACAGTTAATAAAATTAACAAAAAATTAACTAGTTCCGCAAGTTATGCTGACTTACTTCTTTTGTCTCTAGGCAAACGCTGTGCCAAACATTTACCTCAATAAATTCATATGGTTATATATTTCAATTGATTTATTACAGAGCGCTATTGGTTATTATCGCCAAATATTAGTGATAATGACCAATACAACAAGAAACATAAGTAAAATAAATGATTTTGTGCGCCATAAAAATAAACTGAAATTAGGAGAAAAACGCGCCCAATACCGCTTTCTTCCCGCAGTATGATCTCACTTCATGGATTTACTTGACTAAACACTCGTTCTTTGGCCGCGATAACTGCACGTTGAAAGCACTTATGTCTATACTTCAATACAGTAAGGTTTTGTAAGACAAGGAAATGTGCATTGTTACATACGCTCTCCAAATTCATTTTCGCATCCATGTTCTCAGTGCTTTCAGCATGCTCATCAATCGAATCAAATCA
>NZ_JAWPON010000867.1:0-516 GCF_033344315.1 Vibrio sp. 2132-1 | reverse complement strand
TCTACTGTTCGATAGCTGATATTGAGTAACGTCGCGATTTTCTTACTGCTATTGCCTTGTGCCACCAACCTCAAGACCGCCTCTTCTCGTCGACTAAGCGGATTGGGTTTATGATGAGCGGGTTTGATTTCTTGCGTAAAGAGCGTCTGAGTTACGGACTCGCAAAAATAGGTTGAGCCTTGGTTCACGGTTTTGATGGCTTGCACCATTTTCTCGGCTGAAATTTCCTTGAGCATGTATCCCACCGCCCCTGCCTGCATAACTTTCATGATGTATTCGCGGTTATCATGCATCGTAAGCATGAGAATTTTACTCTCTGGTAATTCCTCTTTAATCACACCCGTTGCTTCGATGCCATTCATGATTGGCATGCTGATGTCCATAAGCACAACATCCGGTCGCAGATGCTTAACGACCTCAATCGCTCCCAAGCCGTTGCTTGCCGTGCCAATCACATCAATGTCCGGCTCCAGCTCTAAACGCGCGATAAATCCATCTAACACCACTTGGTGATCA
>NZ_JAWPON010000086.1:0-1141 GCF_033344315.1 Vibrio sp. 2132-1 | reverse complement strand
GCGGAAATTTGCCTGATCGGTGGTGTCGAGCACATGGGTCACGTACCAATGAACCACGGTGTAGACTTCCATCCTGGCATGTCGAAAAATGTCGCCAAAGCCGCTGGTATGATGGGTTTAACCGCTGAAATGCTTGGTAAGCTTCATGGTATCAGCCGTGAGCAACAAGATGAGTTTGCGGCGCGCTCTCATGCTCGTGCTCACGCAGCAACATTGGAAGGTCGCTTTAAAAACGAAATCCTACCAACCGAAGGCCACGCAGCAGACGGTACGTTGTTCCAGTTAGATTACGATGAAGTGATTCGTCCAGAGACCACCGTTGAAGGTCTGTCTCAACTTCGCCCGGTATTCGACCCAGCGAACGGTACCGTAACAGCCGGTACATCTTCAGCCCTATCCGATGGTGCATCCGCAATGCTGATCATGAGCGAAGAGAAAGCCAATGAACTTGGTTTGAAGATTCGCGCACGAATCAAAGGCATGGCGATCGCAGGTTGCGATCCATCCATCATGGGTTACGGCCCTGTACCTGCAACGCAAAAAGCGCTCAAACGTGCAGGCCTTGCAATTGAAGATATGGACGTTGTCGAGCTAAACGAAGCGTTTGCAGCGCAATCTCTGCCATGTGCGAAAGACCTAGGTCTGCTTGAGGTGATGGACGAAAAAGTGAACCTGAATGGCGGCGCGATTGCTCTAGGTCGCCCATTGGGTTGTTCTGGCGCACGTATCTCAACAACGCTTATCAACCTAATGGAAGCCAAGGACGCCAAATACGGCCTTGCGACCATGTGTATCGGTCTTGGTCAGGGTATCGCGACAGTCTTTGAGCGCCCGTAGCCCTTAACATCACCAGTTAGGTAATCAACCAATACCAGCAAAATTTGGTATTACACTTAAGGCGGCATCTTATGTCGCCTTTTCTTTTATTAGGCACCCTATAATTTATGCACAAAACACATAAATTAGATGATGAAGTTTCATTTTATTCATAAATAAAGAAGGCATACACTTACAGGCAGTTAATGGCTTGCTGCTCGTGGCATTCCAGCCGCGCTATCGCACACTCGGAGAACCTTATGTTTAATGCTCTAGTTCTAAATCAAGAAGACAAACGTACTATCGCAAACATCGAACAAATCGA
>NZ_JAWPON010000866.1:0-517 GCF_033344315.1 Vibrio sp. 2132-1 | reverse complement strand
GGCTTTGGCAGAAACCGAATCCACGCTGTTTACTTATGGTCGCAGCCAAGAAAATCAGCGCCGAATCGATGATGCATTGAAAGCCACCAATAACGTCGTCAACAAAGCCAAGTCACTGTACCGAGCAGGCTTGATTGATCACTTATCAGTTTTAGATGCGCAACGTCAGCAACGCATGATGCAAGATCAGCAAGTCGCGGCAAAGTTGCAAACCGCACAAGCTACGATTGCGCTCTACAAATCACTTGGTGGTGATTGGACGCTACAACCAGAAGCACAACCCGAAACGAATGCCAAAGGTTAGGTTTCTTACAAGCCTCACACCTTTGCATCACAACGGATGCCGTTAAATCGGTTAAAAAGAGGCCACTTAGATGGCCTCTTAGTTTGTGAGGCAAATATTTCTACCACCTATACCCTCTCTCGGTTGTATAATGCCGGCTCTGAAATATTTTGTTACGTTACCTCGGTAACCCCTGGATTACAACATGAACAACAGCAGATGGGTCGGCTTGCT
>NZ_JAWPON010000865.1:0-517 GCF_033344315.1 Vibrio sp. 2132-1 | reverse complement strand
TACAATTACCGTCCGGTTTTGAATGTGTTTTCTAGTGCCACTGTGCCTATTGTCAGAAGCACTTTGATCAATTTAGAGCACGAGGGTTGGGAGGAATAACCATGAAATTGCGTTCCCGACAAAAAGGCTCCTTCGCCATTGAGCTTTTCTTTGTGCTTATAGCGATCGTCACCATTTTTTATTTTATGACTGATCTGAGCGATAAATTGATGACAAGAGCAAAACTTGATCGCAGTAGTTTTGCCTTAGTAAACATACTAAAAGAGCGCACTCGGTATTACGATGAAAGAGTGAATTTAAATGCAATTGATACCTCCCACATGCAAATTTTGGCAGCGCGTTTGCTCGGTACTAGCCCCGATAGTATCGCTATTAAGATAGAAGCATTGCACAATAAAACCGTTTGGGAGCAGTTTGTAAGTACGGAATACGAGAACTTAGGCTGTAATGCTGTAGCGTTGAATGAAAAAGCTGATCTTGTCCCAGTTGAAAATAGCGTCGTCTTTCCTCTCTACCA
>NZ_JAWPON010000864.1:0-517 GCF_033344315.1 Vibrio sp. 2132-1 | reverse complement strand
AAGTGATTGCCGATTCCACTTGGGAATACATTGATTCAGACAGCACAGTACGTTCAACCACCGGCGTGGAAGACAGCACCTACGAATCGATGAAACCTTCGTATTTAGCGGCTAATGGTTGGATGGCAGACAAAACTGAATTGCGCGCGGTATATCAAGTGAGTGGTGAAATTTATCAAAAGATTGAGCCCTTGGTATGTGCGATCCCAAGTGATGATTGGCGTTTAAACGTCAACACGATAGAGGTGGAACAAGCGCCGATTTTAGTCGCTATGTTTTCACCGAACTTGAGCAGCAGCGATGCGGTTCAACTGATAGAAAAGCGTCCCTTCGATGGTTGGGACAGCGTAGACGAATTTCTAGCGGAGTCAGAATTAACTGGCTTGAGCGATGATGTAAAGAAAAACGCCAAAGGCTATTTAGGAGTGGATAGCTCCTTCTTCGAATTGGATGCACAAGTGTTGGTGGATGATTCACGAGTACGTATCCGAAGCCTTTTGCAAAGTACAAATAGAGA
>NZ_JAWPON010000863.1:0-518 GCF_033344315.1 Vibrio sp. 2132-1 | reverse complement strand
GAAATAGAACTCATAACGCGCTAAATCGCCACATTCGCTCGCGATACGCTCTACGTTAAGTCGAGGAGACACCGCCGTATCAATCACGTTCAGTTTCACTTGCGCAAGACGTGCCATTTTCCACAACTCGTCCACTAAATGGCTGTCCAAACCTCGCGTGCAGTAAAACAAATGCACAGGAGGATGCGTTTTTAGCGATTTGAGTGACGCTAAGATGGCAAAGAACGACGCAACCCCAACACCACCCGCAATCCAAATCTGGGGCTTATTGACGTCAAACGCCAAGCGTCCGTAAGGGCCTTCAACCATCACTTCTTCACCAATTTTAACCCTGTGGTACAAATCCGTGGTGAAATCACCCAACTCTTTGATCAAAAAGCGTACCTCTGGTTCATGCTCACCTGAAACAATCGTAAACGGATGCGGATCTTCATTACCAAAACGAACATAAGCAAACTGCCCAGCTTTGTGTCCTTGCCAAGGTTTTCCTTGGCCGTTATTGCTTGGCGCCAAAACCA
>NZ_JAWPON010000862.1:0-518 GCF_033344315.1 Vibrio sp. 2132-1 | reverse complement strand
GAACTCAAATTCCAGTTGTCCTTCGGTATATAAGGCATCCATCTCGACTTCCGCTGAAATAATCAGTTTTACGTTGCGCTCATAAAACTCGTCGACTAAAGCAATAAAACGCCTCGCAGCATCATCAATTTTACGATTCATCTGACGAACATCGGCCAGTAAAACCGTGTGATAAATACGTGAGAGTTCAATGTAATCGTTTTGACTTCGAGCGGTTTGGCACAACTGCTCAAAAGAAGCATGTAACACCCCATCACTGGCTTCAATCACGTTAATCTGTCGATGATTAATGTCGATTTTGTGAGCAACGCTTTTACGCTCAGCCGTAAGCTGCTGATAATAGGTATTTAAATTAATAGAAGCCTGCTCATCCAATGGATAATGGTAGATTTCGGCTTGTTCCAAAGTCCTCAGACGATAATCGACACCACTATCCACATTTAGTACATGGCAACGCGCCAAAATCATATCAATAGCAGGAAGGAAACGAGCTCGCTGTAAGCCATTACGATACAAAT
>NZ_JAWPON010000861.1:0-518 GCF_033344315.1 Vibrio sp. 2132-1 | reverse complement strand
CTCGAATGGGTGATGTAGAAAATGTCGAGTTCAACAGTGATGGTGCGCTTGGCATTACCGTTTACCGAGGCCAACGTAAGGGCAGCGCTTCCACATCTGATTTGAGTGAAGCGGCGATTGAACAGACAGTGAATGCCGCGCTTGATATCGCTCATTACACATCTGAAGACCCAGTCGCAGGCCCAGCGCCGAAAGAATTTATGGTGCAAGAGGTGCCAGATCTTGACCTTTTCCACCCAGACTCTCCAGACCCAGACTACGCAGCACAAGTGGCGATTGCCGCCGAGAAAGAAGCGCTAAGCTACAGCGATGCAATCAAGCAAAGTGACGGTGCTAGCTACGATAGCCACTACGGCGTCAAAGTGTACGGAAACAGCCATGGTTTGTTAGCAAGCTACGCGTCTAGCCGCCACAGCACAAGCTGCTGCGTTATTGGCGTAGGCAAAAATGGCGAAATGGAACGTGACTACAGCTATACCGTTGCCCGCCATCGTGATGATTTGTGGACGCCTGAAACC
>NZ_JAWPON010000860.1:0-518 GCF_033344315.1 Vibrio sp. 2132-1 | reverse complement strand
ACGCCAGGTCACGTAGTGCTTTATAGTGAAGAAGCGCGTTTAGCGTTTGTTGGTGATGTTCTGTTTAACGGTAGCATTGGTCGTACTGACTTCCCTCAAGGCGACTTCAATACGTTGATTAGTTCAATTAAAGAGAAACTTTGGCCTCTAGGTAACGATGTTACATTTGTACCGGGTCATGGTCCTCAATCTACCTTCGGTCACGAGCGCAAAACCAACCCGTTTGTTGCTGACGAGATGCCACTATACTAGCGCCTTGTCTGTACTCGTTATTATTCTGGCTCGGCGGCCGCTAAGTATCGCCGAGTCAGCCCTACAAATTCGTCGGCTTCCCTGTCTAAATCACTGGCAGAAATAAACACATCATAGCCGTAAAATTTTCTTTGATACTTCATTCTATTCGCCAGCATGGCTTGCAAACCGTCGTATTGTTTTCCCGCTTTGCTAGTGTACGGTTGTGGGTCGAGCATCATATCTTCAAATTTCTCTTCACAATGGTTCTGCCTTGCGCCCAGATA
>NZ_JAWPON010000859.1:0-518 GCF_033344315.1 Vibrio sp. 2132-1 | reverse complement strand
ACTGTTGAATGAAGAACGCTTAACGGGCATTGCAAATGATGTTCGCAATGTGATCAGCCTAAACGATCCTGTGGGCAGCGAAATCGACAGTAAAGTGCTAGAAAACGGCATGTCTCTCTCTCGCCGCCGTGTACCACTTGGTGTTGTGGGTGTGATTTATGAAGCGCGTCCAAATGTGACCATCGACATTGCCGCACTGTGCCTGAAAACGGGTAACGCCAGCATCCTACGCGGTGGTAAAGAGACGTTTTTCTCTAACATGGAACTTGTGAAAGTTATCCAATCAGCCCTTGCAAAAGCAAACTTGCCAGCCGCTTCAGTACAGTACATTGAAAAGCCAGATCGCGAGCTGGTTTCTCAACTGCTTAAACTGGATGACTACGTTGATATGATCATCCCACGTGGTGGAGCTGGTCTGCACAAAATGTGTAAAGAGAACAGCACAATTCCAGTGATCATCGGCGGTTTTGGTATCAGTCACATTTTTGTTGATGAATCCGCGGACCTAGAGAAATCGC
>NZ_JAWPON010000858.1:0-518 GCF_033344315.1 Vibrio sp. 2132-1 | reverse complement strand
CAGACAACGCAGCACTTGCAGTTCACGAATGGTGAGATCGACGGTTGCTGGCGCGGTGTGAGTATTTATCACATTTCGATAGTAGTGCAGCAGTTGGCTGGTTACGTTGCGTGGTAGCCAGTTTTGCCCGTTGACAATGCCTTTCAGTCCTTCGCCTACTTGTTCTAAAGAATCTTCGCTGTAAAACAAGCCTTTTAATTGACCGAAGGCGAGCAGTTCATCCGTAGTGAGGCGTTTTGGAACGTTGAACACGACCGTCTCAAAGTTCTTCCAAACCAATGGCAGGTTTTTAATCGATTGAACGAGTGATTTATGTTCACTGAAGTCAATGAGTAGAATTTTATTTCGATGTTCGGGTTTCGCTTCCATTAGGGCATCGGTTGAGATTACAGGAATGCTCATATCGATGTACTTTTCTAATGATGCGACTTTCTGCGCAGCATCGTCTTCCATACTAATCAGAAATAGCTTTCTTGCGTAAGCCGACTTTCTCACGTGTTCAAATCTCCCAAGGTTCA
>NZ_JAWPON010000857.1:0-518 GCF_033344315.1 Vibrio sp. 2132-1 | reverse complement strand
TCATGCGACGCGTCTCTGGGTCCATTGTGGTTTCCCAAAGCTGATCTGGGTTCATCTCACCTAGACCTTTGTAACGCTGACGGCTTAGACCACGCATCGATTCTTTAACCAACCACTCAAGTGCTTCAGCAAAGCTTGATACTGGCAGAGTACGTTCACCACGTTTGATGTACGCGCCCTCTTCTAGAAGACCGTCTAGGACTTCAGAAAGGTCCGCCAGCTTGCCGTATTCTTTTGAGTTTAGGAAATCAACACTTAGCGCATGCTCGTGAGTCACACCGTGTGTACGAACGATGATCTTCGGCAGGCTCAAACCAAGCTCTGCGTGCAGCTCCACTTCGTAGCTGTATTGGCTTGCACCCACTTCTTTCGCGTTTAGTTGCTCAACAAGTTGTTTTGTCCAAGCTTCTACTGCTGCTGCATCATGACACTGCTCAGCCGTTAGACGAGATGTGTAGATAAGCTCATGCACTAAGGCGCGAGGGTAACGACGGCTCATACGATCAGCAAGCTTGATA
>NZ_JAWPON010000085.1:0-1150 GCF_033344315.1 Vibrio sp. 2132-1 | reverse complement strand
AGCAGAGCGTACCGCTTTGTTACGTTCATTCATCGATGCGTCACCTGATTTGATTTATTACCGTAATGCTGATGGCGTCTTCTCCGGTTGTAACCGAGCGATGGAAGAGTTAACGGGCAAGAAAGAGCATCAACTTGTCGGCTTGAGCCCGTGGGATGTCTACAGTAAAGAAATTGCGCAACCAATCGTAGATACCGACCAAAAAGTCTTTAGCGACAACCAAGCGATCACTTACGAGCAATGGTTGGAATACCCTGATGGGCGAAAACACTATTTTGAATTGCGCAAAGTACCATTCTATAGCAAAGACGGTCGCCACTTGGGGTTGGTTGGTTTTGGGCGAGACATTACTGAGCGTAAGCGTCACGAAGAATCTCTAGAAAAAGCCAGCCGAGATAAAACGACGTTTATCTCCACAATTAGCCATGAACTTCGCACACCGTTAAACGGCATTGTTGGCTTGAGTCGAATGTTGCTTGATAGCCAGCTGACGGAAGAGCAGCGTAAGCACATGCAGACGATTAACGTGAGTGCGATTACGTTGGGGAATATCTTCAATGACATCATCGATATGGACAAATTCGACCGTCGCAAGCTTGAACTGTTACCTGCACCATTGAACTTTGAAGACTTTGTCGCCGAGATAGAGAGTATTTCGGCGCTCATGGCGGAACAAAAAGGACTGCGTTTCGACTTAGAACGTTTGAGTGACTTACCAAAAGCGATCGAGGTGGATGCGACCCGTTTACGTCAGGTGATTTGGAACCTAGTCAGCAACGCGATGAAGTTCACCAAAGAAGGTGGCGTTGTGATGACAGTCAGCGCTGATGTCGAAGAAGACTTCGCGACTATCATTATGGAAGTCGAAGACACTGGCATCGGTATTCCTGAAGCTGAACTGGATAAGATTTTTGCTATGTATTATCAAGTTAAGTCGGGCAAAGACAACTTGCATGCGGTAGGTACAGGCATTGGGTTAGCGGTTTCGAAACAGCTGATCAATATGATGGATGGGGACATTACGGTCACAAGTGAAGAAGGCTTTGGTAGTACTTTTACTGTGTCGATTCACGTTCCTATTGTTGAACTCGAAGAGCCGGTAATCGATGCAAAGCGCGACAATGTGCATCTCAACATCTTTATGGTTGAA
>NZ_JAWPON010000856.1:0-519 GCF_033344315.1 Vibrio sp. 2132-1 | reverse complement strand
GCGTTTTTGATTGATCCCGAGGGTAATAATGTGGAATCCGTGGTGTACCTTTAGTACGCATACAACAAAGCGTTTAAGAGTAACTTCCCAGGCTTGGGATTTTTTACCAAATGGTTCTGGTGATTGAAGAGGCATGTAGTAGCAATAGTATTGCTTACCCCCTCTCCCCTCAGCAAGGCGTTATACGTCAATAGTAAATGAAGAAGCAGACCTTTCGATGTTAACCACAAAAATTGAAACAGAACGATTAATACTACGAGCTTTAGTCGCAGAAGATGCGGGAGACTTGTTTAGTATATTCTCAGACAATGAAGTCATGAAATATTGGAATACTGAACCTTGGGTGTCTGTTGATGAGGCAAAAACATTTATAACCAACAGTGTTCGAGCTATGGATAGCAATACAGAAGTGATTCTAGGTATCTACTTAAAAAGCACAGGGCAACTTCTAGGTAAGATAATGCTATTTAGCTTTGCCAAAGAGTCTAGACGTGCCGAAATCGGTTTTGGCGTCAGCCG
>NZ_JAWPON010000855.1:0-519 GCF_033344315.1 Vibrio sp. 2132-1 | reverse complement strand
TGAAGACATTCCGCTTGACAGCAAAATCTCATTGTACGGCTTAAGTGCTTCTTACCGAGTGATGAAAGAGTGGGACGTGACAGGCGAGTACCATTGGAAGACCGATTCGACCTACGATGAGTTAGAGCAAGGTGCGCTGATTTCAGTGAACAAACATCTTGGCGACAACTTCAAAGTCGGCGTCGGCTATAACTTCTCAGGCTTTGACAGCAACCTTGCGAATGATGATGACTACGACGCATCAGGCGTGTTCATTAACCTAGTTGGCAAGTTATAAGAGGGTCACATGAAAACGACGATTCGCTTGTTGAGCGGCATTATGATTGGTGCATTGTTAGCAGGTTGCGCTACCGAAACTTACGTGAGCCAAGAAAACCGAGAGAAATTCTCCGATGTGAATGTCTCTAAATTTCTTATTAGTGAGTGCTTAGCGCCGCAGCGAGAAATTCATATTGCCGTTGCAGAGCACTTTGATTTCGACAAATTCAATATCCGTGAAGCAGATGCGACAAGTCTGGA
>NZ_JAWPON010000854.1:0-519 GCF_033344315.1 Vibrio sp. 2132-1 | reverse complement strand
ACTGTTTCGGGAAGTCTGCGCGCCAGAGCCGGATTTTGACCGCATTGAAAGCATCATTACGCAAGATGTGGCCTTGTCGTACAAGTTACTGCGTTTTGTGAATACCCAGATCACCACATTAGAGGTGGAAATCAGCTCGTTCCGTCAGGCGCTGATTTACCTTGGTCAAGACAAGCTGAAGCAATTTGTCTCTTTGGTGGTGGCGTCTTACATCTCAAGCAACAAACCGCGTGAGTTGTACAACCTCTCTTTGCAACGTGCCCAGTTCTGTGAACTGATGTCGCGTTACCAACCTTTTTCTCATCTCAATGAGCAAGGCTTTATGGTCGGCTTATTGTCGATCTTAGATGCCATGCTCGACTTATCGATCGAAGCCTTGGTGAAGCAACTGCCGTTGAGTGATTCTGTGCAGCAAGCATTACTGCATCGTAAGGGTGAGTACGGCGTGCTGATCTCGCTAGAAGAATGCTACGAGCGAGCTGATTGGCATGGCGTCGAAAAGCTCTCGGGTCAGTTGGG
>NZ_JAWPON010000853.1:0-519 GCF_033344315.1 Vibrio sp. 2132-1 | reverse complement strand
CGTTTGAAAGCAGATTTCGATCTAGACGCGCCAATCAAGCAATGGCTTGAGGAAGACGACAAACTGTACGAAGAAGCGCTGCGCGAGAAGATTATCAGCCTAGCCGTTGAAGTATACAAAGCGAAAGAAGAAGTTGTGGGTGCACAAGTGCTTCGTAACTTCGAAAAATCAGTGATGCTTCAAACACTCGATACGCTTTGGAAAGAGCATCTGGCGGCGATGGATCATCTGCGTCAAGGTATCCACCTACGTGGCTACGCACAAAAGAACCCGAAACAAGAGTACAAACGTGAATCGTTTGAATTGTTTGAAGGTTTACTTGAAGCGCTGAAGACTGACGTTATTACTGTTCTGTCTCGTGTCCGCGTTCAACAGCAAGAAGAAGTTGAGCGTATGGAAGAGCAACGTCGTGCACAAGCAGAAGAAGCTGCTCGTCGTGCGCAGGCTCAGCATGCAGCTGCGGAAAATCAGTTGGCTGATGGTGAAGAGTCTGAGGGCTCAAATCAACCTGTTGTTCGT
>NZ_JAWPON010000852.1:0-520 GCF_033344315.1 Vibrio sp. 2132-1 | reverse complement strand
AGGGATTCGATGAGACTAGGACAGCGTTGTTTTCCTTGACCTCTAAGTATAGATTTTTGAATCTTACCCAACGATGTTTATGATCGGTCAAAGGTTACGTGATCGCAACATATCACAATTTCCATTACTATCAGTTATTTAGTAACAATTTACAGTACTTTGGTATCGTTGTTCTTCTATCCTATCTAGTCACTCATATACCCCGTTCTGCTCGCTCCTGCACCTCGGCTTTTATGGAGAGGATCGCTCATAGACCACAGAGAATTACTTCTTGAGATCGCACGTAGACCAGCAGCCCTTAAATAAATAACAAAGTAAATACAATTGGTTACAGCCACATCCATCTAGGAGAGGATCACTCCTAGACCATAGTAATTTGCTTTTAGAGATCGCTCGTAGACCTTACGGGGCTGAATCGAAACGGATTCGATGAGAATAGGATATCGTTGTTTCTCTTGACCTCTAAGATAGATTTTTGAATCTTACCCAACGATGTTTATGATCGGTCAAAGGTTACGTG
>NZ_JAWPON010000851.1:0-520 GCF_033344315.1 Vibrio sp. 2132-1 | reverse complement strand
AAAGTCCGCCACATGTTGCAACTGTTGAATAGCTTGTTCTCGAGATTGCATGTTTGTAACTAATAACGCAGATGAGTGGTGAGTAACTGCTTGTTGACTCGCTTCTTCCAACTCTTCACCATCATTTTCGTCAGAAATGGAGACCTCAGCCTTATCCTTAAAACGATTACCCAACAAGTGCTTAAGTGCCGCGTGTATTGATTCAATTCTTTTTGAAATATATGAGCTAGGCGTTACATCCCCTACAGCGTCATCAAGTCGCTGACTGAACTCATTAAAAGCACCTGTAGCGAACTCGAGATCTGCAATCAGAGACTGGTAAAACTCATCTGACGTTGATTTCACCGTGTCAGTAATACGCGACAATTCAATTGCGCCTTGATCTACTCGCACTCTTCGCTTGTCTTCATCCAAGCGCTCGAGTTCAATGGCTTGTTGGTATTCCCAATATGCATAAGCTTGCTCTATACCCATATCCGTCAATGGAATCGAGGCAAGAGGAAAGATCAGCGTTCCCTCA
>NZ_JAWPON010000850.1:0-520 GCF_033344315.1 Vibrio sp. 2132-1 | reverse complement strand
AGTGATCATGAAGCTTGTAGCAATTTTGATGAACCTAGCTCCATATGGCGTATTCTTCTTGATGGCGAAGTTGTTTACTGGTCTTGGCTTAAGTGCCATCGTCAACCTAGCCGAGTACTTTGTTGTGTTAGCGGGCACACTATTGCTTCACGGCCTAGTGACTTACAGTCTAATGCTAAAAGGCTTTACTGGCCTTAGCCCAATTACGTTCCTACGTAAGATGGAAGACGCAATCATGTTTGCCTTCTCAACGGCATCATCAAACGCGACCATTCCAGTGACAATGGAAACAGCAAAACACCGCATGGGCGTAGATAACCGTATTTCATCATTCACTGTTCCTCTAGGTGCAACCGTGGATATGGACGGTACAGCCATCATGCAAGGTGTCGCAACCGCATTTAGTGCTAAAGCATTCAATATTGATTTGAGCATGGGCGATTACATGATGGTTATCATGACCGCAACACTTGCGTCTATTGGTACTGCGGGTGTTCCTGGGGTAGGTCTTGTCATGCTT
>NZ_JAWPON010000849.1:0-520 GCF_033344315.1 Vibrio sp. 2132-1 | reverse complement strand
ACGTCTCAGCATATACCGGGAGCTGGTCAGGGCGGGTCATGAAGGCCTGCCGGTTGGCGAACTGCAGAAGCACCTTGAGATTCCTGCCTCCACGCTCAGCCATCATCTTTCAGCGCTGATATCCGCTGGACGGCACTGTTGCAAATAGTCGGTGGTGATAAACTTATCATCCCCTTTTGCTGATGGAGCTGCACATGAACCCATTCAAAGGCCGGCATTTTCAGCGTGACATCATTCTGTGGGCCGTACGCTGGTACTGCAAATACGGCATCAGTTACCGTGAGATGCAGGAGATGCTGGCTGAACGCGGAGTGAATGTCGATCACTCCACGATTTACCGCTGGGTTCAGCGTTATGCGCCTGAAATGGAAAAACGGCTGCGCTGGTACTGGCGTAACCCTTCCGATCTTTGCCCGTGGCACATGGATGAAACCTACGTGAAGGTCAATGGCCGCTGGGCGTATCTGTACCGGGCCGTCGACAGCCGGGGCCGCACTGTCGATTTTTATCTCTCCTCCCG
>NZ_JAWPON010000848.1:0-520 GCF_033344315.1 Vibrio sp. 2132-1 | reverse complement strand
ATTTCAACAATCACTTCTTAAATTGGTTTGTCGAATTTTTGTGGGTTGATGACGTCTGTAGCACCAAGTTGTTTAGCTAGGTCGAATTTGCTTTCGTTGATGTCGATACCGATGATGCGGCTTGCACCTGCCATGCGCGCACCGATGATCGCTGAAAGACCGATGCCGCCCAGACCAAAGATCGCAACCGTGTCGCCTTTTTCAACTTTTGCAGTGTTCAGAACCGCGCCCATACCAGTCGTTACGCCACAACCTAGTAGACACACTTCTTCAAGAGGCGCTTGCTTGTTCACTTTGGCTAATGAAATTTCAGGTAGCACTGTGTACTCAGAGAAAGTAGAACAACCCATGTAGTGGAAGATGGTTTCACCGTTGATAGAAAAACGGCTTGTACCATCTGGCATCAGACCTTTACCTTGTGTTTCACGAACGGCCTGACAAAGGTTGGTTTTGCCCGATTTACAGAACTTACACTCGCCACATTCAGCGGTGTAAAGAGGAATCACGTGGTCGCCAACCT
>NZ_JAWPON010000847.1:0-521 GCF_033344315.1 Vibrio sp. 2132-1 | reverse complement strand
CAGATGAAAAGCACAACGTCACCTCATGGGAATTTGTAAGTGATTCTGCTGACGAGATTGAATTTGAACCAGTTGAGCATGGTTCAACTAGTTATCAAGTCTATGTCGGAGCAAGCTGTCATTTCCTAAACCCAAATACACGAATTGTCACTCTCTCTAGTGGTGATCAATATCGTTTTGAGTTGGTAGAAGACATTTGGCTATTAAAACAAATCCGCAATGGAATCTTTTCGACGTTCCAACTTCGTTATTCGAGAAACCATCGCCTAATTGAAGTTGCACATAACAAGCGACCAGTTCTTGAGTGTCAATATGATAAACAAGGGCGCCTTGTTGAATTGTTGAACACAAAGACAGAACAAGTATTAACAACATATATCTATGACGAGCAAGACGATCTTGTTAGTGCGACGAATGATTTGGGTTTGACTGAGCGATATGAGTATCAAGACCAACATTTGATAGCCAAACGTGTTCGACCAACAGGGTTTACGCATCACTTTGAATGGTCGGGAGAAGGC
>NZ_JAWPON010000084.1:0-1156 GCF_033344315.1 Vibrio sp. 2132-1 | reverse complement strand
GGAACCAATCTTATCGAAGCCCGCAGCTTCAAACGCTGCCGCCGCTTTTTCTGGTTCAAACTTTGGCGCTGTCACATCTGGTAACGTGTACTTACCATGCCCAAAGCCCGTTGGGTTGGGTTTACGACTGTAGTCTCCACGCATAACATTCTCGATCATGCCGTCGAAATCTGTCGCGTAAGTAATCCCTTTGCGAATGTTTAAGTCATCAAGTAGAGGCATGGCCGTGTTTATCCAAACGCCACCAGCACCAACTGGATATTGGTTGTAACCCCAGAACTTCTCAATGTAACCCTTTTGATAAGGGGCAGTATTGGATTTGTCATGCCATAAACTTGGCAAAACCAATCCAAATGCGTCCAACTTACCTTTTTCGAAGTGCTTCATCGCAATGTCAGGATCGCGAATAACTGTGATACGCACTTTCTCTACGTTATAACGGTTCTTGTAGTAACGATTGTTGTAGCCCCACCAATCTTCACCAACATGCTTAAAGGTAACACTTTTCCCTTTTTTAACCTTATCTAGGTAGTATGGTGCTGCCGTTGGTTCAGCTTTGAAGTTGAATTTACGTACAAAGTTATCCGGCATGCCATCGTTGTTTTCATCCTTCTCACCTTTGAAAAAGTGTTTTGGACGAGGTTGGAAGCCATTGCTTGGCATATTAATCATGACCATCAGAGAATCATGACTCTGTGCAACCGCTAAATTAACACGGATGGTGTAACCATCAATTTTTTCCACGCTAACAATGCTGTTGGTAAAAAAGTCATTGTACCAAGGGTCAATAATGTCTTTTGAGGTGTAGTATTGCATCATGAAGACATAATCATCGGCCGTGATCTTCTCACCATCAGACCATTTCGCAGTGTCATCAAGCTTAAAATAAACCGTTTTATTATCTTCACCAAATGCCCATGACTTAGCCAATTGAGGAATCCACTTACCCGTATTTGGGTGACGTTGAGCCATTTTGGGCGTGCCATCCATCAAATATTGACGCAATCCAGAGTTAGCATCCGGGCCAACACTACGTAATGTCTGTGGGAAACTTTCGATGTAAGTGCGGTAAGTTCCACCATAAACGGCTTCTTCCGAAGCAAATAACGGCTCATTATTATTTGAAACCCACTCGATATCAGCAGGCAACTCAGCT
>NZ_JAWPON010000846.1:0-521 GCF_033344315.1 Vibrio sp. 2132-1 | reverse complement strand
TCCCCTGTCTTTGGCGCAGAAATGGCAATCGGCTTTGAATCTGCAAGTCATTCAAACTCCAATGTTTTCCGAGCCAGTCAGCTATAAACTGATTTTCCATAAACGAGATGAATCCAGCACTTCACATCAATGTTTGCGAGCTTGGGCGCGTGACCAATTTGCTACAGGCCTAAACGCCTGACTCGGTCGCACATCAAGGCGTTTCGCCAAACACTCTTTCTCTCTTCTTAAACGCACTCTTTATGACTAAATGCGCATATGTTAAAAATGGCTTAACGATCAATATGGACGTTCAGGTCGTATACTTTTCCATAACCGCACAAAAGGAGTGAAGCATGCCCACCAACAACCCAATCGCAATCCAAGCCCTTGATCATGTCGTGTTAAGAACGTGCAACCTCGACGCCATGTTGCATTTCTATCGAGATGTTTTGGGTTGCCCAGTCGAGCGCGAAGTAATGGAGCTTGGTTTAACCCAGCTTAGGGCTGGTAACGCCTTAATTGATGTGGTGACGGTAGAC
>NZ_JAWPON010000845.1:0-521 GCF_033344315.1 Vibrio sp. 2132-1 | reverse complement strand
TTCAGTATCACATTGGTTTGGAATGGTACAACCGTGACCTTGGCGAGGGAGGTATGCCGCGATCGCTTTTGGATATAACCAACCACCAAAGCAAGCACCCGCAATCGGAGCAAGAAGGGGAACGATAAAGTAAGGGATGTCTTTAGCGCCGGTCAGTGCGTAATCCCAACCTGCAAAGTACGCGAACAGTTTAGGGCCAAAGTCACGAGCTGGGTTCATCGCAAAGCCAGTCAGTGGACCAAGAGAACCACCAATAACCGCGATCAGAATACCAATCAATAATGGGTTCATCGCGCCACGAGCGGCACCGTTGTTTTCATCACCCAGAGCCAAAATGGCAAACATTAATACAGCTGTAATGACGAATTCCACAGCAAATGCGCCAAAGAAAGAAAGAGAAGCGTGTGGGTAAGTTGAGAAAATACCAGCCGTTGCAAGGGCGTCTTGGCTGCTACGTACAAAGTTGTGTGCGATTTCGTAATCGGTGAAAAGGTTGCTGTACAAGCTGTAAACCAAAGCGG
>NZ_JAWPON010000844.1:0-521 GCF_033344315.1 Vibrio sp. 2132-1 | reverse complement strand
AAACCCAGACAAACAAGATAGGAATTGCGGCTAAAGCGCCATAAATCAGCTGGTAAGACGGGAACTGAGTGATATAGAGGGCAAAGCCTTTCTTACTTAATTCAAACAGTATCGCCGCAACGGCGGCGCCTACAGCACCATGCGCTAAATGCACTTTTTTGTTTGGCACCAGAATGTACAAACCTAAAAATGCAAAAAATGACAGCAAGAGCGGCAACCAGCGTAAGAACAAATTGAAGGCGCCAGACAGCGTTTCATTTTCTAAGATTTGTAACGACGTGACATAAGACGTTGCTGCAATACTCGCGCCGACTAAAATCGGCCCCAGCGTTAATACCATCCAATACATCGAAAATGAGAACACCAAACGGCGCTTGTCTTTGACTCGCCAGATGTAGTTTAGATTTTTATCGATGTTGGAGATCAGCATCAGCGCAGCAATAAACAAGAAGCCACCACCGACGGCACTCATTTTGCCAGTGTTCGCCACAAACTCTTGCAGTGCAGTGTGCACCGCCTCA
>NZ_JAWPON010000843.1:0-521 GCF_033344315.1 Vibrio sp. 2132-1 | reverse complement strand
TTGGTAGTCTGGCCCCACTGCACAGCCCGCTAAACTTAGGGCTAGAACGACAGGCGTTAGAATGAATTTTTTCACGATGACGCCTCCTCTAGCTCAGCGTTGGTTTGTGTGGATGGTGCTTTTTCTTTATAAGCAAGGCGATACAGCGCAGGCATGACAAACAGTGACAATATGGTTGCGGCCGCCAAGCCTCCGATGATGGTTGCCGCCATTTGGTCAAACAGCAGATCTGACAGCAGCGGGATCATGCCGAGCGCAGTCGTTAACGCACCCATAGAAATGGCCATAGTACGGTTGACCGTGGCTTCTTTGATCGCGTCAGACAAGCTCTTGCCATTTGTGCGTTCGAGCTCAATTTGATCCATTAGTACGATGCCATTTTTGATGATCATCCCGGTTAGTGTGATAGCTCCGATCAGCGCCATAAAGCCAAATGGTTTATCGAATCCAAGCAGAGCAAACACAGCCCCTGATGCTGCCAGTGGTAGCGTTGCGAGGATGATGATTGGTTGCTTAAAGCC
>NZ_JAWPON010000842.1:0-522 GCF_033344315.1 Vibrio sp. 2132-1 | reverse complement strand
AATCCGCGAAAGCGGGTTAAGCATTGAAGAAGCAAGAGAACTTGGCTTGATTCACTGATTCTCTCAATTCGGTGTACCACTCCATAGGGTAGCCAACTGGCTGCCCTTTTTATTGGTTCATCGCGGATAAGCGGGAACTAAAAACAAAAACGGTAGTAAGTGATAGAGTTTTATCGCCAAACAAAACCTACACAAACTACCGTTTTCATGTCGAATCATACTTTCCTATCTTCATTCTGGGAAGGCGTTCATATAGTAAAGTCTCATCAGACTGCGTCATTAATAAAGCTCACTCTCAAACCTAATTCTATCGCTAAGTGTCCGTGCGGGCTTAAAGCTCAAGCCATACATGAGTATCAGTGGCGTAACGTGAAGGAAGCTACACTGTTAGGAGCTCCCGTTGAACTGTCCATTCAAACCCGACGCATCAAGTGCAGTAACTGCGGCATTAAAACAGAGCGGCTATCTTGGTTGGAACCTTATGCTCGTATCACTAACCGCCTACGAAGCTATATAGAACAG
>NZ_JAWPON010000841.1:0-523 GCF_033344315.1 Vibrio sp. 2132-1 | reverse complement strand
AAGATGTCGCACTCACAAACTGGGGATGGCCAGACATACGATCCGTTTGGTCTGCGGACTGATCAAAATCGTCTGAATGGCGGTTTTTTTGTGTCTGCAGTTTGGTGAAAGCCAGTGACGTCTTTATTTCTTCTAGCCAACAAATGTGATGTTTATCTACGTTTTAGTGTGAGCTATCAATAAATGGCCCGAAATGAACTTTGAAATTAATCACGAATTATATCGAGTCAATAGGTCTAATGTGATCTGATTTAAATAATGTAAATTTAAGACTATTGTCGAGAAAATGATTTTATTCAAAATTCGTCTATTGACTTGTTGCTCAAATAAAATTTGTAGATTTTTTACGTGTGAAATTTTTGAGCTTTGTCCATTTAAACAAATTGACAGGCTTTAAAGTGTGATTCGAAGCGCAAAAGTAGCTCTGTTGCGCGGTTGGGACTCTGTTATTGATAATTAACCCATCAGATGACGAACTGTTGATAGGGTTAAATATGCTGTACGAGTTAATCGACCACGAACT
>NZ_JAWPON010000840.1:0-523 GCF_033344315.1 Vibrio sp. 2132-1 | reverse complement strand
CAAGGTATCTGGTGGCTCGGTGCTCGCTCAAACACCAAACTACCGCCATCATTGGCTTCTTGGTATCGCGAACTTCATCAAAAAATCGTGGAAACAGGCTTTGCCTTAGAGCCAGTTAAAGCGCGACCTAGTTATAAAGAGCTCGCAATAATTTTGAATCGTGCTTTCCGCCAGCTTGATAAGTCCTCACTAGAGCGCTGGTTCTAACTCATTTAGCGTTCAACAATTTTTAAATGGAGTGTGCGATTGCCACTCCATTTTTTGTTTTGTCTATATCCTCATCGCGCAGTATGCGCAGTATGCGCAGTTGGGGCTAAGCCTTTAGCCCGCAACCATCCTCTAGCTACGTTTGAGTGCATTACATTGTTGCGTAATAGAATGCGATCTTGCGATCACAAATGTTGCCGTAGTGTTAAATGTTTCTTTTCTTTACTAAGACTTAGTAGTAATAATAAAAATAAGATGCACAAGAAGTGCACAGATACGCAAACACAACATCACGCCTTCTCACATTTGATCTCAT
>NZ_JAWPON010000839.1:0-523 GCF_033344315.1 Vibrio sp. 2132-1 | reverse complement strand
GACAATATACGGGGCTTTACTATGTCTGAATCAGTACATCAACGGCTAGAAGAACTCAAAGAGTCGTTGCACTACCACGCCGTTCGCTACTACGTGGAAGATAATCCAGAGATTCCAGATGCAGAATACGACCGCCTAATGCGTGAACTGCTAGAAATTGAAGCTCAACATCCTGATTTAGTGACGGTTGATTCGCCAAGTCAGCGAGTGGGTGGTAAGCCGCTTTCTGAATTTAGTCAGGTGACACACGAAGTCCCAATGTTGTCATTAGATAATGCATTCGACGACAGTGAACTCGACAGCTTCCATAAACGTGCTCAAGACCGAATCGGTGGAGAAAGCATTAAGCAGTATTGTTGTGAACCAAAGCTAGATGGCTTAGCCGTGAGTCTGCTGTATGAAAACGGTATTTTAGTTCAAGCGGCAACGCGTGGTGATGGTACTACGGGTGAAAACATCACTGAAAACGTGCGCACCATTAATGCCATTCCTCTGAAGCTGAGGGGTGATGACTGGCCAGCTC
>NZ_JAWPON010000838.1:0-523 GCF_033344315.1 Vibrio sp. 2132-1 | reverse complement strand
CTCGCAGAAATCTCACCAACGGTGACTGAAGAAACCTTCTTAAAGAGCTACCGATTGGATCAAAAACGCCGCATGAAAAGCAGCGAAACGCACTACTTAGACAACCCTCTAATGGGAATGATCATCCAAGTGCGTCGAGTTAACTAAACTTCGACAGTTCTACAAAGCGCAGCAATCGCTGCGCTTTGTTTTATCTGCCACTTCATATCACCTAAACTCATTTAATCACAACCATGCCAGTAGTCACTCGGTTTGAAGCCTTAGCCTTTGAGCGAAGTAAACCCAAGCCAGCAACTACAATGACCTAAGGAACGAAAGGTCGGTATCTCTAAAATCAGCAATGGAAGTCGTATTTATTCATGAGCCCAGATTTTGAAATCATCACCCCTCGCCTAGCCCTTCGTCTTATCCCAGCAGATGACGCTCACTCGCTACAACGATTGCTCTCCCAATCCCCATCTTTGCATACTTGGCTTGATTGGTGTGACGCAGAAGTCTCGCTAAAAGATGCCCAAGACTTTCT
>NZ_JAWPON010000837.1:0-523 GCF_033344315.1 Vibrio sp. 2132-1 | reverse complement strand
CACGATGTTGATATTGGTGCGCATCCCGGTTATCCCGACTTACAAGGTTTTGGTCGACGCAGCCTCAGTATGAGCAGCGATGAAATTACTAACATGGTGATCTATCAAGTAGGCGCGTTGCAGGCATTGTGCCGTGCGCAGTATACCGATATCGGTTATATCAAGCCTCATGGTGCCCTTTACAACGATATGATGAAAAGCGATGCGGTTTTTCGAGCGGTCGTTAAAGCAGCCGCACTGTTTAAAGTACCGTTGATGATCCTTGCATCGCAAGAGAACGAAAAATATTTAGAAATCGCGGACGATTATGATGTGCCATTGTTGTTTGAGGCGTTTGCCGATCGCCTGTATCAGGATGATGGGATGTTGACACCAAGAACGCACCCAAATGCCGTTTTGAAAGATGAGCTAGCGATTTTAGAACAAGTCAGAACATTGGCTGATTCAGGCCGAGTAAAAACCGCGTCAGGCAGTTATATCTTGTTAGAAGCGGACACAATATGCGTCCATGGAGACAATGAAG
>NZ_JAWPON010000083.1:0-1161 GCF_033344315.1 Vibrio sp. 2132-1 | reverse complement strand
GATCTTGAGGAACGAGTTTTCCTCGCACCGCTAAATCTAATATCAGCTCACGTAGCTTTTTAACACCATACAGTTCTAGCTTCTTACTGCTGCCTCTACCAGAGGTCGATCTGGTCTTTTCTGCCGACGTCCAAATATCAATATGCTCGGTGATCAGGTTTTCTAAAGCCATTATTGCTCTCCACCTTGCTTTTTACCTTGAATGGTAGAGCTAAGCGCATCACCGAGAATGCCTTTCAGTTGGTCACGTAGTGCTTTGATGTCTTGTTGTTGCTGCTGATAGTTCTCCAGTAACTCTTCAGGATCATGGCTGACGACTTCGTCCTGATACGGGTTTTTAATATCAAGGTTAAAGTTGCGCTCGATAATATCCTCAATCGACACTTTCCAAGCTTGCTTGGTCTCGATACGGCTAGCGAACCCATCGGCCTCGTTACCCCACCAATCGATCTCTTGCTGGAACTCCTCAAACTTCATCGGTTTGGTTTTGCTGTAGTTCTTCACGCCTTCTGGGTAAGGGTGCTCATAGAACCACACTTCTTTGGTCGGTTGGCCTTTGGTAAAGAACAGAATGTTGGTCTTAATACCTGTGTATGGGTTGAACACGCCATTAGGTAAGCGAACAATCGTGTGCAGGTTACACTCTTCCGTCAGCATCTTTTTGATTTTGGTTTTTACACCTTCACCAAACAAGGTGCCATCAGGTAACACCACACCAGCGCGACCATCTTTATCCAATACTTCGACAATAAGCTGCAAGAACAGATCAGCCGTTTCACGAGTTTGCATTTCGGCAGGGAAGTTCTTTTCAATCCCGTCTTCTTCTGTGCCGCCAAACGGTGGGTTAGTCGCAATCACATTGATATTGCTGTCCCAGTTTGAAAGCGGCTTGTTAAGCGTGTTGCCGTGCTTGATCTGCACAGGGACTTCGATGCCGTGGAGCATCATATTGGTGATACACAGCAAATGTGGCAGTTGTTTCTTCTCTACACCATGGATTTGTTTTTGCAGAGTTTGGTGATCGGCTGTGCTTGTCACGTAGTTCTCTTTAACGTGATCGAACGAGCAAGCCAGGAATCCACCCGTGCCGCAGGCGGGATCCATAATCTGCTCACCCAGTTTAGGGTCAAGACGATTGACGATAAAGCGAGTCACCGCGCG
>NZ_JAWPON010000836.1:0-523 GCF_033344315.1 Vibrio sp. 2132-1 | reverse complement strand
GATCTTTGGCTTGTCCTTCTCCGTTGGTGGCACTTACGTCACTGGCGAGGCCAGTACATGGGTCGTTTACCTAGCCACTTCTGGTGCCATGACACTCTGTTCTGTCGTAACAGCCTACCTGCTCGTGACCTATCACCGCTGGGGGCTGATGACGGCCAGGGTCTGGTTGCTATTGAGTGCCTGCCTAAACGGCTATGCCGTCTATTTGAGTAGCCACAACATCCAGTTGGTGGTGGCACTGCTTTCCAGCCTGTTTATTGCTTTGTGGATGCTCAAGACCCTTGAGCAACCAGCAGTGAAGGGGACGTACAAGGTAATCGCTGATCTTCACCGTCAGCTATGGGGAATGTTGAAGGGGCAAACACAATGACGACGAATACTCAAAACGCGAACGCCAACCAGGTTCGGTCTTTACGCGACATGCTTGTCCCCGCCCTGTTGTTCTATGTGGTGATGACGGCCATGTTTGTGGGTCTTGACGCATTCATGGATAAACCCACCAGCATGAACCTGCCATTTATGC
>NZ_JAWPON010000835.1:0-523 GCF_033344315.1 Vibrio sp. 2132-1 | reverse complement strand
TGGTGTAGTGGTCGCGAGCGCTTTCAGCAGAGAAAACACCGTGTTGTTGCCCATCTCGTCAATGTTCATGTCACTGGCGATCTCAAGCGGCGCATTCATGTGCTCTGACGACGCTTTGGTCACTTCATTCACTTCCTGCGAAACGTTTTGGACGATGCTTGGCAACTCAGCCCACCATTGTTTCGCGGGTTCTGATATCGCCGCTAAACCGAGTATTGAAACACTCACCAATAACGTCAACGTCACCACCACGGTTATCGTGCGTGGCAGGCCTTTATCTTCAAAATAATTGATCAGCGGGCTAAACAGCAGTGCCACGAACGTACTTATCACCATAGGTAACAGCACCGGTTTGGCGAAGTAGAGCGCAGGAACAAGCAATAACACCAGCAGAGACACACCAATCACGGTATTGATGGGAAGGTTTAATTTTCCATTCATGCGCGTCCTCTACTGATGAGGTGGTAAATCGGAAGGTTGAGCCGCTTCTTCACCTGCTTCTTTTGAGGATGCAGCAGACGAC
>NZ_JAWPON010000834.1:0-524 GCF_033344315.1 Vibrio sp. 2132-1 | reverse complement strand
AGTTGGACTTACCTTGCTGCAGTAACTCACCCCAGCTTGGTGTTGGTGGCATCAAGCCTAAACCAAGATAATCAAGTGCTGTCAGTGCGGTGATGTTGGCGGCAATAGTAAATGGCGCCAAGGTAACAATCATGACCATGGTATTTGGCAGAATATGGTTAAACAGGATTCGGCCTGTCGAGGCACCCAACGCACGAGCTGCCATTACGTATTCGCGTGCAGATTCTTTGTAAGTCATGGTACGCATGTACCATGTCATCCCCATCCATCCAAACAACACGTTGATGGCGACAAAGAGCGTGAAAGTCGGTTGAACGATGGACACCAAAATCATAATGACGTACAGGAATGGCACCATTGACCAAACCTCAATCAAACGTTGGACAAATAGGTCGAACTTGCCGCCCCAGAAGCCCATGGCACAGCCTACAGCGGTACCAATAGCGTAGGACACCGCCATCGTTAACAACGCAAACCCCATCGCAGTACGGAAGCCATACACCAAGCGCGCTAAAATATCGCGA
>NZ_JAWPON010000833.1:0-524 GCF_033344315.1 Vibrio sp. 2132-1 | reverse complement strand
TGGACAGATCGAATCGCAAGTGGAATTGGTCTATCTACCCAATCCTGTGCTCAACGGAGAGCAATTACAGTTTGCCGTGGCAAGAGAGCTAGGTATTGATAATGACGATCCATTGCGCATTGTTTCTTTAATTCAAGAACACTTGATTCGTGTGCATTCAACCGGGAAGAAAACCGTTCTGATCGTTGATGAAGCTCAAGCTCTTTCTCCTGAGGCTTTAGAAACACTGCGCTTGTTCGGCAATTTAGAAACCGAGCAAGACAAATTGATTCAGTTGGTACTTTTCGGTCAGCCTGAATTGGATGAACGCTTGTCCATGCACGAATTACGGCAGTTTCGTCAACGCATTACGTTCAGTTGTGGGCTGCGTCCGTTGTCTGTCGATGAAGGGGTTGCGTACATCAATAATCGCTTAGACAAAGCGGGTAATGGGTCGCACATTTTCTCCATTGAACAGAAAAAAGCGATTTGGCGTTCTGCTATGGGCATACCAAGGTTAATCAACCAAATTAGCCATAAAGCTT
>NZ_JAWPON010000832.1:0-524 GCF_033344315.1 Vibrio sp. 2132-1 | reverse complement strand
AAATCAGCAGGAAGCTGGCAGTACATCACCAGAGGTTCGCCGATGATATTGAAGTTTTCATCTGTGCGAACACCAGCAAATTGGCTTGGACGATCTTTCGCGGGATTTGTACCCCAAGTCTCGTAGTCAAAGAAGAAAAAAGTGGGCTGATTATCTTGGTGCATTCTGCTTACCGTTTACGGAACCGATAAGAGTATTAGACCATTCAACGCCTTGACTAGCAACGAAAGATGCAAGGTGAAGTTGTGAAAATGAAAAAGCCGATGGCGAACCATCGGCTTGAAGTTTTGCATTTGTCTGCTTAGGCAGCAAATAAGGGTTAGGCTTTCGTTTCTTCAAGAGCCGTTTCAGCTTCTGAGGACTTCAACACTCGGCTTGCAATGGTGCCTGCCGTCATTGAGCCAGAAACGTTCAGCGCAGTACGAGCCATATCAATCAGAGGTTCAATTGAGATCAAAAGTGCAGCGATCGTTACAGGCAAGCCCATTGCTGGAAGAACAATCAATGCCGCAAATGTTGCACCG
>NZ_JAWPON010000831.1:0-524 GCF_033344315.1 Vibrio sp. 2132-1 | reverse complement strand
ATCCAGCGACAAAGATTAGCAAGGCTAACAACGTGGTTGCTTTCGTCATTATGCATGGGTTTAGGCGTGAGGAAGTGGGGCACACGTATATGATTAAGCTCCGTTGTTAGATAGAGAAAATCATCATGTTGAACGGGAGCTGAAACGGGCGCTCCCATTTCCTTCCAATTTGGGAAGAGCTCATCTAAGGCGCGAGTTTCAAACACCGCGCCAGATAATATATGTGCGCCGACCTCAGAGCCTTTTTCTACCACACAAATTGACAGCGCTTCGCCTTCACGATCTTGGTTCAACTGTGCTAATCGACATGCTGCACTTAACCCCGCAGGGCCAGCTCCGACGATCACCACATCAAACTCCATGCATTCACGTTCCATTTTTGTGCTTCCTTTTTATTTTCGTCATCTGGGTGACATTTTTCGTTTATATAGAAAACTATAGCTCAGTTAACGTAAACGTGAATTCGATGAGAGGTGGTCATAGCTTTGAAGCATGAAAGAGTGATATGGGTATGAAAATCAAAC
>NZ_JAWPON010000830.1:0-524 GCF_033344315.1 Vibrio sp. 2132-1 | reverse complement strand
CGCGTCCCACTGAATAGGTAAGCATGATGTAAACGGTTTTGCGCCAATGCGTTTTCCAGTGCCGTTAGAACATGTTTTTGCCCTACGACTTGGTCAAACTTATTAGGACGCCATTTTCGCGCTAAAGCTAAATAACTCATTGAATGTATTAATGTCCTTCAAAATCGCAAATGCTGAATACGTTTAGGCCTAATGCTTCTAAACGCTTATCACCACCGATTTCTGGTAGGTTGATAACGAACGCTGCGTGTTCAACTTCACCACCAAGTTGGCGAATTAACTTTGTCGTTGCCTCAATCGTGCCACCTGTCGCCAGCAAGTCATCCACAACCAATACTTTATCGCCTTCTACGATAGCGTCTGTATGAATTTCTAGCGTATCAATGCCGTATTCTAGTTCATAAGATTGAGCAATGGTCGGGCGAGGTAGTTTGCCTGGCTTACGCACTGGAACAAAACCAACACCTAGCTCAAGCGCTAGCGGCGCACCAAATAGGAAACCACGCGCTTCTGTGCCCACAACC
>NZ_JAWPON010000829.1:0-524 GCF_033344315.1 Vibrio sp. 2132-1 | reverse complement strand
CAAACAGGAAACGCAGCTGAAACGGGAAGCTCAACACCCACTGACGCATGGGTTGTTCAGGCAGTACTTCATCAACCAGCAAGGCGGCACTTTCGGCCATCCGCCGCGCCCCACAGCTCGGGCAGAAACCGCGACGCTTACAGCTGAAAGCGACCAGGTGCTCGGCGTGGCAAGACTCGCAGCGAACCCGTAGAAAGCCATGCTCCAGCCGCCCGCATTGGAGAAATTCTTCAAATTCCCGTTGCACATAGCCCGGCAATTCCTTTCCCTGCTCTGCCATAAGCGCAGCGAATGCCGGGTAATACTCGTCAACGATCTGATAGAGAAGGGTTTGCTCGGGTCGGTGGCTCTGGTAACGACCAGTATCCCGATCCCGGCTGGCCGTCCTGGCCGCCACATGAGGCATGTTCCGCGTCCTTGCAATACTGTGTTTACATACAGTCTATCGCTTAGCGGAAAGTTCTTTTACCCTCAGCCGAAATGCCTGCCGTTGCTAGACATTGCCAGCCAGTGCCCGTCACTCC
>NZ_JAWPON010000828.1:0-525 GCF_033344315.1 Vibrio sp. 2132-1 | reverse complement strand
GGTTGAAAAAGCACTGGATGACACCAACAAATTTCAAACGTTGGCAAAAGCATTTAGATAAATGGCCTATTGCTTATCTGAAAGGTGATGATGAGCTGGGTAGCCATTCGGAAAATCCGAAGCTAATTGCTTGGTTGGATTCTCAATTGTCGCATTTAGCTGCTGTTGGTTTAACGAAAAAGCAAGTGCAAGAGAAGTTGGTGGATCACCAAGACTATACGCGCCTCAATAGCGAATTAGCACTGTGTTGGCCGTGTTTTTCTGCATGGCAAAAAATGCTCAAAGAGAGCAATCAAGTCGATTTCCCAACCATGATAAGTCGAGCAACGGATTACGTGAATAAAGGGAAGTTCGTATCGCCTTGGCGTTTTGTTATGGTCGAGGAGTATCAAGACATCTCTCCAGATCGTTTGGCGTTGATCGAAGCGTTATGTGAATCAACGGAGAAGCAGCCTGGCGCAACCTTGTTTGCCGTGGGCGATGACTGGCAAGCGATTTATCAGTTTGCGGGCGCAGATGTGGACT
>NZ_JAWPON010000827.1:0-525 GCF_033344315.1 Vibrio sp. 2132-1 | reverse complement strand
TGCGCGGAAACATTCATACACTGATTCCCCCAATCACCAACACCAAAGCGTTCAATCAACATACCTAAAAGATTATGTTCAACAAGATTTCGAAAAAAATCTACATTACGTTCATCAATAGGAAATTTCTCGACAATTCTCGGAGAAATACCTAGCTCGTTTGAAGTAGAAACTGCGATATCAAACTTTTCTTCGTAAGTCATTATTAACTCCTTATGGCATAACGCCCAATTAAGGGGTGAACAACGCCTCCACCCAAACCTAAAGCATTGTGCCATAGACACTAAATTTGAAGTAGAAGCAAAAATGCCGAGCGTTGTGAATCCCTCTTAAATTGCTTGTTATGCGTTTTTTCCACATGCTTCAGCCCAACTAGACCATACAGTGCTACTTTGTTCGGCACCTCTGATTTGATCGATAAAACTGTTAATCAATGCCCTCGGTATAGATTTGTTAATAAAGGCGTCTTGGTCTTCGGACACTGCAGCCTCAATTATGCTCTCAAATTTAGCGATAACCCGAGAC
>NZ_JAWPON010000082.1:0-1165 GCF_033344315.1 Vibrio sp. 2132-1 | reverse complement strand
ACAACACCAGCACCTACTGTACGGCCACCTTCACGGATCGCGAAACGTAGACCTTCGTCCATTGCGATTGGTGCGATTAGCTCTACAGTCATCTGTACGTTGTCGCCTGGCATTACCATTTCTACGCCGTCTGGTAGCTGGATGTCACCAGTTACGTCAGTTGTACGGAAGTAGAACTGTGGACGGTAGCCTTTGAAGAATGGAGTGTGACGACCACCTTCATCTTTAGACAGTACGTATACTTCTGATTCGAACTTAGTGTGTGGAGTGATTGAACCAGGCTTAGCTAGTACTTGACCACGTTCAACTTCGTCACGCTTAGTACCACGTAGAAGTGCACCAACGTTCTCACCTGCACGGCCTTCGTCTAGAAGCTTACGGAACATCTCAACACCAGTACATGTAGTTGTAGTAGTGTCTTTGATACCTACGATAGCAACTTCGTCACCTACAGTTAGGATACCACGCTCGATACGGCCAGTTACTACTGTACCACGACCTTGGATTGAGAATACGTCTTCGATAGGCATTAGGAATGGCTGATCTACCGCACGCTCTGGCTCAGGGATGTAAGTATCTAGAGCTTCTGCTAGTTCAACGATTTTCGCTTCCCACTGCTCTTCGCCGTTTAGTGCGCCTAGTGCAGAACCTTGGATAACTGGTAGGTCATCACCTGGGAAATCGTATTCAGATAGAAGCTCACGAACTTCCATTTCTACTAGTTCTAGTAGCTCTTCATCGTCAACCATGTCACATTTGTTCATGAATACGATGATGTATGGGATACCAACCTGACGGCCTAGTAGGATGTGCTCACGAGTTTGTGGCATTGGGCCATCTGTCGCAGCAACAACTAGGATACCACCGTCCATCTGTGCAGCACCAGTGATCATGTTTTTAACATAGTCAGCGTGTCCTGGACAGTCAACGTGTGCGTAGTGGCGTGATGGAGTGTCGTACTCAACGTGAGAAGTTGCGATTGTGATACCGCGCTCACGCTCTTCTGGAGCGTTATCGATAGATGCGAAGTCTTTAGCTACACCGCCGTAAACTTTAGCAAGAGTAGTACAGATAGCTGCAGTTAGAGTTGTTTTACCGTGGTCAACGTGGCCGATAGTACCAACGTTAACGTGCGGTTTCGTACGTTCAAATTTTTCTTTAGACA
>NZ_JAWPON010000826.1:0-525 GCF_033344315.1 Vibrio sp. 2132-1 | reverse complement strand
ACCACTTGAAAACGAATGCCAGCATCAGCCAACACTTCTAGCTCTTCTCCACCGCGACCAAATACGAAAGGATCACCGCCTTTTACTCGTACTACTCGGTATCCTTGCTTAGCAAAATCAACCAAAAGTTGATTTGTCTTTTCTTGCGGTACACTGTGGTGCCCTGCACGCTTGCCAACACAAACTAAAATCGTATCGCTTGGGATCAGCGCCATGATCTCTTCAGACACCAAATAGTCGTACAAGACCACATCCGCCTGTTGTAAACAGTTCAGTGCTTTAATGGTGAGAAGTTCAGGGTCGCCAGGGCCAGCACCAACCAATGCCACTTCGCCTGGTTTGAGTGACTGCTTTGCAAAACGAGTGACGCCAGACACTTGGTTGTCAGAAACCAACCTCGGCTTTTGTACAGGTAAAGGAGTGACTGAATCGTTCGTTGCCATGTGCTTGCTCATCGTCCATTGATATTGTGATGCAAGCATTATGGCGGGGTGTTTTTATTACCTGAAATTCTAAAATTTCACT
>NZ_JAWPON010000825.1:0-526 GCF_033344315.1 Vibrio sp. 2132-1 | reverse complement strand
GACTCAGATGAAGTCAGTTGGTGAGGTAATGGCGATTGATCGTAACCAACAAGAATCTCTTCACAAAGCATTACGTGGCCTAGAAGTTGGCGCAACTGGTTTTGATGAGATGGTTGACCTAGATGCACCTGACGCATTGACTAAGATTCGTCACGAACTAAAAGAAGCTGGCGCAGAGCGTATCTGGTATATCGCAGATGCATTCCGTGCGGGCATGTCAGTGGATGGCGTGTTTAACCTGACGAACATTGATCGCTGGTTCCTAGTTCAAATTGAAGAGCTAGTTAAACTAGAAGAGCAAGTGAAAGCCGGTGGCTTTGCTGGTCTAACAGAAGAAGTTCTACGCCAGATGAAACGTAAAGGTTTCTCTGATGCGCGCCTATCTAAACTGTTAGGTGTGGCTGAAAGCGAAATCCGTCGTCTACGTGACCAGTTTGACATCCACCCTATCTACAAGCGAGTGGATACGTGTGCGGCTGAGTTCTCTTCTGATACGGCTTACATGTACTCATCTTACGATGAAGAA
>NZ_JAWPON010000824.1:0-526 GCF_033344315.1 Vibrio sp. 2132-1 | reverse complement strand
ATTTGATTCTTTTGGGATGGGTTTTTAGCTGGAGATCCTAATGTATAAGGACTTTTTTGGGTTTGTTGAACAGCCGTTTTCGATTGTTCCAAACTCACGTTATTTGTATTTAAGCCAACGTCATAAAGAAGCGATCACGCACCTCAATGCGGGATTGGGCGACGGCGGTGGTTTTGCCATGCTGACCGGTGAGGTAGGGACTGGCAAAACGACAGTGGCCAAAGCCATGCTCGCAAATTTAGATGAAAGCACCAAAGCGGGGCTGATTCTCAATCCGACTTTTTCGAGCCGAGATCTGCTAGAAGCGATTTGCGATGAATTTAAGATCTCTTATCCGCAGGATGCGACGTTAAAACAGCTAAACCAAGTCATACATCATTATTTGCTGCGTAACCACAAGGTGGGTTGGCAGACGTTGCTCGTCATTGATGAGGCTCAGCATCTTGCTGCCGATGTACTTGAGCAACTGCGCTTGTTAACGAACTTAGAAACCGATACCAGAAAGCTGCTTAAAGTGCTGTTGGTA
>NZ_JAWPON010000823.1:0-527 GCF_033344315.1 Vibrio sp. 2132-1 | reverse complement strand
TAAAGTTTGGTCATTTAATTAATAAATAAAAAATGCTCTTGCTAGAACTATGTTCTAGCTGTTTGTTCTCCCACTAAATACATGATTTAACTCTATGTATTAGGTCTGGCAATTGTGCTTTAATGCATTTTGATGCTTATTGGGAGGAGTTATGGCTCGGAAGAATGATGGAATTATTTGGCATTTGATGGATGCGCCGTGGTGGGTGAGTATCTTGTTCTCAGCAGGCATTTATGTTGGTTTATCCTTCCTATTGCCTGATTTGGCGGCTCGCAGTGATAACTTCATCTTCAATGCCATTGGGCCGAATCTTCCGCAAATGGCACCGTATTTTGCTTTTTTGTTTTTAATTCCAGCTCCAATTGCGTTCTTTAAGCAGTATCAGCGAAAGCATAATTATCTTGCGACGACGTCTCAAATCAGAGCACACAAAAACACGACTCCGCTTAATTCCCTCAGTTGGATTGAATTTGAAAGCTACATTGGCGAGTACTTTAAGCAGCAAGGCTACGACGTTAAACAATCTT
>NZ_JAWPON010000822.1:0-527 GCF_033344315.1 Vibrio sp. 2132-1 | reverse complement strand
CAAGGGCTCGTTTTAATCCATCAATGCGCTTTTGATTACCTTGTACTGTGGCGTATTCAATTTGCTGCTCAAGTGCAAACGCTTTGGCATCACACCCTTTTAGCTCTTCTTGAGCGACAGTAGGAAGCGAAATAGCCATCGTTAACGCAGCACCACAAATCACGGCTTTCATTTTATACCTCTCCAGTAAATACAGCTCGCGCCCTCAAATGAGGGCGCATAAAAAAATAGGTCAACATCATTGGCAAACGCACTTCGCTCGCAGTATGTTTCAAGGTCGAGGAAGTTAAGATTCTGCGCTTTGCTTGTTGTATTCAATCGAATTAATGAACCACTCTTTGTCACCTTCCGGCGTTCGAACGGTAAATTCTTCATCCACTTGCTTTTTCAACATGGCTCTGGCCATAGGGGAATCAATGGAGATGTAATCTTTGGCATCACCATATATTTCTTCTGGCCCCACAATGCGGAACTTCTTCACATCACCGGCTTCGTTTTCAATCTCGACCCAAGCACCAAAAAAGACT
>NZ_JAWPON010000821.1:0-527 GCF_033344315.1 Vibrio sp. 2132-1 | reverse complement strand
CAATCTCATTAATCGCCGCACGAACCACATTGATATTTTGGCTGTAAACCGTGACCGTTCGGGATGCTAAATAACGGTACTCAATGTCTTGCTCACCACCATATTGCTGCGCTTTACGGTCTATCACTGAAGGCGAAGACAGCGAGATGTTTTTGTCAGTTAAGCCTTTTGCGGTTAAAAAATCGAGAATCAAACGCGTTTGTTGGTCTATGTCATCAAACATCGCGCCCATATCATTGCTGGCTACCGTAAATTGGATTGGCCAAATGACGGTATCTGCCGGGTATTCTCGCTCAGACAATCCCTTCACCGTTACCACTCGCTCATAGGCTTTGTATTTGACTGCTGTTTGCTGAATAAAAAAGCCCAATACTCCTAAACCTATTATCAGACACAGCCCGAGCCATATTGACGCTTTATTGGAAATCTTCTCCATTCATCCTCCTAATTTCGCCAAAAGTAACAATTCGTAGTATCGATAACATAGCTCAACTATGGCCAGAAAATGGCGACCTAAAGCTAAATTT
>NZ_JAWPON010000820.1:0-527 GCF_033344315.1 Vibrio sp. 2132-1 | reverse complement strand
GAACGGGTGGATCGAACCAAACTCAGGCCAAGTGATTGGGATCATCTCTGCCGCTGCGTTTAGCTTCATCGTACAGCTGCCTAGTGGAATCATACCGTGCGTTAGCGAGAAGTCTTTGTTTTCAAGCTGTTTTAGGTAACGCATCATTTGTGTTTCACTGTGGTAAGTGTTGAACACTGGGTGCGTTAGGTATTCTGAAGTACGACGTAGCGCTTCTGGAATGGCGGCAAACTCGTTACCAGCAATTTCCGTAGATAGAGCGGTAACGTCTTCTTTTACGCCAAAGACAGCAAACAAAGCTTCGACGTCTGCAACGGTTGTTGTTTCGTCTAAGCTAATGCCTAGTTTGCCAGGTAGGGCGCGTAGGTTGATGTCTGCTGCGAGTGCTTTTGTGTACAGATCTTGCGTTTTCTCACCAGTGTTGATGGTGATGGTGTCGAAGAAGCTGTTATGAGCAAGTTCAAAGCCACCTTTCGTTAGGCCAGCAGCAAGGATGGCAGTCATGTGGTGTGTGCGACGAGCAATGG
>NZ_JAWPON010000819.1:0-527 GCF_033344315.1 Vibrio sp. 2132-1 | reverse complement strand
TTATAAAATCAAATTTCAGATTTATGAATATCACCGCTATTTGCTCATTTTTTTATATAAACCAAGCAAAAATGATAAAAATTAAAGCGATATTAGTTAATATCCGGTAATCTAAATCCAATTCCATTTTGCTAGTAACATCGCAGAAATGACTGACGAGTTTAAGAAATCGACCGCTAACTTAAAAAAAGCGGTGCCACTAATGATCAAAAATCATGTAGCTGCCACCCCCGCAAACTACGCGCTTTGGTATACCTACGTAGACAAAACCATTCCAGAACTCAATTTTGAGATGGACGAAGTGTTAGAACACTACGGTATTTGTCCACCAGCAGCGAACAAACAGCTTTACAACAACTACGTGGCCAGTAGAGCAGAAACCAGTTTAGAAGATCTCAAAACCAACGTAGAAGTGCTATTGCATGAAGTGTCGAGCTCCATGAGTGATACTTTGTCAGATACCTCTTCTTTCTCTGCGATGGTCGATAAGAGCTTCAACAAATTAGAAAAAGTTGAAGACAACAGCT
>NZ_JAWPON010000818.1:0-527 GCF_033344315.1 Vibrio sp. 2132-1 | reverse complement strand
GCATAAATTCCTCAAACCAGGGATGAAACTCTCGATTAACTTCGAATTTGGGCCAAAAGATAAATTCAGCTACTCAACCGTTTATTTAGGAATAAAAGAAAATTCTTATTTGATCCTCGATATTCCGATGCGATTGCTCGAAGATCAAGTGATGAGAAAACTGCATAACGCCGATGTGATTGTGCGCGGCGTTTCCGACACAGAGCTTGGTCACGTGTTGGCTTTTAAATCCAGTGTACTAATGACAGCCGTTCGCCCTTCCCCTCTGCTCTTTATTCGCATACCCGGTACGTTTGCAACTAAGCCTGTTAGAGAGCACGAGCGTTACAAGCTACAAATGGACTGTACCATCGATCACAGCGGCAATATTTATGACGGCAGTTTGGTTGATTTTTCACTGGCAGGCGTCGGTGTTCAGACCTTTATTGAGCCTGAGTTTAAGGTTGGAGACCGAGTTTCGGTGGTATCACCTCTTAGCATTCATATAGGAGAGGAAAATCCTTGCTTGATCGCCAATATAAAGAAGC
>NZ_JAWPON010000817.1:0-527 GCF_033344315.1 Vibrio sp. 2132-1 | reverse complement strand
CTTTTGTTGTGCTCACTCTGTTCTTAAATCGCAGCTTACAGCCTCTAACGGTGTTGAACTCTTACATGACGCGCCTAGCTAATGGTGAAGTCAGCTTACAAATTCCGTCGTCTCGTAAACGTTCTAAAAATGAGATTGTGAATTTGAATAACGGCGTTGCAAGCATGGCAAATCAACTGAATGAGTTAGTTGGCCAGATTCGTTCTACCAGCGATTTAGTCGAAAGTAACTCGACCAGTGTAGCAAGCGATGCTCATAGCAACTTAACCCAAGCGGATCGTCAGCAAGAAGAAGTTGAGCAAGTCGTAACAGCGATCGAAGAGATGGCCTCTTCCGCTCAATCGGTGGCTCAGCAAGTAGAAAGCATTGCTGAAAATGTCCGCTCTGCGAACTTAGATAGCCAATCTGGTTTGACGATTGTTGAAGGCGTATGTGTCGACGTGGCGCAGTTGAATGATCAATTGGATCAATCAGCCGAAGCCATCGAACAAGTCAACCGTGACAGTGAAAGTATCCAAACCGTCACA
>NZ_JAWPON010000081.1:0-1169 GCF_033344315.1 Vibrio sp. 2132-1 | reverse complement strand
AGGTACAGGCCGCTACCTTCAAAGCCAATTCGCTTGGGCTGCATTGGCGGGAAAAACGGGCACCAGTAACGATACTCGTGATAGCTGGTTTGTCGGGATTGATGGTCGTGAAGTGACGACCATTTGGCTAGGCCGTGATGATAACAAGCCAATCAACCTTACGGGCTCAAGCGGTGCATTGCGTGTTTACGCGGAATACTTGGCGCAGCGAATTCCTGAGCGTTTGGATCTGCCTTGGCCTAAAGAAGTGACGACGCTTGGCTTTAAACCGACCTCCAACGGTGGTTTAGAGATGAATTGTCGCAGCGATTACAAACTTCCAGTATGGGATAAAACGGGTCAAATCAAACAACAGTGTGAGAAAAAATCTAACTGGTTGAATAGTTTGTTTGATTGGTAGGATCTCCAAATCAACAACATGGACTTGTTTCACTGGTCAATTCTTAGTACATATTAGTGATCAAGTATTCAGTAAAGGAAGAAGTGGATGTTCAAAACGCTGTCATCAAGCCCGATGTCGCGCTATTTCGCGTTGTGGGTAAGTTTGTTTTTGATAGCCACTCCTTCTGTTGCTCAAGTCAAAAATGAGGATACTCCGACTCGTCCTAAAGTCGCGGTTGTTCTCGCTGGTGGCGGCGCAAAAGGTGCTGCCCACATTGGTGTCCTCAAGGCTCTAGAAGAAATGCACATTCCTGTCGATATCATCACAGGGACAAGCATGGGAGCTTATGTTGGCGGCTTGTACGCGACAGGCATGAGCGCCGATGAAATCGAAAGTTTTATCTATTCTGTTGATTGGAACAGTGGTTATCGTGATCGCGTCGATCGCAGTCAGCGTCGCGTTCGTGACAAAGAATATGAAGACCGCTATCAAATCACGACCGACCTTGGTTTACGGTTCGGCGAGGTTCGTGCTCCAACTGGTGTGGTTCAAGGGCAAAACATGTTGCGTGTGTTGCGCGAGACCACAGGCAACCTCGGACGTTTTGACTCCTTTGATGAGCTTGCCATTCCTTACCGTTCCGTTGCGACAGATATTTTAGAACTGGACGAAGTGGTGATCGGCAACGGTTATTTAGTTGATGCCATGATGGCCAGTATGTCTGTACCCGGCGCACTCCCTCCGTATAAGTTAAATGGCCACATGCTTGTTGACGGTGGCGTGGTCA
>NZ_JAWPON010000816.1:0-529 GCF_033344315.1 Vibrio sp. 2132-1 | reverse complement strand
CGCTACAAAAGGCCGACCAAAGCCGATCATATCAGCCAGTCCGTCATCAATGGCTTGTTTCGCTTTTTCCGCATTATAACGACCTGCGTAAATCAAAATGCCTTGATAAGCCTCACGTAAGGCACGTTTGAAAGAAACTGGCGTATCAGGGGCGTCATCCCAATCGACTTCAGCGATATGCAGATAAACGATACCATGCTTATTTAGTACCGCAGCGGCAGCGGTATAAGTTTCGATAGGGTTCGAATCTACCGTACCATTTAAGGTAGTCAAAGGAGCCAGACGCACCCCAACACGGTCAGCGCCAATCGCTTCAACTAATGCTGCTACAACTTCATCAAGAAAACGAAGACGATTTTCTAAACTACCACCGTACTCATCGGTACGGGTATTGGCTTCGGAGTCAATAAATTGGTTAATCAAATAACCATTCGCCGCATGCAATTCAATACCATCAAAACCCGCCTCAATGGCATTCAATGCCGCTTGACGATATTCTGCGATGACTTGTTGAATATCCGATTTTGTC
>NZ_JAWPON010000815.1:0-529 GCF_033344315.1 Vibrio sp. 2132-1 | reverse complement strand
ATGAAAAGGCGTACTTTTACGTCGGTGGCAGAACTACAAATAAAAATATCAAAGAGCGTTTGTGGTGGGGATGATATGGGGTGGTAGGGGAAGAGGACAAACAAAATAAATTAGTCTACGTCACAATCAATGTTTGTTGATTTATTCAATCCTTAGTGTTCTTTGCCTTTTGATGTGCACATTTTGTGGTTAAAAAAAGATACGACCATAAGTTGTTCTTGGGCCTGAAAAAGTAAGATTCCTGACCAATATTCTTCCGTTTACCGCGTAGATCTCTCCTCAAAGTCGATTACTTTTGGCTATGCTTATAGTTCGGCTTTAAAAATTTTTAAGAGGGAAGTTGAGTTGAGATGTTTGTAGTTGAAGTGTTGAACAACTCAAGTGATGGGCTACAAATATAATTGATTATAAAGGATAAATTGGAAGCAGTGCAGAGTTAGGTAAGATATAAACCTAAAGGTGACGGTATGAGCATACAATCAACCATTATCGAATACGCTGTAGCAATAATAGGCTTACTTTTAACAGG
>NZ_JAWPON010000814.1:0-529 GCF_033344315.1 Vibrio sp. 2132-1 | reverse complement strand
GCGTGATCATAAACGCGACAACGGTACTAAAGATAACGCTTATAGGAACGTTGAACGCCAGTGGCGCCATGTAAGGCCCCATCATCCCAGTGATAAAAAACATCGGCGTAAACACGATAACAATCGCGACCGTCGACATTAACAAGGCGCTACGAATTTCTGCCATGGCGAGAACAATCGCATTGGTTCGTGTTAGATTTTTTCGTTTGAGGTAGCGTTCAATGTTGTCGATACTCGCGATCGGATCGTCCACGATCAAACCTAGCGCCAAAATCAACGCAAAGAGTGTGACTCGGTTGATGGAATAGCCAAATGCCAAGTCCATCCCGAGCGCGGCGCCATAGCTAATCGGAATCGCGATACCAACCACCAATGCGCTTCGCCAGTTCAAGAACAAACCGACAAACACCACGACCGTTAGAATAGAGATGCCAAGGCTTGATACCAAGTTGTTTACTTTCGCATTCGCCGTTTCGCCATAGTCACGAATGACTGCAACTTGAACTTGTGGAGGAAACTGCTCGGATTG
>NZ_JAWPON010000813.1:0-529 GCF_033344315.1 Vibrio sp. 2132-1 | reverse complement strand
TGTTGCTGGTAGTTCAGCCCAACATTGCCCTCAAAAGGCGTGATGCTACGAACGTATTCGCCCTCAGCGTCCTTTCCATCCACATAACCAAGCTTGGTACTTAGCTTCCAAGACGATGTAAAAGCATACGCAGCAGAAAGCTCCGCGCCATAGGTTTCAACGCCGTGTAAGTTTTGGTATTGCTTGACGTAGTTGCCGAAGTTATCTTGACCCGTGGTAACAACATCAATGAAGTTTTGGAACTTGTTGTAAAACGCAGAAACGTAAAGTTGCGCTCGGCCATTATCGAATTTGTTACCGATTTCAAACGAGTCCGAAGTTTCAGCCTCTAGATCCATATTTGGCGCAATAACAAAAGGCGTCAGCGGCACAAAGTCGTGGCTTACGAAGCCATACGCCTTATCGTATTCTGGCGCTCGATAACCGTGATCGTAAGAGAGGTAAACGCGGTTGTTTTCGAACACTTCACGAGAAATCGACAAACTTGGTGAAATTTCAGAACTGTCGATATCTTTCAGTGGATATCCAC
>NZ_JAWPON010000812.1:0-529 GCF_033344315.1 Vibrio sp. 2132-1 | reverse complement strand
ACTAGCAGACAACGCATTAAAAGACGCGTGTGGTTTCACTAACCCTAAACAAGCAACTCACGAAGAGATTTCTGCAATCTTCGAAGCGGCAATGTAATCGCAGAAAGACAGATTCATCTCTAACACCTTAACTCAATCCCCGATCTGGTATCGGGGATTTTTATATTCATACACCGCTCGCTGCAACTTGTCATCATTTGGGGATCTCGCCATTTAGTGTTAGCTTTTAAGCATCCACGCACTTCAACATGGAAGGACCCATGAGAATTGTAACCATCGCCCTGCTCGCTTGTTTATCTTTTTCACTTCATGCTGCGCAATACCAAGCTGATGAGGTTGCCAATGGGTTTCAAGTCCCTTGGGGCATTGAATTTATCGATTCGCAACGCGTAGTAGTGAACGAGAAAAATGGCACCATTTCATTGCTCAATGTGATGACTGGTCAACGCCAAAAAATCCATACTGTTCAGAATGTTAACACCAGTGGACAAGCCGGTTTACTGGATGTCGCACTCGCCCCAAATACCGA
>NZ_JAWPON010000811.1:0-530 GCF_033344315.1 Vibrio sp. 2132-1 | reverse complement strand
TATGTCACTTCGTGCGCATGCAGAGCAACTCGTAAGTTTGCACAATCAAGCCGTCAAGCAAGTAAAACGCTACGAAAACAAACGCCCACTGCGTTTAGGATGTCCAGAAGACTATAACGATAGTCTGCTGCCTAAAGTCATCCGCGTATTGCAGCAAACCGAACCGACCTGCTCTATCCAGGTGTACAGTGAGCCAAGCGTGACGCTCCGCGAATGGCTAGATGAAGGCAAATTAGACGCCGCCATCGTGACTCGTGCACCCGATAGCGAAGAAGGATACTGGCTCGCAAGTGATAGAGGCGTGTGGATCAGTCACCCCGATTTCACTATCGACGAATCACAGCCAATCCCTCTCGCGCTATTTCAAACCGATTGTAAATACCACGCCGCCGCTATTAATGCGCTGACCAAAAGAGGAACGCCATATCAACTCTTAGCTTGCTGTAACACCTCTTCTGCTCAACGAGCCATTGTTCGCTCTGGCATGGCGATTGGCGCAATGGGAAGAATCAGTGTCACAGATGATCTGA
>NZ_JAWPON010000810.1:0-530 GCF_033344315.1 Vibrio sp. 2132-1 | reverse complement strand
ACCGACTTTATCTCCGATTAGACTGCCACCCATAAAGCAGATGTCTGCTGCACCAATCAATACGAGCATTTCACCCATTGTATCGCCTAGGTAAATCTGAGTTGTGTTTTCTGCAGGTTGCTTTTCTGTGCGACGGACAGTTTCAAAGCCTTGTTTTTTACAAAGAGCGAAAACATCGTCAAATCGTTCCGGATGCCGAGGAACTAAAATGAGTAGAGCATTGGGATGAGATTCTAAAATCTGTTTATGTGCCTCTAAGACCTGTTCATCCTCGCCTTTATGCGTACTCGCTGCAATCCATACTGGGCGGTCTTTTCCAAGTTGTGCTCGAAGTGCTTTGCCTTGTTGCTTCACGTGATCTGAAATTTGAATATCAAATTTAATCGAGCCCGTGACCGATAGCTTCTCTTTATTGACGCCTAAGCGTTCAAATCGCTCTGCATCAGAATCCGTTTGACAAAGTACTTGCGTCAAGCATGGATGAAGTTGGTTAAAAAGCCATTGGACTTTTGCGTAATTTTGACAGGATT
>NZ_JAWPON010000809.1:0-530 GCF_033344315.1 Vibrio sp. 2132-1 | reverse complement strand
GAGACGGTGCGGCGCGGTTCATCACACCAAAGCTGATGTTCGCCAACAGCATTGACACGATGGCAGGCAGCGCAAGTGCGAGAGAAGCCGCAAACATCCAACCAAACACATTGATCACGCCTTGTAGTGATAGGGCCGTGATGCCTGAGCCAACAGGCCACACCACAAAACTCTGAATAACGATGTCGATCACCAGTAAGTGCCCTTCTAGTGACAAAAAGAGTAAGGTCGAAAAAATCAAAAAGATACGGCCTAGAATCGCCACCGACAGACCATTCACAGGGTCGTTCATCATTGCCATACCCAAACCCATCTGCAAAGAAATGGTTTGGCCGAGCATGGTGAACACGTTAAACAGCATGTGCAGAATCAGACCGAACATCACCCCCCAAATCGCTTGCTCAAATGCCAGAAACAAAGAGGTTAATGAGAAGAGTTCAACCGTAGGCATTGTTGGCATTAATGGCGCTGTGATGACAACGATAGAGAGTGCTAATAAGCTGCGAACCCAAATCGGAATCAACGCGTCA
>NZ_JAWPON010000808.1:0-530 GCF_033344315.1 Vibrio sp. 2132-1 | reverse complement strand
GCACAACCGTGCAATGTCGCTATCACCGTTGCTAGCTTGTTTTATCCGCACGCGATATTCATGACTAGCGTACCAACTCAAGCTTGTACAACCGTACTGAGATAACGAGTTCAAAAAAAATGGCGACCACTTGGCCGCCATTTTTCATTTCTTTTAATTTATAGCGTTAGCAGATAGTTCACCAATTCGCTGTACTCGGCATAGCTACGGACTTCATTAGGAATAACGATGTACTTGTTATTCACAACGACGCCAGGAACGCCGGTCAGAGTGCTCTCTTTGAACTGCTTATCGAAACGCTTTTGCATCGAACTAACCGCAAAGCTGTTGTACGCCGCGTCAAATTTGTTGCCATCGACACCGTTGTCCGTGAAGACTTTCTTTAACTCGTCTTCGTTTTTCGGTGCTTGGCGCTTTTGATGAATTTGCGCGAACATCGCAGGCACCATTTTATCTTCAACACCTAGCGATACCATGGCTGCGTAAGATTTTGCCATTGGCACTGCCATGTCTGCGCCCATAAACGCCAC
>NZ_JAWPON010000807.1:0-530 GCF_033344315.1 Vibrio sp. 2132-1 | reverse complement strand
AGTTCGCCATTAGGCGTGCGCTGTTCAATGGCGCCGGTTCGGATAATGTAGAGGTAACGTTGATCGCACAAGGCGCTAAAACCGATGGTTTCACCCCTCACGAGGTACTTGACCTTGACGGAGTTCGCGATGCTTTCAACCACAGGTTCTGGCAGTTTATCAAAGGGGTCAATTTTGATTAAAAAGTCGAAGATGTTTGGAGTGACGGATGTGCCCATGGTTTACCTCTAAAATGAACCGGTGTTTCAACATTGTTCTAAGTGGCAAAAAAAGCAGCCTCGCGGCTGCCTCTTGTTTCTGATTATGCCGGGTAATCGTGGTAACCCAATTGCTCAGAAATGTTTTTACCTGCTTGATGCAGTAAGCCGACGTAATATTCCATTCTCTCTTCATCGAAACGGATGGTTGGGAATGAGATAGACAAGCCAGCAATGATTTGACCAAAGCGGTCATAAATCGGCGCAGCGATACAACGAAGACCTGGTTCTTGCTCTTCGTTATCTTCTGCATAGTGGAAATCGCGCACTTTC
>NZ_JAWPON010000080.1:0-1172 GCF_033344315.1 Vibrio sp. 2132-1 | reverse complement strand
CCTCATACTGACCCAAATTGATGTGTGCACGCACTATATTGCGCCATTGCAGTTGTAAGAAGTGGTTACATGCCGATTCTGGACGAACCGCCGTGTTCAACCATTCTTGCATGGCTTCTGTATTGCCACGCGCTTGCCAGAATAAGATCAACGATAAAGAGGCGTTGGCGGTCCAATCTACGTGGTACGTAGACTGCTTCATTAAATGTTGAATGTGCTCGATGAATTTACCGGCTTTGTCTAGTTCGCCACGGCCAATCGCAATGCGTGCCAACATTGAGTAGCTATGTAAGTGCTTACTCGGCGAATGGTTTTCGAGAATTTGTAGGCCTCGGTATGCACACTCTTCGGCTTCATCTAGGCGGTTCCAGCACCATAAGACTTGCGCGCGGATACGCAATAAAAACTCGTGCAGAGGAACGTGCTGTAATTGCTGATCTTCAATCAGACGAAAGCCTGAATCTTGCAGCTCAAAGGCCGCTTGCACGTAACCTTGAGCAATCAATATTTCGCTTTGTTGTAAAATCGCCCACAGTGCTTGATGGTAAACCTGATACTGGCGCGCCAATTTTTCGGTTTGCTGCATCATCGGCAACGCGCGGTCGAGTTTACCCAACACGTGGTTCACTTCGCCTACGACTGAGGTCGCGACAATTCGGCTACGGTAAATGGTGTTGTCTAGTTGGCTGAGAGCCAGCTCCGCAAGTTCAAGCGCTTTCTCGGGTTGGTTGCTGTTAATCGCGACCTGAGCTAGCAGCGCGTTAGCTTGGCCTTGGTAATGGATATCTAGCTCGATGTTGCGCTTTTTATGCTCTTCTTCGGCTTCTTCAAGCAATTGGCCAACTTGATTGTATCGGTGTTGGCTCTGCGCTAACCATGCACGTAACATCGTCAATTTAGGGTGGCTAAATAGCAGCTCTGCATCCAGCTTATTGATGGCATGCTCGAGTGTGCTTAATTCGCCTTGGTTGAACATCTTCCAACCGAATTCATTCAAAATCTCAACGACTAAGTCTTTATCGTTGGACTTTTGCGCGTGATGAATGGCTTGGTGTGGCGATTTTTGTTGTAACCAAGCGACCGCCGCATTGCGGTGAAGATCTTTTTCTTGTTGAGGAATACGTGCTTGACGCTCGTGAGACAAGAACTCGCCAAACAAGTTGTGGAAGCGG
>NZ_JAWPON010000806.1:0-530 GCF_033344315.1 Vibrio sp. 2132-1 | reverse complement strand
TGGCAGCAAACATCACGGCATACAAAACGCTTCCGCCAAGCAGTACGGTTGACCAACCGCCATGTTGCCAACAGTAGAGCAATAAAAACCCACCTAAACTTCCGCCAACATAGTAGTGCACCAAGTACAAAGCTGTTGCGGTTGCTTTTGCTTGTGTTGCGTTTTGTCCTACCCAGCCGTAAGCCAAAGTATGGGTAAAAAACGCGCCAAAACTAATCAGCAGAAGACCGATAAGCATAGCGGCGAGGCTCTCAAAAGCCGCAATCCACATGCCTGCCATGCTAACCACAGCGCCTAAGAACATACCTAGAATAGAAGAGTAACGTTTGCTCCAATGCCCTGCGCATCGAGAAGAAAAAGTTCCTCCCAGATAACAGATGAATATCAACGATGCTAGACCGACCGGAACGTTGTGCGGCGCGCTAACCAAACGAAAGCCCATCACTGAGTAAAGATTGACGAACAACGCAAAGTTAAGCCCGCCGATGAGCATTGCAAACCAAACCCGCTGATTTCGGAAGTGGCCAATA
>NZ_JAWPON010000805.1:0-530 GCF_033344315.1 Vibrio sp. 2132-1 | reverse complement strand
TAACGGCTATACCATTAAAAACGACACTGGTGAACCAAACGGTTGGTACTGTATGTTTAATGGTAAACTCATTAAAGGTGGCAAAGCTGCTATTCAACGACACATCGAAGCTTATTTAGTTGCAAAGCAGAAAGCGATGCAAGCACAGGCACAACAGCAAAAGAAATAACAGAATGACCCTGGTATATTCAACAGAAACCGGACGCATTAAACCGGAAGAAGAAAAAATAGCTCGTCCTAAAGGTGACGGTATTGTTCGTATTCAGCGCCAAACCAAAGGCCGTAAAGGCAAAGGCGTTTGTATCGTTTCAGGATTAGACCTAGACGACGCGCCTTTGAAACTGCTCGCTGCAGAGCTTAAAAAAGTATGCGGTTGTGGCGGTTCAGTCAAAGATGGCACCATCGAAATTCAAGGTGACGCAAGAGATAAGATTAAAACACACCTTGAAAAGAAAGGCATGACAGTAAAACTAGCCGGTGGCTAAATTCCTGACGTTCAAATCTCAGATAAACTAAAAATGGCGTCTATA
>NZ_JAWPON010000804.1:0-530 GCF_033344315.1 Vibrio sp. 2132-1 | reverse complement strand
GCTATTCATGTGATACGGCAAACCCATCCAACAGTGTAAAAGCAGCCATCGCGGTTCAAAATATCCTAGCGAATAACGGCTATCAAACTCACGGTTGGGATGTGGATTGGGCCCCTGAAAACTGGGGCATTGCGATGCCAGCAAACAGCCTTACAGAAGCTGAACCATTCCTTGGGTATGTCGATTCCGCGCTAAATACTTGTGCGCCTACGACAATTAACCCTATCAACTCCAAAGCACAAGAGTTCCCATGTGGTACACCTTTGCATGCTGATAAAGTTATTGTGCTAACTCACGAATTCCTGTTTGAAGACGGTAAACGTGGCATGGGTGCAACTCAAAACCTGCCGAAGCTCGCGAAGTTTATCCAGCTAGCCAAACAGGCTGGTTATGTCTTCGATACCATGGATAACTACACACCGAACTGGCAAGTTGGTAACAACTACAGCGCCGGCGACTACGTTCTACACCTCGGTACGGTATATCAAGCAGTAACAAGCCATACAGCGCAACAAGATTGGGCTCCATCA
>NZ_JAWPON010000803.1:0-530 GCF_033344315.1 Vibrio sp. 2132-1 | reverse complement strand
CTCGGCGTAAATACAGATTGTGTTGAGCCGCACCACAAAGAACACATGATGGAAAAAGGGCAAAAGTCGCACACCAGTTGCAGCTCTTCTTGCATTGTGAAAATTCCCACGACTTTGTCGCAAAATGGCTTGATGCTACTGCCTTACAGCTTGGCGCTTATTGATAAGCCTCCTACTGAAAAAGCCGTGGTTGTGATTTATAAGCCTTACCGACCTCCGATTGTTTGATTTCTTCTTTATTTATCTCCAGCACTAGCTGGCTCTTAGCTATATTTAAAACGGCACTGTTGTGCCCGAAGGAAAACAAACAATGAAGAAATTACTTGCACTATGCAGCACACTTTTACTGGCTTTCAGCGCTCACGCTGCTCAATTTGAAGAAGGTAAACACTACAAAGTGTTGGACGTTGAGAAAGCGACTAAACCAACCGTTACAGAGTTTTTTTCGTTTTACTGCCCACACTGTTATAAGTTTGAATCTGTGATTGAAAACTTAAAACCGGCTTTGCCAAAAGAAGCACGCTTTGAAA
>NZ_JAWPON010000802.1:0-531 GCF_033344315.1 Vibrio sp. 2132-1 | reverse complement strand
TGATTCGTACTGAATCCGATTCACTAGCCAAATGGCGAGATGATAAGACGAAAACCAGTAAAAATGTCGCTTTGATCGAAAATCGTATCCGTCTAGCAATTCAAAATGCAGATTGGAAAGGTGTTCAACAATGGATTGCCGTACTCAACAAAGATGATCAAGCCTCGCTTCGCTGGCAATATTGGTTAGGTCGAAGTGAGATTGCGCTGGGAGATGATATTGCAGGCAAACAGCGATTGGCGACCTTAGTTGGTCAGCGCAATTTCTACAGTGTGGCTGCGGCGAATGCGATTGGTCAGTCAATCAAATATCCATCTCATCGTATTAAGCTCGATACTAAGGTTATTCACCCGTATCAAAACTCTCTCACTCGTATTGAAGAGTTGATTGCGACAGATAAAATTGCCGCAGCGAAAAGTGAGTGGGCGCATTTGCTGAGTCGCGTAGGTAAAGATGAAAAGGCGATGTTGGCGGCGTATGCCTCATCCAAGAATTGGCATCACCTAACCGTCACAGCCAGTATCCAGGCGC
>NZ_JAWPON010000801.1:0-531 GCF_033344315.1 Vibrio sp. 2132-1 | reverse complement strand
ACTAAAAGGTTGAGTTCACCGTTATCGTCCAGAGCTTTTGCTCCGCTAAACTCTATACATCGAATGTCTTCGGTAATTTCAGAACCAGTTTGTGTGATGATCTGTGGGTGTTCTGGCACGGTAAAGATGACTTGAAAACTCACTACCGCAGCCATGATTAGAAAGGCTAAAGAGAGAACAAAACGCTTAAACATGAGAGCGTACCTGAATGCATGAAATAAAAAAGGAGCCTTATTGGGCTCCCTTTTAGCTTAATCAAAAATGCAATTGTAGTGAAATCTTAAATCGCGTCTTCATCTTCTGCTCCAGTACGGATACGAACCACACGCTCAACATCCGTTACGAAAATTTTACCATCGCCAATCTTACCTGTTTGCGCGGTTTCGATGATGGTTTCTACGCATTTGTCTGCTACATCTTCAGTAACAACAATTTCCAGTTTCACTTTTGGTAGGAAGTCCACCATGTATTCCGCACCGCGGTATAGCTCAGTGTGGCCTTTCTGACGACCAAAACCTTTCACTTCAGAAA
>NZ_JAWPON010000800.1:0-531 GCF_033344315.1 Vibrio sp. 2132-1 | reverse complement strand
ACTGTGACGAACATCGATGAAAATCGAGTCAGCTTTGACTTGATGCAAGCCACGCTTGCGTTGACCAACTTGGGGCTTCTCGAAGAAGGAAGCGCCGTTAACGTTGAGCGCGCTGCTAAATTTGGTAACGAAATCGGTGGGCACAATATGTCTGGTCACATTAGCTTAATGGCAAACATTGTGGATGTGATTGATACGCCGAACAACCGCACAATTTGGTTTGAGTTACCACAAGAGTCGATGAAATATGTTCTTGCGAAAGGTTACATCGGTATCGACGGCTGCTCGCTAACCATTGGAGAAGTTGAAGCAAACCGTTTCTCTGTGCATTTGATTCCTGAAACTTTACAAAGAACCTTGTTTGGCAGTCGACAGGTGGGTGACAAGGTGAACATTGAATTCGATCCACAAACTCAAGCGATCGTGGATACTGTTGAGCGCGTACTGGCGGCTAAACAGTTGTAGTTGGAACGCAGATTTGGCCTTATAGATTGGCCTCATATAGATGAAGAAAAAGGAGCAAAGAGGCTC
>NZ_JAWPON010000799.1:0-531 GCF_033344315.1 Vibrio sp. 2132-1 | reverse complement strand
TCAGCGTGTTGGTACTGATTGAAACCTTGAGTCTGTGATGATCTTCTGCAAAGGCAGAAATAGCTTCAAGCATTTCTGCCGATGTATGGTTTGACTCAAGTGGGAAGCGACTGATATTCAGTTGCGCCAGATGCTCTTGCGTCGGATTGATACGGCCCCAGGACACATAGCGCTCAGCTGTCGGGTGAGCCTCTGCAGAGGCGATGATGTCCAATACCTGATGTAAAGAGGGGAGAGATGCGTGATCAACATAAACTTCCAGTGATGGAGACACCACGGACACTTTTGCATCGGTTGAGTACTGATCACCATGCTTACTGGTTCCGTTAAACTGGAAGCAATACTCTTCATCGTTGTCCAGTTTTGGAGCGGTAAGTGTCAGATTGACGGTTTGGCTTGTGTCAGAAGGAATAATGGATATCGAACCACATGTTTGAGTCCAGCTGAAACTTTCTAAATCGGGATTGCTGTCGTTTTGAATCGGATTAAGGGTAAATTCTTGATTGTCTATGACATCGAATTTGACGCTGT
>NZ_JAWPON010000798.1:0-532 GCF_033344315.1 Vibrio sp. 2132-1 | reverse complement strand
TGTAGGTAGGCGCTGTTAAGCGCAGTGAATACATCAGCAAATTGCGCTTGCGTTTCACTTTTGCCCATGCCATTCACAAAGCTTGGTTGATTAGACAGCAGCTCTTTTAACTGCGCGTTTACGCTCTCTAGCGTCGTTTTATCCAAAAAAGCTGCCAAGCTTTGCGCATAACTCTCTTTCGATTGGCTTACGCTGTCTTGCTCCAATTGGAAAATACGCGCTTCCGCGTAACTATTTGGCTTGCGTTTGCTCCAATCAGAATCAAGATTTGCCAGTTCGCCATACCAGTTAGATGTGATGCTCTCTAGCTCAGCTTGTGTCACGCCGTAATCGCGAAGTGACGTCAAAGCACTGATGAAAATTTGGTGCATTTGTTCACGGCGGTCAGGCGAAAATGAGATACCCGCCGACATCAGGCGTTGGTAATTCGAGTAGTAAGGCTGCGCATAAACGTATTGGTAAGGCTCGGCGGCATCATTGAGAAGACTGATCAAACGCTGTTGAATCAGTTGAATGGCCACTTCGTCTCGCC
>NZ_JAWPON010000797.1:0-532 GCF_033344315.1 Vibrio sp. 2132-1 | reverse complement strand
TCATGGATGTGCATGTATTCAACCGCCTACGCCAAATGAAGCAGTGGTGGGTAGCACCAACGTGTTCGACACTCTTTGGTAATGCGCTAGATACCATCGCGTTCTTTGCGATTGCATTCTACCAAAGTCCAGATCCATTTATGGCTGAGCATTGGACGGAAATCGCGCTGGTGGATTACGGCTTCAAGTTGGTGATCAGCCTTGGCTTGTTTGTCCCAATGTACGGTGTATTACTGAATTATCTGATTAAGAAGCTAACCGCAGTAAACCCAGACTTCAAAGTGAGTACGGCGGCGTAATATCGCTGATTGAATGTGAATAACAAAAAAGCCGCTGAATCCAGCGGTTTTTTTGTATTTGAAGGACGGGTACGAGTCTCGTTGTACAGCACAAAGAGCAATAAGATCATGGGTGTTCTAAAGCTCCAAGCACTGTGCATTGGAATGCCAAATAACAAAAAGGCTCCATAAGGAGCCTTTTTACTCGATAACAATCATTAGCAAGCGGTAATCGTTAATGGCCAACCAATGTC